>NZ_JBEOPL010000001.1:0-350123 GCF_040310065.1 Shewanella sp. TB7-MNA-CIBAN-0143
GAATAGACGAATAGACGAATAGACGAATAGACGAATAGACGAATAGACGAATAGACGAATAGACGAATAGACGAATAAACGAATAGACGAATAAACAGATGAACCAGTAAGCGGATGTTTGGGTTGTTCACATGGTGATTCAATCGTGTTTGTTACCTCAATTTCAGGCTACTTAACTTCCCACCTATAAAGATGTGTTTGAGGTGATATATTCGTGATGGTGTAATTATCTTAGGTGTTACAAAGGGTAATTAACCATTTTTAGTATATGGGGATGTGTAAGTTTACAAGCCACTGGTGAGTTAAAAGTGATTATGTTTGAATTTTTTTGATGTGTGGATATGGGTAATTAAATAGCTAATTATAGTGAAGTTGGGGTAAGCCATTAACAGGGTTATAGTTTATCGCTAAAGTGAGTATATATGCACGGAAAGTAACTGGTAGCAATCCCTACTTTGGTATAACACCCGGTTGCTTGACCTAGAAAGCTAACTGAAACAAACTCGACATTGAATATATTCCTATAAATAATTGGATGACAATAATATGCTGATTTTCCTCATTTGTATCGGGCTACTATTGCTCGGGTACAAGTTTTACAGCCCGTTCGTTGAGCGACAAGCAGGTATTGACCCTAAAGTTAAAACCCCTCAAGAACGATTTAATGATGGCGTTGACTATGTACCCGTTCATCCGGTTAAAGCGTTCTTAATTCAATTTCTTAATATCGCCGGTGTCGGACCGATATTTGGGCCAATTTTAGGTGCATTATATGGCCCGATAGCACTGGTTTGGATTGTGATTGGTAATGTACTCGGTGGCGCAGTTCACGATTACTTCTCTGGTGTAATGAGTATAAAAGAAGACGGTAAAAGTTTACCTGAAATTGCTGGCCATTATTTCAATGTGTACTTTAAAGGTGCCATGTTGATATTTACTGCCATGCTACTCTTCTTCGTTGGTGTAGTATTTATCATGAGCCCAGCAGGGCTGTTAAGTAACTTAGATTATTTTAAAGACACTTTTTTGAGTAATAATACCTTTTGGGTATTACTGATTTTGGGTTATTACTTTCTCGCGACGTTGTTACCAATCGATAAAATCATTACCAAACTGTATCCAGCATTTGGTTTATTAATGATTGTGATGACAACCTCTATTGCTGTTGCATTGCTAATCCATGCGCCGCAACTACCGACTATTGACAGTATCTTTGCTTATTTTGATCATAGCCATTATAACAATGACTTATTAGAGCCGAACCCAAGTGGGCTACCTGTATGGCCATTATTGTTTGTCACTATTACCTGTGGCGCAATCAGTGGATTCCATTCAACTCAAGCACCGATTATGGCGCGTTGTTTAACTAACGAAAAATACATTCGTCCAGTTTACTATGGTGCCATGGTAGCAGAAGGTGTCGTGGCATGTGTGTGGGCTACTGCAGGTATTGCGGCTTTCCCTGGTGGTTATATCGAACTTAAGAGTGTTCTCGATATAGGCGGTCCTGGTATGGTTGTTAACCAAGTGGCGACCACTTACCTAGGTGTAGCAGGTGGTGTTATGGCGATTATCGCGGTTGCGGTTTTCCCTATTACCTCTGGTGACACTGCGTTTAGAGCATTACGTTTAACTATTATCGATGCGTTTAAAATTCCGCAAAGTGTCAGAAACCGTTTACTGGTTGCCATTCCGATTCTGATTATTGCTTATTTTATGACTAAGATTGACTTCACCCTAATCTGGCGTTATTTCGCATTCTCAAATATGTTGCTCTCAACTAGCGTATTGTGGCTTGCGACTAAGTATTTGTTTGATCGTGGTACCTTCCATTGGATTGTCAGCATTCCAGCGATTATTGGTACTTGTGTGACTGTGTCGTACATCATGACTGCAGGTATTGGTTTTGGTTTGCCGCAACAGCTGAGCCAGCCAGTGGGTATTGTTGTAGGTGTAATATGTCTTATTGCGCTGATTATTGCGCACAATAAACGCAAAGTGATTACTACTCAGTAAGCTAATGATTGTGGTAATTGTTAATTAATAGAAGGGCTGCATTGTGCAGCCCTTTTTGTTGCCCATTTGAAAATGTAAATTAATGACCAATGCGGTCCAGTTTCTGAATCAGTTCTATTTTTATATCGTTAGGTGTTTGACTGTGCCAGTAGCCACTTACGTAAGCAAACAGCGGTAACATAAACATTATAGTCAGTAACACAATGAGTAACCCTCTGGCAGAAAGCGGAATGCCATTACGAGTGCTAAATTGCAACGCCTGTTTTTTAGGGCAAGCAGATACACAACGCATGCAAGCTTGGCATTCGTCTGAGTGGATATTTTTTTGAGTATGCACCGATATATTGGCAGGACAAGCACGGGTGCACTTATCACAACTCATGCCTTTAGTTTCAATTAAACAATGCTGAGTATTACGGCGAATTTTAAACGGACTTAGAAAACTTACAATACCTAGCAATGCGCCATAAGGGCAAATGTAACGGCAAAAACCTTGGCGACGCCATGCTGCTAAGGCAAAGATCATTCCAAAACCGATTAAGGCAACCATTGACGGCATCATAAAAAATACTGCCATTTTTAAGTCAGCCACTTTGTGGTAATTACCTGATAGGTAGTGTGGAATGCTTGCCGATGGCATAGAAATAACCAAATAAAGCAGTGCCGCTAATAATAGGTATTTAACCATTCTGAGTGGCCAGTCTACCCACGCAGGCGGTAATAACTCTGCGTGAATAACACGTTTTCTCAGTTTATAAAGATACTCACCGGCTAATCCTAACGGACAAGCCCAACCACAAAATGCTCGTTTACACACTACACCAGTGATCAATACGACACATAACATCACTACCGCAGCAGGGTGGTTTTGATCCCACAGTCCGAGAGTTAAAATAGCTTTGAGCTCTATGCCGCCCGCAATAGGCAAAAATGCATCACCGACATCCGGTCTCATTAACCAGGGGGTTTCTCCGGCATACAATAATCCTGCATTGATGGCATATTGCACGCCAACCAATAACATCGAAAGGGCAAAGAAATGTTGGCAAATCTCACGTACAGCATTGGGTCTGCCTTCTGCATTGGCAAACGCAGGTTGATATTGCCCTATTGCGGTAACAACTAATACCGCGCCCAACAATATAAGTAAAAGTGGCCAGAAAAAGCTAGCAAGAGTCGCGCCGAGCAATAATGCCCCGCTGACCAATGCGCCCCATTTTTTGCCACCCCAATACAGTAAGCTGGTGCTATATACCAAGGCTAGCATTAAAGTGATTGATTCAATTGTACTCATAGAGGATGCCTACAGTGTTTTATTTTCTATCAATAATGATAAAAGTTCTGCTTAAGGGCTAATGTGAGAGGAGTCACCAAAGCCAATAATTGATTTCTAAATATATGATCTACATTGATTTGTTTACTTTATGTAAACATTGTTAAGCAGTGTGTGAACTAAGTGTTTTCACTCTGTTGTCATGAACTTGTCTTAATTACTGGTTACCTTATTAAGATCATTTTTGTGACCGTAAAAAGTGGCTAATGGCTAAGTTTTCTTTTGAGCATTCTTTCGAGATCGACACCTTAAAGCGCTTAATTGCCCAGCATCAGCATCAATTTAGGCATAAGTCCCTGGCGAATTTATATTATCGTGGTGAAAAATTATCGGTAACCGCCATTGAGCTTGGGCAACAACAGCAACCTTGCCCTACGGTGTTATTTGTTGGTGGGGTGCATGGTGTGGAGCGTATTGGTGCACAAGTGGTGTTGGCCTTTTTAGACAGCTTACTCAATCGACTACCTTGGGATACTCATTTACAGCAATTACTCAAACACGTGCGTCTAGCTTTTGTACCTGTGGTGAATCCGGTAGGCTTTTTGCGTGGTAGCCGAGGCAATGGCAACAATGTTGATTTAATGCGTAATGCACCGATTGATTCAGACGAAGACGTGACCTTTCTTGTTGGTGGTCAGCGACTCTCGCCGCGCTTGCCTTGGTACCGTGGTCAAAATGGTATGGAGCTAGAAACCCAAGCATTAGTAAACTATGTGCAACAATTACAGCAACAAAGTAGCAGTGTTATTGCCTTAGATGCTCATTCTGGTTTTGGTTTGCTAGACCATCTGTGGTTTCCTCATGCGCATACTCGGCAACCGTTTGCAGGCATAGGTTATATTTATCATTTAATGCAATTATTCGAAAAAGGTTACCCTCACCACGGCCATTATCGGTTAGCGCCACAAAGTCATTTTTATCGGACTCATGGCGATATTTGGGATTACTTAGTGGCGAGTAATATCAGCGAAAAACCGTTTATTCCATTAACGTTAGAAATGGGCTCGTGGGCCTGGGTGCGTAAAAATCCACGTCAACTATTTAATTTCCCCGGCTATTTTAATCCGCAGAAAACACATCGACATCAACGTATTTTAAGGCGTCACGTGGTATTAATGCAGTTCATTATCGATGCAGCTTATGCACAAATTATTGAACAAATAAAGCCTAAACAGCTGACGCAGTTGACTCAACAAGCGAATCGCTTCTGGACTAAAAAAAGCTAAGTGAGGATAAACGATGACCACCTTGGTTTTGCTTAGAGGATTAATGCGCGATAGCCGCCATTGGTATGGTTTTGATCAGCGTTTAGCTCAACAAGCGGTGAATGTTATTAGCGTCGATTTACCGGGTAACGGCCTGTTAGTTAATCAGTCTAGCCCTGGTGAAATGCAGGATTATTGTGATGCGGTGTGGCAACAAATCGATGACGCCTTGCTAAAACAGGGCATGCTACCAAGCCAAGTTAAGTTAGTATTGGTTGGGTTGTCTATGGGAGGAATGTTGGCCTTAACGATGGCGGCGCAGTGTCGCTCGCGAGTTCAGCATGTGGTGTTAATTAACAGCAGTGCGGCCAACTTGTCACCTTGGTATAAACGATTCCAATGCTTGGAGTTAATGAGGTCATTGGGGGCTGTGTTCACTCGGGCTTTACGCGCCAGCTTGTCGAACAGTATTGATACAGACAAAAGTCATTGGCTAGAGGCAACGGTATTAGATTTTACCAGCAGGCATTTTGGCCAGAGTATTGACGTGATTAATGCTTGGAGCATACTGAGATTGCAATGCCATACATCATTTATTAATGGGCTACGCCAATTGTACGCCTCAGCCCGTTTTCACTGTCCAGTATTGAATGACATACCGGTTAGCGTGATTGTCGCTAATCAAGACAAACTTGCCCATCCAAAATGTAGCGAACAGTTAGCGGTATTTTATCAAACACAATTACACAAAATAGACGACTGTGGTCACGATGCCAGCCTTGATCAACCACAACAATTACAACAATTATTACTGGATATTATTCGTTAGGGCCTATTCATTAGGGCCTATTCGTTAGAGCTTATTCAGTAGGACTTATCCATTAGGGCTTATAGAGTAGTGCTTCTTAAATAGAAAGTACTGAATCGAGAGTATTAAACAGAGAGTATTAAACAGAGAGTACTAATTTGAAAGTACTAATTTGAAAGTGCTAATTTGAAAGTGCTAAATAGTGGCGATTACTCATTCAATCACATAATCATTCAATTTAGCTTGCTTGCCATTTTTTAATGTCTTGCTGCCAAGCATTGGCGGTAAAGTCGATAAAGGCTCTGACGACGGTTTGCTGGTAGCTGCGCGACAAATAAACCGCCCACAACGTCTTACCCGGCGCAGTGGTGTTGGGCAGCACTTCAAGCAATTCACCTTGTTCAAGATAGTGATTAGCTAAATCGGTCGGCAAGCACACAATACCATTGCCGCGTAATGCCGCATTGATTAATACACCCATGTCATTGGCCTGTAAATTACCGCTCACATCAAGTAAACAGGTTCGAGACTCATCGATTATCTCCCAACGTGGTTGGCTCGAGTGGCGTAAACAGTTGTGTTGTAATAAGTCATTAGCTGACAATATGGTCGAATGTTTGGCGAGATAGTCAGGGGATGCGCAAACCACATTGTCGATATGCATTAAGCGTCTGGCGATTAAGCTTTCATCAGGCTGGTGGGTATAACGCAGCGCAATATCGACTCTGTCATTCACCAATTGCGAGACATTATCCGACAGTAACAGCTGAATATTAACCTGAGGATGTTGCTGGCAAAAAGCCTCAACTACGTCATACAGTTTGTGTTGCCCAAGTCCAATGGGCGAGGCGATACGAATACTGCCAACCAGTTCATTATTGTGGCTGTTGGCGCGACTTTCCATCGCCGTCACTTCACTTAAAATCCGTTGGCAGTAATTAAGCGCTTCTTCGCCCTGTAGGGTGAGGCTAACTCGGCGAGTCGTGCGATGTAATAATCGCAACGCTAACCATTGTTCAACTTCTTTGATATGGCGCGACACTTGTAAACGGCTTAAGCCAAGTTGCTCGGCCGCTTGGGTAAAGCTGCCACAACTGGCCACTTCAACAAAGCTGCGTATAGCAGATATTTTGTCCATAAAATCATCCTGTCGCGACAGCTAAAGGTTATAAGTTTTCTATATTTTCCAATAGGCTATCGGCTTTGTTAATAATGGCCTGTTGCGTGTGCACATCCATTTTTTGCCAGTTTTTATATACCATTGCCATGCGAGGGTTACGTTTAAATTGGTCTTGATGCCGCTGAATAAAATGCCAATATAAACTGTTGAATGGGCAGGCGTTATGTTCTGTCTTGAGTTTGACATTGTAATGGCAGCTTTTGCAATAGTCGCTCATTTTGTTTAAATAGTTACCGCTGGCGGCATAAGGTTTTGTGGCCACAATTCCGCCGTCAGCAAATTGAGTCATCCCGCGCGTATTGGGCATTTCGACCCATTCGATGGCATCAATGTAAATGCCTAAATACCAGTGGTCGACTTCATCTGGATTGATACCCGCGAGTAAACTAAAGCAGCCAGTCACCATCAATCTTTGAATATGGTGGGCATAGGCATAATCGAGCGACTGTTTTATGGCGTGGTGCATGCAATTCATCTTGGTGTTGGCGGTCCAAAAATACCCTGGCAGCGGCCGCTGTGCTTGTAAGGCATTTTTAGTGGCGTAGTTGGGCATATTGCACCAATAAATACCGCGGACATATTCACGCCAGCCAAGTATTTGCCTAACAAAACCTTCAACTTGAGCCAGTGAAATATCATGTTGATGCGCTTGCCAATGCGCGATGACTTTATTAATCACTTCACTGGGGGAAATAATTTTAGCGTTAAGCGCAAACGATAGCCTTGAATGATATAAGCTCCAATCCGCACGGCTATTTTCGGTCATCGCATCTTGGAAATGACCAAAGCGGATCAATAAGTGCTGGCAAAAATAGTCGAGTAACTCACGCGATTGGCGTCGATTCACTGGCCATAACAATTGGCTTTCTGCCTTGCCTATGGTGTTGATGTTATGGCGCTTAAGGCGGGCTAAAATATCACTGACATCGTTAGCAAATACCAAGGGCGCAGGAACATCAGCAAGGTCATTCTTTTTAAAGCTCGCACGGTTTTGCTGGTCAAAATTCCACTGGTCACCTAATGGTTCACCCTCTTGCATTAATACATTAAAGCGTTTGCGCATGCGTCGATAAAAAAACTCCATTTTCACATGTTTATTCGGTGTGAATTCGCGCTGAATATCGTCAAATGGCAGTAAGAAATGTTCTGTGTCATAGCTGTTTTTAGTCACCTTTGGCAGTGCGAGTTCACTCAATTGTTGCGCTAAGCGATATTCATCAGGCTGTTGATATTCAAATATCGTCAGTTGCTGGGTTGTGGTGATATTTTCAAGTAATGCAGGGAGATCTGCATAGTGCTGGGTGTCATCTAATGTTAGGTACATCACTTGATGACCACTCTTGGCTAAGGCCTGTGCAAATTGCGCCATAGAGGCAAAAAAGGCGCAGACCTTTTGCACATGATGAGTGACGTAGCTTGCTTCTTGTCCCAACTCGGCAATCAAATACACCACATTAGGATCGACTTGTTTAAACCAGGAGTGTGACGCATTAAGTTGATCGCCCAAGATGAGTCTCAATGTGCTGGTTTGCGGCAATAATGTTGGTGAAACATGGGTGTAAAGCGTCGTCATGGTGATTACCTTTATTCAGATTTATGTCGGCGACAGTGTTCAGAACAATATTTAACGTTGTCCCAATCTTTGGCCCATTTTTTACGCCATGCAAAAGGGCGTTGGCATACCAAACAGATTTTATGGGTTAAATGCGGTTTTTTATGTGTCATGGCGAGCCTTCTTCTGTTTGGGCTTTGGGCGTACATGACGGATTAATACCGCAGAAATATGCTGTTTAACTTGAGGTTGTTCGCGATACGACCATAAACGATCGCGGGCAGTTTGTGATGCTTGAGTTAAATCAATCATTGGCTCTGGATAGTCTCGACCTAAGATAATGTCGTTAAAAATCGCTTCCATAGGCGGTTGTTGCCAAGGTTGATGAATATACTCATTGGGTAAATTGGTGAGCTCTGGGCACCACAATCGAATAAACTCACCGCGTGGGTCTTGGTCCTGTGACTGCTTTACGGGGTTATATAACCTTATGGTGTTAATACCTGTGACCGAGGCTTGCATTTGCAGTTGCGGATAATGGATGCCGGGTTCGAAATCGAGAAAATAATTGGCTAGCGGTAAGCTGGCATGCTGCCAGGCAATATTGAGATGGTGAGTCACAAAGCTGACTAGCATGGCGCGCATTCTAAAGTTGATATAGCCGGTTTTTTTTAAACAACGCATACAGGCATCGATAATAGGGATCCCCGTTTGGCCGTCAGCCCAGCGTTGAATATCTTGCTGCACTTTGTCGTCGGTACGGTAGGGATAATCAACATACCCAGGGTTAACCGGGGTAAATTCCATGCTGCATTGGCTTTCAAATTTTTGCATAAAATGGCAATGCCAATGTAAACGAGACATCATCGCCAATAACGGTTTTCTCCACGCTTTATTGCTGGTTTGCACCTGGTTATAACGTGTTAATGTCGCTTGATATACCTGCTTTAGACTGATGTTTCCCCATGCTAAATAAGGCGATAAGCGTGAACAATGAGTCCGACTTAAGCTCGGGCTTGAAATGCTGCGTTGATAGTCTTTACCCCGAAGGGTTAAAAAACTGCTCAGTATTGTTCTGGCTGCTTTGGGGCCACCTATTTGAAACTGACCATGGTGTGTAATGATGGCATGATCAAGAGTCGGCTCTTGATAGTTATCGAGTTTTTGTAACTGACATTGTTGCCAGTTGGGGATGGCAATAGGGCTGTTCATTACTTGTTGCCAGTGCTGATCCCATGCCTGACGATTTTTTCGGCCGCGAACTACAGCTCCAGTAGGCGACTGCTGCCAATTAACTTGCTGTTGATTACACCAGCGAGCAACCGTTTTATCGCGTTCAAAGCTGTTGTGTAAACCTATCTCTTGATGACTATAAATATTCTTAATTTCAAATGTTTGGGATATCTCATCTAGTAAGTCAATCATCGGCATACTGAACATATACACCTGTCCGTTAAATCGGAGCAGTTGTTGATTCATATCTTGCAGCGACTGCCACACAAAGCGCCAATGGCGTTCATTATAATGCGAGTCAGCCAGCATAAATGGCTCAAAGGTGTAAATGAGCAAGCAGGGTAAATTGTGGTTAAACGCATCGACGAGCGGTTGATGATCAGACAAGCGCAAGTCGCGTTTAAACCAGACAATATTAATAGCTTGTTTGATTGTGTCGGGCATGGCGCCAAAATCTCATGATGAATGAGCCATTAGATACGCACTAGCCTGCGGTTTAGATTGCTTTTAAGGACACAATTACGTAATGATTTTACATCTTACTTTGTATCTTTAAATGAAACAATTAAGCGCAATTATCGATATTTATCTCTAAAAGATTACCCACTAAACTAGCTCCATTGATAATTAATAGAGCGAGACACAAAATGAAATTAGCAGTATTAGGCGCAACAGGTTGGATTGGTGGCACTATCATGCAACAAGCGATAAGCCGAGGCCATGAAGTGATTGCCGTAGTGCGCGACGCCAGCAAAGTCACTCAAGATGTGGCCGTACGTACGCTTGATTTAACCACGATGACAAGCGATGCCATCGCTAGCGCATTTGCCGATGTTGATGTTGTTATAGCGTCAATCGGTGGCCGCACCGCACAAAACCATGAAGTAGTTTCTCAAACCGCTAAGCAATTATTGCAACACTTGCCTAAAGCGGGCACGCCGCGTTTGTTATGGGTTGGCGGTGCAGGTAGTTTAGAAGTCGCACCAGGCGTGACGTTAGTGTCAACACCAGAGTTTCCTGCAGATTATAAAGCCGAAGCCATCGCCCAAGGTGAGGCACTAGCTGTGTTCCGTGATACAGATTCTGCTATCGAGTGGACTTATGTTAGCCCCGCAGCGATTATTTTCCCTGGCGAGTCAGAAGGCCAATACCGTATGGGCGGCAACGAATTTTTTACCGATGCACTAGGCCAAAGCCGAGTATCAGTAGTGGATTATGCCAAAGCCATGCTTGATGAAGCCGAAAATGCTAAGCATGTTAATCAACGTATTAGCGTTGCTTACTAAGTGATATTGGGTAGGTGACTAATCGAAACAGGCCTAAACGGTCTGTTTTTTTTATGCTTGTGGATGTAAAAGGTCTGGATGAGGATTAAAATATGGCGAGATAAGCTGTTTTGAATAAATTTACTTAATTTAAAAATACTATAGCTTCTGTTCTATTTTCTTTTCGGTTACAAGTCTCAGTTTTGGAATGATGGCGTTTACTGTCCACGCTTCAATTTGTCTATCTGGTGAATGCTGTAAAGATGCAAATAGAAAAATAAAACATACAAAATATTGGAATGCTCTCTTAGGTCGAATGTCTGTTTTATTGACCTTAAATAGAATGCTAAGCATCTCAATCGTTTTAGCCAATTCTTCTTTTTTAGTCGCATATTTCAACAAATTTAAGCCTTAACCTTCTGTTAACTTTATTGTTATTTTGACTTTTTTTTAGAATATAGAATGTATAACGCTGCACTGCAATAAATACATTGTTGCTTCGCAAAGCAGATCAACATAGAAAAATTATTATAAATTAATAGTTTTACTCTGTACAGCATGTAAGGTGTTGCAAGTATTTAGTCATAACGGCCGATAATTAATAAAGTTAAATATATAGATAATCTTAATTCTGTTTGCTTGTTTAATTTCTTGAATATTGTTATTTAATATGCTGATGCCAAATAGTTACTTTGCCAAAAGCCAAATAGTTAACGATTAAAATACAAATAAATGCTAAAGCTAGTGGAATTAAATTTACTTCAGTGAACACGACCCAATTCGCGATAGAACCTGTTATCATCATCCAGCTAAATAATGCCAAAGCTAACAATGCAACAAAACTAATTACATTTAACAACCGTTTAATTACAGCTAGCATAGATGACTCCACTGGAAATCATATAACGCGTAGTACATGATGTCGGTCTGGTTGCGCTTGTTAGGCATTACTATCCTATTTGCTTATTAAGGGAGGGTAGTTTTCCATGTTTTTTAATATGAGCAGTATGAAGGTAAACCTCAATAAATGAGACTAAGTCAGGATCAGATATTGTAGCAACTCCTAACAAAGATTTCCCCGACGCTATAGACTCAATTTCGTCTACTGAAGTGCTACAGCGAAATCCATGCTTTGGATAAACTTTGTTACCATCAGAGAGCGTAACTGGAGTTTTCACATGATCCCAAATTCTGTGATGTAAACTAGCTGCTTTACCAATATAGAATATCTCACCATTAGGCCTTGCAAAAAAATATACTCCACTATACGATCCGATATTATCTCCTGTCACTAGCATTCCCATATTATTTGGATTTGACCAATTCCCTATATTTGCATCTACTTGTTCGAGAGGAAAATTTATTTCCACACCATCAAAAAAAACTGGCAGTTTAGTGCTTATCTCGCGGATTAAAATATATATTTCTGAAATATTCATCCACTCTCCTGGATGAGACGCCTTGCTAGCAGTTTTTTTGCGTATGACTAATGGAACACTAGCCCACTCATTAAATTCATTTTTTACGGGTAAAACTCTTATTAATGCCTGAATAGGAAATGAAACTTCATTAACTATTGTTGAAGAATACTCCGCTATTGATTGAATCCCTGATGCAAAATATTCCCCATTTACCAGCAAAGCAAACTTATTGCCTTTTTCGTCTTTTACATAAAAATATATTTTTTCAGACACTAGTTCTTTTGGTGTCTTTTGTGACTTTTTGGGCTCACCTAATATAGTTAAAGTGTACTTATTTATCTTCAAAGTTATTTTGCTAATTGAGATAGTTCTAAATTTAGTGAGGTCATAAATTTAGTGGGGGCAAGGTAAGATTTTGTAAAAAGTCAATTGAAACAATGGCTTTTATAAAGCGTTTATGTCCAAAAACGAGCTGGTCTCTGCTTGACAATGTCTAAATTCAACTCTGAACTTGAGGTCGTTGAAGAAAATAGCGTGAGCCTGACAGGACGTCAGGCTAGCTTTCGCGGTACAGGATGTACCATCGGAAGCGTTAGCATTTTCGAATAAGGCTGAAGAACACTAAGACGAAGTTAAAAGCTGGATCAATTTCCGTCGCAATTTTTTCGCTGCTGTTGTTTGGTTAAAAAGCGAAAATGTTGCCGGAACGGCAGGGGTGATCCAAGAGGGGATTGCTGTTGATCCCCTTTTGGCCCGTGCAGGGTGGAACCTTGCGATCTTAATTCAAACGAAGTTTGAAAAATAGGTATGGTGAAGCGTCACGACGTTAGTGGCCGAAGGCCATACTCAACCAAGAATCGCTTTATGAATTATCCCATTGATGACAAAACTCAATAAAGCTTTTTAACAGCGGGCTGTGATATTTTTCTTTGTGAACCACCAACCAAAACGGTCGCTGCATATTAATATGATTCCCCTTAATTGGAGAATCAAGCTGAGTCACACGTCCATCGTTAATCGCATATTGTGCCGCCAAAGCAGATAAACACCCTAAGCCAAGTCCGGCGGCGACACTGTTAATTAATGCCTCAGTAGTGTTAAGTTCAAACACTTCATGCCACGATTCTATTTGCGGCGCGATAGTGCGCAAAAAAAACTCTCTCGAGCCAGAACCTGCCTCACGTAATATCCACTCACTTTGCTCTAAATCGTTAAACGTCCATTGTGCCTGCAGACTTATGGGTAAATGAGGCGCAGCGATAATACACATTTCATCATGGCTAAACTGACTGGCGATGAGTTCTGGGTGATGACTTTTACCCTCAATCAAGCCAATGTCTAGCTCGTAATCCAGTAGTTTTTGGCAGATTAGACGTGAATTGGAAATCACCACGCTTTGTGAAAAATGTTGATGTTGCTGACGAAAATGGCTCAATAACCCGGGTACAACATGATTACCTAAGGTGTCACTGGCACCTATTTTCAATTGACCCGTAAAAGCGTGGTCTGCATCAAACAATTGACTGATATTATTTGCTCTACTAAGCAGCTCATCGGCCAGTGGTAATAGCTTGTGTCCTTCTTGATTCAGCACCAAGCGATTATTGACCCGATCAAATAGCGGGTGACCCAGTTGTTTTTCGAGTTCAGCCAGTGCCATGCTCACCGCGGCTTTAGACAAATACAGCGCCTCGGCTGCAGCTGTTAAGGTTTTATGTTGGGTAACACTGGTAAACACGTTGAGCTGCTTTAATGAAATGTACATAGCGCCGCTTAGTTTGATATAGAGTGAGTTTGAAATAGCATTAGTTTGATGGTTATAAAGTTAATGTGAACGGTTTTATCTTCATCGTTATTGTTATGATCGATATTTCGTTCAGATTTTCTGAACGTATGTTTCATATAATTGGATATATATAAACAAAGTGCAAGCGTAATATAAGCTTATTCTCTGATGGGTTGTTTTGAGGTTGTAATGATTCGAGCAGTAAAACAAACACTAACGACTGTTCCAACCCCTATGGCTGGATTAGCGTTGGGTATTGCAAGTTTAGGTTGGAGTTGGGAACTCCTAGTTGATTTCCATCATTATAGTCAGTGGGCAGGGGCTGTAATCGCAAGTGTATTATTACTGATTTTAAGTGCTAAATTTTTATTACATTCACATTTATTACGTCAAGATCTCGCTCATCCAGTCGTTGGTAGCGTGGTACCTACTTTTGCAATGGCGTTAATGGTGGTGTCGAATTCGCTGGGTTATGCCTCGGCACTCGCAGGTGATTTATTATGGTCATTTGCCGTTTTGCTACACATCGGTTTTTTGGTCGGGTTTATTTATCATCGCAGTAAGCAATTTTCTCTGCATCATATGGTGCCGAGTTGGTTTATTCCTCCTATTGGTATTGTGGTGGCAGATGTGTCGTTTTCAGGCAATATTCATCTCGCGTGGGTTGCTCATACCGCGCTGATTTTTGGCATGTTAAGTTATGCCATAATGTTACCGATGATGATTTATCGTCTTATATTTACAGAACAAATCCCTGATGCAGCCAAACCAACCTTAGCGATTTTAGCGGCGCCAGCCAGTTTATCTTTGGCGGGTTATTTAACCGTAATTGAACAACCATCGCCGGTCATTGTTGGATTATTATTTGGTATTGGAGTGTTAATGACTGCAATTATCTATTTGTGTTTTTTCAAACTGATGCGTTTACCTTTTAGTCCTGGTTATGCCGCGTTTACGTTTCCGATGGTGATTGGGGCAACGGCATTATTTAAGATGTCTGTTTGGATGGAAAGTGTTGGCATGGCTGCGGAATATGTACAGCAAATTAATGCATTAGCTGAGTTTGAATTGCTTGTCGCTACCGTGGTTGTCAGTTATGTTTGTCTGCGATATCTGCATTTTTATCAACCGAATAGAGTCTTGGTGGCTAATCCATAAATGAGCGTATATGACCCCAGCAATTGAGATAGCAAAAAAGCATAAAATAGATTTTGAAGTACATGAATACCACCATGATACTAATAGTGAATCTTATGGTTTAGAAGCAGCGCAAAAACTGGGCGTGCCAACGGAACAAGTGTTTAAAACCTTGGTGGTGAGTTTAGATAATCAAGCGCTGGTGGTTGGGGTTGTGCCAGTGTCGTCGATGTTGAGTATGAAGTTAATCGCGAAAGCCGCAGGCGCAAAAAAAGCCCGCATGGCAGAGGCATTAGTCGTTGAGCGTTCTAGCGGTTATGTACTGGGTGGAGTGAGCCCATTAGGGCAAAAAAAACCTCTGCCGACAGTTATCGATATTTCTGCACAGCAGCATCAACGTATCTACATTAGCGCCGGCAAAAGAGGCGTAGATATTTCGTTAAGCCCTGCTGATTTACAACGGTTATTGAACGCCACGTTTGCTGATATTTGTGCCCAACGTTAATGTCTATTTGCCGTTAACTGGCCGATGAGATTGTTAGCTTAATGACCATTGTCAGCAAGCAATACGCAGCCAACATTTCGCAGCCAATAATTTTCTACAAAGAGTTTGCTATAAAAGGTTAGCTATAAAGAGATCGCCGTAAACATTTGCCGTAAACAATTCACCTCAAACAATTCATCTCAAACATTTTATCGTAAAATATCTGCTCTTAAACAAGTTCGTCTCAAAAGAGTGAGTCTCAAATCATTAGTTTCAAAAGAATGAGTGTTGAACTATTCAAGTTCAAACTCTAGGTTTTACCTTCGTTCAATAACACCCTTCATTATCAATTTATTTTGGCTTTAAACTCTGCTTGGGTATTGAGATTAGCTTTTTGATACCAATAATCGAGCATTCTACTGATTTCTGCTTGGGTGATATCTTCAGTTTTATTAACCTGAGTGTTAGCGGTATTGTTACTTGCGGTAACCTCTGCCGTTTTTGTGACTGGTACTGGCGCTACTGGCGCTACTGGTACTATTGGTACTACTGGTGCAATTGGCGCTGCAGTAGCTGTTTTTTTGTTGATAGGTTTAGCTGATGCAATTGCAGCTATGGCGCCAGATTCATTATATTGTGCGATCTCTTGAGCAAAATCACGGCCAATTTGTAAGCCTGATTTCATCAGTTTATCTTGAGTAAATACAATGCTTTTACCTGCATGGTCGGTTAACGTTATAGTGGGTTGATCATTAAATTGATTGGCGCGTGAGGCAGAGTTAATGGTCGGCAATGTGAGTTGGTAGTTTTGCTCGCTGGCTTGAAAACGCAAGATAACAACATCAGAAACAAAATTATTTTGGCTGCCATTATCGCGATAACGGGCTTGATAGCGAAAAGCGATTTGTTGCATGTTATCGGGCATGCTTAAGTCCAGTTTTACACTAGATTGCTGTTGTGATGCTTTACCGTTAACTAATACCGTTTCGACTCTGTCTGGCAGTTGTAAACTGGCGGCGATGCCCATAGGGCTAAGAGTAAGACAAAGTAACGCGATGATATGACGCATAGTATGTTATTCCATTGATGTTGATGAACAATATTGTGTGTTATGTGTAAGCACAATAATTGCTTAATTGCTTAATTGCTTAATTGCTTAATTTCCTAATAGCTTAAGTGGTAATAAATGCTGGTCGGTAATGCTCTGGCAGTTCAAAGGTTTTTAGCGTGTTGCTTAATGGGCAAACAAAACGGAAAAAACACGATGTCAGTGCAAGGTCGGGCGAGTGCTCGCCGCCATTGCCATGCAAACGGTCGCCTACAACCGGGTGGCCTAAGCTAGCCATATGAATCCTAATTTGATGCTTACGGCCGGTGTCTATTTTTACCTGTACCTTGGATTGATTCAACTCTGAGTTGTAGGTCAGTAAGGTGGCGTGGGATAACGCCGGTTTATTATCGACCGGAGTATCAATGGTAACGGGATTGCTCGGAAACTCACCTTCAACAATCACTTGATAGTACTTTTCCAATTCGCGAGTTTCAAACAGCTTAGCAATAGCGGCAGCGGCTTTTTTACTGTGTCCCAATACTAATAAACCGGTAGCAGCACGATCTAGACGATGAATAATAAAGGCATTGCGCTGCGGCTGCATATTTAATTCAGCATAGCGATTAATGGTGGTGTGATCGCTCCACTTTGAGCCCTGGCAACGCATACCATAGGGCTTGTACCAAATGCTGTAGTCGCCTTCATCAAACAATAACTCTGCCGGTGTGACTTGTTCGTCTAAAATGTATTGATTGTAATAGAGATGCAGTTTGTCACCGGGTTGCAAAGGCTTTTTTGCACGGCGAATACGATTAGTTTGTTTACCATGGCTGTGCCAGATAGCACCTTTTTGCATAGCATCTTTCAATACTTGCTTGCTCAGGCTACTGGCTTGCGCCAAAAGCTCAATAGCGTCAGTACTGTGCTCGGTAATATCAATATGGTATTCGGTTTTATCAGCCATCATTTGGTTAACTCTAACAATGCAGTTTATCAGCAGTAAATAACGCTAAATGTTACCTTATTTAGCGCTTCAATGTTGATTAGTTAATGAAACTTTCTCTTCGCTTAAGTATCTATGTATCATCTGTCGTAAAGTTGTTTTAGCATAACGCGACAAAACACCATATCAATCTGGAGTAGGTAACTTGGAACACATCGTTTGGGATTTTGATCCTATATTAGTCTCGTTTATGGGATTAACCGTACATTGGTACGGCGCGCTTTTTGCGTTGGCTATAGCCACTGGTTTTCAGGTGATGAAGCACTTTTACAAAAAAGAAGGCTTAGATGTTGAGTCTCTTGATAACCTATTAGTGTATTGCGTTATTGGCATTATTGTTGGGGCTCGTTTAGCTCATTGTATTTTTTATGACCCTGGGTATTACTTTGCTCATCCGCTGAAGATATTTGCGATTTGGGAAGGCGGCCTTGCTAGCCATGGCGGCGGGTTAGGAGCGATATTGGGTCTGTATTTTTACCAACGTAAAGTGAAGTTACCGTTTTTGTTTTTACTCGATCGTTTAGCTATTGCGACAGCCATATTTGGCTTTTTTGTGCGTATGGCGAACTTTGCTAATTCAGAAATTTTGGGCGAACCCACTAATCAGCCATGGGGCATTATTTTTAAACGTATTGATATGTTGCCGCGCCATCCTGCGCAGTTGTATGAATCGTTTGCCTATTTATTAATATTTATCGGCTTATTCGCCATTTATAAATACACCAATATGAAGCAAAAACACGGCGCTATCTTTGGTTTGTTTTTGGTATTGGTCTTTACTGCGCGTATCGCGATTGAAAGCGTGAAAGTCAGCCAGGCGGCATATCATGAGTCAATGCTCAGTGCCGGCCAGTGGTTAAGTTTACCGTTTCTATTCGCGGGTATTGTGTTGCTGGTTATGGCTTACCGTAAACGCAGCTAATATGCTTACAAACTGAAAGTGATATCCAATAAAAACGTCCTATGGCTAATGCGATAGGACGTTTTTTTATGAGTAATCTGAGTCAGGATTTAATGCCTTTTACTTGGCATTACATACCTGCTGGTAAATACTTAAATCGCTTCATTTGTTCGTAATGGGTATCAACAATTTTTTGTACTTGTTCTGGTGTCAGTTTGGTTTTCCACTGATGCTTGCCACCATTTCTAAAGAAGGCATTAGCATTTTCATGTTTTTCAACAAAGCCGAGTTTAGTTTCTTGGGCTTTCAATTGAGCAAAAGAAGAGTGCTTAATGGCATTTTTCAGGCGGACAGGATCTTTTTTCAAACCTAAAAAGGATTCTACTTTACGGAAGACCTTTTTAGGATCATCTAGCATATCCTCATAGCGTAAAATCAGCTTTGAGGCATCATCGGCAGTCCAGCTAGACACATGCATAGACCAAGAGGTAATAATTTGTGGCACATGCGGTGCTTCATTTGGCGTGCCAGTCATTTCTTCTGCCATATAAGCTATGGCTTCATCGATGCTGTAACCAAAGTAATTGGCCATTGAGATTGCCACATCTAGCGGGTTACGAACCACATAAATTGCCCCAGATGTGACTGAGGAATTATGCAGTGGATGACCGTTGTATTCGCCTAGGTAGTTGTGGGTTTTTACAAATGTGGTGCCATTAGCTTGATGCGCAATATCAGCCTGAACCTGTGGCCGCAATACACTCACCTCTTCTAACGTCAGCTCAGTGGTGGCAGCTTTGTCTTTTGGTAAATAATGCTGGTAACGATGCGCGGCCGACTCTGCCGTCGAAATGGTGTGCATGGTATTAATATCAATCGGTTGATCTTGATTTTGAATATAGTTTTCTAAAAATGCGCGTACCCAAGTGTTACCCGATTTAGGGTAAGAGGCCACCCAAAGTATGTTTCCCATCCGTAATCCTTTGTTATTATTTTTACGTCGTTCAATGCAGTAAAACTACCGATAATTGTTCAAAATGGCAAGTTTACTGGGGTGTTTGTATAGGGATTAAACTGTGATTATAACGACGATAATGTCGCTAAATGTAAACGCTGTAATGAATTTCAAGCTTCATAGCGCATGGTTTATTGTTAAGAGCTGACATTAATTGCTTTGCATCAAATTGCTTTGCATCAAATCGCTAGCAAATGTAGCATGCTTGTTAATAAATGCCTTGCGACCGTTTGGTAGAGGTATTTTAGGCTGTATTATGTATAAAACAACAAGGAGAGTTTTGATGAATATTAATGCAACGCTGGTTGGCCAGTTAATTGTTATTTTCGCATTGCTAGTGGGTGTTATCAGTTATTTTCTTGGTCGTCGTAAAACACAATCACCGATTATGGCGGGCGTGCTTGGCGCTGTATTATCAATTGTACCGCTATTTGGTTTGATCTATTTAGTGGTGTTGATACTCAAAAATGATGTTAATTTAGGCGCTGAAACCGCAAGCAATTAAAGGTTGTTCCTAGGTCTCCTTTTAATGTTAAGGCTGCTGTTTTGATGCAGTTACCATTTTTTCTGCTAGTGATAATAAGTTTCGGGTCAACTTATGCAACGTTAATTCCTCGCTCTGCTTATGAAGCATTCCGGCTATTGGGTTCTATTTCAGAGTGTGTTTCAGTATTAATGGCTTACGGCTTAATCGTTGCGTACAACAAATTTACCTCAGAAAAAATTGCGGTTATCTCTTCATCATAACGTTGGGCTTTGTTCAGTTGAGCATTAAAAGGGGATAGCTGAGTGTTGTATCCACTTTAGCTGCTCTGACAAGGCTCTAAACCAGTAAACGTGTCCGCGGTGTTACTGTTTAAACGCTTTGATTTTACTTATGCAACCCTTTATACTTGCCGCTGCATTTTTATGCACTGCGCGTTTAATAAATTTTAAGCCTAATTTACCCATATTGCCGAGGTCGTTTTTCCATAATGAATATTAAGCCGCATTAGTTTTCCCTCCCTATTTGGATCGTTAAGATCCGTCCGTAATTGCTGCCATGTTGGTAGTTTTTGTTGTATATCACTATCCAATATCATTTTGTCGCATTAATGAGTTAATTTCACCGCTGACGCACGCTGATATCTCAGGCGTTAACATATGTTATTGGCATATTGGCTAACATTAAAACAGAGTAAAATACATGATACAAAACATGAAAAAAGAATGGTTTTCCAACATCCGTGGAGATCTGTTAGCAGGTATAGTCGTCGCGCTAGCGTTAATTCCTGAGGCGATTGCCTTTTCTATTATTGCTGGGGTTGATCCAAAAGTGGGTTTGTACGCTTCATTCTGTATCGCTGTGGTTATCGCGTTTACGGGTGGACGTCCTGGAATGATCTCTGCGGCTACTGGTGCTATGGCGCTATTGATGGTGACCTTAGTTAAAGAACATGGTCTTGAGTATTTATTAGCAGCAACGTTATTGACCGGCATATTTCAAATTGCAGCAGGTTACTTAAAGCTTGGTAGTTTGATGCGTTTTGTCTCGCGTTCGGTGGTGACCGGCTTTGTGAACGCACTCGCCATTCTGATCTTTATGGCGCAGTTGCCAGAGCTCACAGATGTGACGTGGCATGTATACGCTATGACCGCCGCTGGACTGGGTATTATTTACTTATTCCCACTCATCCCAGTTATTGGTAAATCATTGCCGTCACCTTTGATCTGTATTGTCGGCTTAACCATTTTTGCGGTTTACATGGGATTAGATATCCGTACCGTAGGCGATATGGGACAACTTCCTGATACGTTACCAATCTTCCTTTGGCCAGAAGTGCCATTAACCCTTGAAACGTTAATGATTATCTTCCCTTACTCTGCTGGTCTTGCTGTTGTGGGTTTATTGGAATCGATGATGACAGCGACCATTGTTGATGATTTAACCGATACGCCAAGCGATAAAAACCGCGAATGCAAGGGCCAAGGTATTGCGAATATCGGTGCTGGTTTATTGGGCGGCATGGCAGGTTGTGCCATGATTGGTCAATCAATTATCAACGTTAAATCAGGCGGGCGTGGGCGTTTGTCGACATTCTCTGCCGGTTTGTTTTTGCTAATCTTGATCGTGTTTTTAGGTGATTGGTTAAAAATGATCCCTATGGCTGCACTCGTTGCCGTGATGATCATGGTGTCTATTGGAACCTTCTCTTGGGATTCTATTCGTAATCTTAAACATCATCCTTTATCGACCAATCTTGTGATGGTTGCCACAGTTGTTGTGGTTGTCGCTACCCATAATTTAGCGATTGGGGTATTTGTAGGTGTGTTACTTGCCTCGTTATTTTTTGCCAATAAAGTGGGCCGTTTTATGGTGGTTAAAAACACCGACACTTCAGCAGACACTGGCCGTCATTATCAAATTATTGGCCAAGTCTTTTTTGCCTCAGCAGATAAGTTCAGCAACTCATTTGATTTCAGAGAAGTGGTTGATAAGGTGACTATTGATTTATCTTTGGCACATTTTTGGGATATTACTGCGGTATCGGCGCTCGATAAAGTGGTGATTAAATTCCGCCGTGAGGGCACTGAAGTTGAGTTAATTGGTCTTAATGAAGCCAGCGCTACCATTGTGGATAAATTTGGTGTGCATGATAAACCCGAAGACGTTGAAAAAATGATGTCAGGTCACTAAGCCCATAGCAACACTATAAAAGGATAATAATGATGACAAATGTGATTGCCTGTATCGATGGTTCAAAAGCAACACGCGCGGTATCTGATGCTAGTGGCTGGGCGGCTATGCAGTTGAATGCCCCAGTGACTTTACTACATGTATTGGATAAGTCTGCCTATCCTACAGAGTTAAATCTGTCGGGAAATATTGGCCTTGGTAGCCGAGAGCATCTGCTTGCTGAAATGGTTGAACTTGAAGGGCGCATGAGCAAACTCGCGCTCGAACAAGGTAAATATATGCTACAAGATGCGCAAACGAGCATTGTGGCGGCGCAACCTTCTGTGACTGTGCAAACACTGCAGCGCCATGGCGATTTAGTGGAAACGCTACTTGAGCAGGAAGCTGATGCCAGACTGGTGGTTATTGGTCGTCAAGGTGAGCAACATCAAGATCAAGCGCAAGCGATTGGCAGTCATTTAGAAAGTGTTATACGCACGCTTAAACAGCCGATTTTAGTGGTGATGGCTGATTTTACAATGCCAAGCCGTTTTATGATTGCTTATGACGGCAGTGCTACTTCGAAAACCGTGCTTGAACGCGTGATAAGCAGCCCACTACTTAAAGGGCTCGCATGCCATTTAGTGATGGTGTCTGACAATCAATCTCAAGCGCTAACCGAATTGACTTCAGTTGCAAACTCTCTTACCGAGGCTGGTTTTGAGGTAACAACTGCGGTTTGTCAGGGCGAGGTGCAAACGGCTCTAGAGGCTTACCAGCTAGCACACCAAATTGATTTAATGGTAATGGGTGCTTATGGTCATTCACGTATTCGTGAATTTTTTGTTGGTAGTAATACGACACGGATGATCAGTAAAAGCCACATTCCGTTGTTATTGTTGCGTTAAGCAAAAAAGACTAGCGTCGCTTCGCTGCTAGGGCGGACTACGTCCTGCTAGGATCGCTTCGCTGCTAGGGCGGACTATGTCCTGCTAGGATCGCTTCGCTACTAGAGCGGACTATGTCCTGCTAGGATCGCTTCGCAACTAGAGCGGACTATGTCCTGCTAGGATCGCTTCGCTGCTAGGGCGGACTACGTCCTGCTAGGATCGCTTCGCTGCTAGGGCGGACTACGTCCTGCTAGGATCGCTTCGCGACTAGGGCGGACTTGCGTCCTGCTAGGGGCTAGGTTCTTGATTTTATAGGATCTAGCCGCGCAGCGACCTAGCAGCGTAGCGCTACTAGGCTACTAGTATGCTGTGAGCTAGGCTCTGCTTAAGCAACAACACTTGGCAGCAGTGACTTTTCTGCTTTAACGGCACACACCTTATATTCTGGAATTTTTGCAATGGGATCCAATGCATTAATGGTCAGTTTATTGGCTGCGGCTTCGGCAAAGTGGAATGGTAAAAATAATACTCCTACCTGAGCCCTCTTAGTCACAAAGGCGGCTATATCTATTTCTCCGCGGCGAGTACTCAGTTTCAACATATCACCGTTATTGACTCCCAATTGCTCGGCATCAAAAACTGAAATCATTACTCTGGGCGAGCCTTTAATATCCAGTTCCGGGGTTTTGCGCGTCATAGTGCCAGTATGAAATTGTTCCAGTAAACGGCCTGTTGAAAGGGTTAATGGATATTCGCTATCGGGCATTTCGGCAGGTAGTCGATAACTCACTGGCATCATTCTGCCTTTACCGCGTAAAAATGTTTCGGTATGCAAAATCGGTGTGCCAGGATGGTTTTCATCAAAGCATGGCCACTGTATACCATCTACCTTGTGTTCAAGTCGTTGCCAGGTAAGGCCTTGATATTGCGGGGTGACGTGGTTAATTTCTTGCCAAATATCTTTGGTGCTGTGGTAATGCCAATTAGCATCAAGGCTGTTGGCAATCATTTGGATAATTTTCCAGTCTACAATCGCATCCCCTGGAGGGGTTAACGCGACACGTAATTGTTGTACCCGACGTTCTGTATTGGTGAAATGGCCATCTTTTTCGGCAAAGGCGGTTGCGGGTAATACCACATGAGCCATCTGCGCAGTTTCGGTTAAAAAGATATCTTGCACCAACATAAATTTAATTTTGGATAGTGCAGCGATTGCATGGGCTTGGTCCGGATCGCTCAGCACTGGGTTTTCTCCCAAAACATACAGAGCATCGAGTTTACCTTTCACAATCGCCTGCATGATTTCAGTTGCTGCTAATCCTATCTCTGAATTTAGCGATGTATTGCCCCAAGCTTTGGCAAATTTAGCGTTATTAGTCGGATTGATTTTTTGGTAACCGGGATAATAATTGGGTAACGCGCCCATATCACAAGCGCCTTGAACATTACTTTGGCCGCGCAGTGGGTTTAGTCCGGCGCCTGTTACGCCAATATTGCCACACAGCAATTGCAAGTTGGAGGTGGACACAACATTGTCATAACCCGAAGTATGTTGAGTAATCCCCATGGCATAATACAAGGCGGTTTTGCTGGCGGTGCCGATCATTTTTGCCATAGTGGCAATATCTTCGGCACTCACGCCAGTTATTAGGGCTGCATTGGCTAAGCTGTAATCGGGTTTCATCACTTCTTGTTTGAGCAATTCATAGTCTTCAATACGGCTATTGATGTAGTGCATGTCTTGCCAGTTATTGATGATAATTTGCTGCATGATGGCATTGAGTAGCATCACATCTGTGCCAGGTTTATGTGATACATATAAATGGGCACTGTCTGCAATAGCCGTTCTCTTTGGGTCCGCCACAATTAAGCGCGCGCCGTGTTGGCTAACGGCTCGTTTAATATGCGAGGCAATAATAGGATGGGCGCTGGTGGTATCGGAGCCGATGATAAAAATCACATCTGAGTCTTTAATGCTGGGAATATCATTGGTCATGGCCCCGCCGCCAATGGTATCGGATAACCCAGCAACAGATGATGAATGACATAGTCGCGCGCAGTGATCAATGTTGTTGGTGCCCATAATGCTACGGGTGAATTTTTGCATTAAATAGTTTTCTTCATTGGTGCATTTAGCTGAAGACAATGCAGCAAACTTGCTTGGCCCAGCGGCATCTTTAATCGGTTGCAGTTGCTGTGCTATATAACTAATGGCTTCAGACCAAGAGGCGGGTTGCAGCTGACCATTTTTGCGAATTAATGGCGTTGTAAGGCGTTTAGGACTGTTTAAAAAATCAAAACCAGAGCGCCCTTTAACACATAACATGCCTTCATTGACCACTGATTGAGTATCGCCAGATACTCGCATTACATGATTTTTGTCCTGATCGACATGCAGTTCAACCCGGCAACCAACGCCACAATATGTGCACACGGTTGAGGTTTTGGTTAACGCTCTGTCGCTGCCTTGGGTTTTATCGCGGGCATCAACCAAAGCGCCAGTAGGGCAAACTTGAACACAGTTACCGCATTGCACACAATCACTGTCATTCATCGACGCAGTAAAGCCAACACGAGGGGCATTGCGGCTAATGCCTGCTGTTGTAGCATCGGGTAGTGCTTGATAACTATTGGCTTCAAAGCTGATAACGTTATGACCACTTTGCTGATGGCAAGCGTCAATACAAGCGGCGCAACTGATGCAGCGATTAGCATCAAAAGTAATAAAAGGCGCACTGTTATCGACTTTAAATTTACGCGCCTGAGTTTGAACCAGTGTTTTTCCGTCGACTTTATATTCGGTGGCGTAATCGCGTAACTTACAATCGGTATTGGCTTGGCAAGCACACTCTAAACAACGCATAGCTTCTTGCATTGCTTCATCGGGAATGAATCCTAGCTCTACTTCGGCAAAGTTAAGCGCTCGATTGAGCTGGTTTAGCTCTGGCATTTTTAAGCGACGACGTTTGGCTGTCTCAGGGTATAAGTTAGGGTAAGCGTTGGGATGTAGCGCTGCAGATAACGAGGCTGTTTTGTTGGCTTTTCGTGAGTTAAATAGTCCAGGCTCTAAATGACATGTTAAGCCTTCAGTTAACAATCCTTCAATGGCTTCAGCGGCTTTGCGGCCATCAGCTACCGCACCAACTGCAGTACCTGGGCCGGTGCGGGAATCACCGATAACAAATAGCTTTTCCACTCCAGCAGACATGGTTTGCTCGCAGCCAAGGAAAGTATGCCAGCGGGTCAGGGCGATATGGCCAGTGTCTATTTGATTTTCTGGTTGGTCTAAAAAGGCTAAATCCACTTGTTGAGATACCGCAGGAATTACAGTGTCGAACGCTTCTTCAAAGGTTTCGCCGGTCGCTTTAGGGGAGCGGCGACCAGATTCATCGGGCTCACCGAGCGCCATTTTAGCAAAGGTGACGGATTTAACCCGGCCCTGGTTATCGCTGTGGTTTTCCAGAGGATTAGTGAGAAAATGAAACTTAACCCCTTCCTCTTCTGCTTCATGTATTTCATAGGGCTCAGCTGGCATTTCATCACGGCTACGACGATAGATTAAGGTCACATCTGCACCATCGCGCACAGCGGTACGGGCGCAATCAATGGCAGTATTACCGCCACCAATGACGGCCACTTTTTTGCCTGTAATCAATTTTTTGTCGGTGCAATAATCGCGTAAATAGTCCACACCTAAATAACAGCCGATTAAATCACTGCCAGGATAATTCATTGGCACGGCTTTTTGTGCCCCAATCGCAAGGCAAACCGCATCATAATTGGCCACTAACTCGGTTAAATTGGTATCACGACCCAGTGCACATCCGGTCTTGATCTTAAGTCCATTGCGGGTGAGCAGTTCAATCTCTTTATCCAGTATATCTTTAGGTAAGCGGTACTCTGGGATGCCGTAACGTAACCAGCCACCTGCTTTAGGGGCCGACTCCATAATGGTGACATCGTGGCCATTATTAGACAAATAATAGCCGGCGGTGAGTCCTGCTGGGCCACTGCCGATAATCGCAATGCGCTTGTTGGTAGCGGGTGCTTTTGGCGGGACATAAGACTCTGCATCTTGTAAATCTAAGTCTGCTGCATGACGTTTTAATTGGCGAATTGCCACAGGTTCATCTACCAGTCCGCGGCGACACTGGGCTTCACAAAAAGCCGGGCAAACACGGCCAATAGACAAGGGTAAAGGTAAGGTTTGCTTGATGACTTTGACGGCTTCTTTATGATCACCTCTGCCGATATGATACAGGTACGACTGCACGTCAACGCCGGCAGGACAGGCGGTTTGGCAGGGCGCTTCACAATCCGCAAAGTGATCACTCAGAATATCTTTGAGTGCTTGTTGACGAAGATGGCTTAAGTGGCTCGACTGAGTAATGACCTCTAAACCCGTTTCTAGCGGTGTTTCACAGGCGCGAACACATCGTAAACTACCATCATGGTTTTTGATTTGTACTTGGCACAAATTGCAGTGTTGTCTCTCTTGGCGATGAGAATAATCACATAAGCTAGGGATGTTAATACCGGCGTTTTTTGCTGCCTTTAACAAGCTGTCAGCTTTAGGAAGCGAAAGTGTTATTCCGTCGATAGTGATATCAATCATTGCAAAGCCTTTTCATTTTTTGAGTCACGGGCAAAGTCTAATGCCTTTGAGGATGGGACGAGTAGGGCGTCAATAGGCATAAAAAAATAAACCTAAAATGGGATTAATGTCAGCAATGGCAGATTAAGCTGATAACCTTGCTCTGGCATCTAGAGTCTATGCATCAAGTTTAATTTGAGGAGTGATTTTCAGATGTGACTTAGATCATTTTTATTGCGATTAAATATGTATTTTATATTAATGTTATAATAAACAATTAACTACTTGTGGTTTTGTCTCGTAATTATTGCTAGGAGAGTGATGATTTGTTGTCATTGTTCACAATTGTGGACAGTTGGTTGTGATGAGAGGATTCATTGCTGTTACAACCATTTCTGTTATAGCCATTGCTGTTACAACAATGGCTGTTACAACAATGGCGGTTACAAAAAAGCAGGCTGAGTAAATGATATTCAACCCGCTTGTTTATTGCTACTTCAATCTAAAAACCACTTCAACTCTGTCGCTAATGTTAACTTGGCCTTGTTGATAGGTTTGCGCCACATCGGCATTCATTTTCATGCTGGCGCGGTACATTTCTGGCTGATTGGCTTGTTGCGGAAAGTATCTTACTTGCCATACCCCTGCAATTTGTTCACCAAAGCCTTTGGCTAAAGATTGAGCTTTTTGCTTGGCGTCATCAATCGCGGCTTGGCGAGCTTGCGCAATAATTTTGGCTTCTTGGCTCGACTTTAGCTCGATATTATTAACGTTATTAATCCCTTCAACCAAAGCGCTGTCGAGTAATTCATTTAAGCTGTTAAGGTCAATTACGGTAATGGTCATTTGACGACTAGCGTTATAACCCGTGAGTTTACGCGGTTCATTTTGCACATACATATATTGCGGATTAAGTTGTAAGTTAGCACTTTGGATGTGTTTTTTGTCGACTCCAGCTTTGAGTAATCGTTGCATAAATTGGCTAACGGCTTCGTCGGCTTTGTCTTTAGCGGCTTTAGCGCTATCGGCTTCTATAGATACTTGAACATTGATAATAGCCATGTCTGCTGCAGCTTCAATGGTGCTTGTTCCCACTGTTTCAATATGAGCAAAACTGAGCTCAGCTGCTTGTACTGGCGATAAACTGCTGGTGGCGGTTAAGGTAAATAATGAGGCAGAAATGATGCTTGTGAGTAATATTTTGTTCATTGATAACTCCGCTAGTGGTTAGCTAAATACTGTTTTCACACAGGTAAAGTGGGTCTGTTATGAGTGTAAACGGTGCAAATATAAAAAAGGGTTTTTATTTTTGACTATTTTCTGCGATTTATTTCTTACGGTTTATTTATGACTTACTAACTACTTAACAGAAACTAAAACAACTGGGCCGAGATATTAAGCAATTTGTTTCTGATCCATTGATTTACCGGATCGTCTTGGGCTTGTTGATGCCAATACATGTGTACCGCCAGTTCTGGTACTTCAAAGGGCAATGGCGACACTACAATTGGCATGGTTTGTTGTAACAACATGGCGTAGGTGTTTGGCATGGTCATGATCAAATCTGATTGGCAGATCACGCTGATGGCGGCAAAGTAATGCTCGCAGCGTAATGCAATATTGCGGCTAACGCCTTGATGGGCGAGTGCCATGTCGACGGTGTCGATGCTGAAGTCTTTTAAGCTCACTAATGCATGAGATGCGGCGGCATAATTAGCGAGCGTGAGCTGCTGTAATATAGAATGGTTTTGACGACACACTAATGAAAATCGTTCGCTACATATTAGAGTATTGCGAATATCTTTATGGGTTGGCATCAGTACATCGATAACAATATCTAAACTTTGCTGCGCCAGTGACGGCTCAAGTTCAGTGCGTTTAATTTGACGACTGTTTAGGGTGATATTGGGGGTGTTATTGAGTAAATCGGGCATAAGAATAGGAAAGAACATTGACTCTAATATGTCTCTTAAGCCTAGTTTTATCTCGCGTTTGTGCTGTTGTATGTCAAATGTCGCGGGTTGGCTAACGGTATTATTGAGTAACAGCAGCGCTTGTTGCACGTCGGGAATGATTTTTTGGCATAAGGCTGTTGGCACCATTTTACGGCCATGGCGGACAAATAATGGGTCGTTAAATTTGTCGCGTAGCCGAGCAATAGCATGGCTTACAGCGGGTTGTGTTAGGTGCAGTTTACTGGCCGCAGCAGTAATACTGCCGTGCTGATATACCGTGCTCATAATGAGGAATAAGTTTAAATCAATCTTACTATGCAGCATATTAATAGTTATCTATGATTTAGTATCATTTGAATTTATTTTAGGCTTGGTTAAATTAAAGTCAAACTAAACCAATAAAAGTAGACTCAACATGACCGCAATAAATGACACTCAAGCACAGCAAATTCAAAAAATGACCATTGGCACAGATAAATATCCAATGCCGTTACCGCCAAAGTTTGATAATAAACAACAGCAACAACAATATGAAAAACAGCGTCTAGCGGCGGCATTTAGAGTATTTGCCCATTATCGATTCGATGAGGGTTTAGCGGGGCATATCACCTTGCGTGATTGTATTGACCCTGAGTCATTTTGGGTTAATCCGTTAGCGGTGCATTTTTCTAAAATTAGGGCTTCTGATTTAGTGCGAGTTGATCATAAAGGCAATATTTTGGAGGGTAAGCATCCAATCAATAATGCCGCATTTGCGATTCATTCGCGTATTCACCATGCTCGCCCCGATGTCAACGCAGTGGCTCACGCCCATACTACTTATGGGCGTGCATTTTCATCACTAGGTGAGTTACTTAAACCTATTTCTCAAGACGCATGCATGTTTTATGAAAACCACAGTGTGTTTGAGACTTTTACCGGCGTGGTCGCCGATTTATCTGAAGGCGATATGATTGCTGAGGCGCTACAAGGCCATGCTGCGGTTATCTTACAAAACCATGGCTTACTCACTGTCGGTAAGTCTGTTGATGCGGCAACGGCTAATTTTGTCATGTTAGACAGTTGCTGCCATAGCCAGTTATTGGCACAGGCGGCGGGTGAACTTAAATTGATTGGCCATGAAATTGCGACTAAAACTCGCCAAATTAATGGCTCAGATTTAGTGACATGGGGTAATTTTCAACCTTTGTATCAGGTCATGTTGGCGCAAGATAACAGCTTTTTAGATTAAGCCTGTTAACGATGCCAAAGGGCGGTTTGATTTTGATAAAACCGTATGCATGCAGCTATATTTCGCAAGAACGTATTCTGTACTGATGCTTATGATACTCGCTAAGTCTGCTTAGCGAGCAAGGATGCAATTCCCTATGACAGGTTCGATTATTACCGAAATACTGCTGCCATTGTCGCTCGCCTTCATTATGTTTGGCATGGGCTTAAGTTTAACTCAATTTGATTTTTTACGTTTATGGCAAACTCCAATGCCGATTATTGGCGGCTTTATTGGCCAAATTATCGTGTTGCCTTTGTTGGCTTTTACGCTTTGTTTGTTGATGGACTTATCGCCAGCGATGTCGATAGGGTTAATGATTTTGGCTGCCTGCCCCGGTGGGACTACCTCAAATGTTGTAAGTCATCTTGCTAAGGCTAATTTGGCTTTGTCGGTGAGTTTGACTGCACTGAGTAGCATTGTATGTGTTTTTACCGCGCCGTTTATCATCCAATTTGCGGTTAGCTATTTTAGTGATAGCCATGATATTGAAGTGTCATTAAGTGGTATTTCATTAGGTTTATTGTTGATTACCTTGCTACCGATTATGTTTGGCATGATTGTGCGGCGTTATTATCGCGATTGGGCTGTGAAGGTTGAGGTGTATTTTAGGCGCTTTGCGTTAGTGTTTTTATTGTTGATGATTACTGGGGTGGTGATTCAAGAAAGTGACATTATCAGCGATGCTTTTAACGAGGTGTTTATTGCGTGCATGTTGTTAAATTTGCTTGCCATGATGGTGGGCGTAATTACTGCCAAACTATTCAAATTAAGCCATAAAGATAGTCTAACGTTGGCCATTGAAATAGGTTTACAAAACTCCACTATGGCAATGCTTATTTGCATCAGTTTACTGCATATGCCCAGTTATGCTGTGGTAGCTGGAGTGTATAGTTTAACGATGTATTTAGGGGCTGGCTTGTTAATCGCGTATGCCCGTTATGCTAGAAACCAAAAACATACAGTTCAATCTAGCTAATTACATTAGTGCTATTAATTAACGGATTTTGTCGGTTAGTTAATAGCTTAGTTACTTACTTAGGGCTTAGTTAATCACTTAGTCTTTAGTTACATAGTGTTTAGTTAGTTACTTAGTTAGTTACTTAGTTAGTTACTTAGTGCTTACGCACTCGCGTTCCTAAATCGAATGTTATTTTACTCTTTTTTGCTGGCGGTATTCACTGGGTGTGGTGCCTTGCCAGCGTTTAAATGCCCGTCGAAAGTTAGCCACATCAACATAACCTAATTGATATGCCAATTGCTTAATACTGCCATTAGATTGTGATAAGTATTGCTTCGCAATATGGTGATTCACCGACGCGACAATGTTTCTATAGCTTGTTTGTTGTTGGGTTAAATGGCGATGAAGAGTCCGTGGGGTCATATTAAAATGCGTGGCTGTATCGCTTAAGCTTGGTAGTGGCATCGGACTTTGTAGTAAATACTGATACAACTTATCGCTAAGGCTTTGCTGTAAATTAAGTTTTTTAAGTTCGTTAATACACCATTGTTTGGCTTGAACAAACGAGCTGGGATCGGCCATATCCAAGCGTTGAGTTAATGATGCTTGAGTTAATATTAGCTGGGTGCTGGCTTGATTAAAATGCACTGGTACTTTGAGTAATGCGGAGTATTGCTGCCAATAGGCTGGTGCTGCGAACCCCAAATTAACCTGGCTTATTGCAGGTGACAACGGGGTGGTTTGTTGTAACAAATTGGCAATGGTGACGAGCAAAGCATCCATAAACGGTTGTTGAATCACGCCCAATGGTTGTATCGCTTGCAGTGTGATAACCATACTGCTGGCGGTTTCATGGGTATTAACATTAACCAATGGTGTGCGTGTATTGATAAATTGCTTCAATGTATCAACAGCTTGTTTAAGGGTACTGCTATTAAGGATGGCAAATCCCATCATGCCATGGGTGTTAATGCCTATTCGGCTGCCGACATGTAAGCCCAAGTCTGGCCGTGCCGATAGATGAATTGCAGAGGTTATCAGTCGTTGATAATCATCAAAAGTCACTTGAAAGTTAGGGTCTTGTAGTTGTTCAAGCATAAGGCCGTTATGGGCTAGCCATATATCGACATTGCATTCCCACAGGCGCAGCTGTTGATACACTTGGTTTAAGTAAAATACAGGAAGCAGCTGCATAGCAATCTTATTAATGGCTTTGAGTTAGTTGTAACGGATTTTGCTGTGCTTGTCTATTAATGACCCCTTAATGTCCATTCTTCCCTCTTTGTTATATTTCTGGTTGGCGTACAGTAAACCTTTAATCACCAAGGAATGTGTATGTTGTCTATGTTTACTGCCAAACCGGTTAGCCTAACCATTAATGATGAAATAGTGATAGCGCAAACTAGCGTTAAACACTCTATTTTAACCGCCGCGTTGGCCGCCAACATTGCCTTTCCGCATCATTGCCGAGTAGGCAGTTGCGGTGCTTGTCGATGCAAGTTGGTTGCGGGCGAAGTGAAACAATTAACCGACAGCGCATATGTTTTATCAGCTGAAGCCATCGCTCAAGGAATGATTTTGGCCTGTCAGAGTCTGCCTAAAACTGATGTGAACATTCACGTTAATTTACGCCAGCGTCCTTTAGCTGACGAACCGCAAGCATAAGGACGTGGCCATGTTTAAATACCTTAAATTTATGTCGTTTCATCTTATGGCGGTGATCGCTATTATCAGCATCACTTTGGGTGGAACCTATATCAGCATTGGCTTTGCTATTTGGGTTGCGGTGTATTTGGGTGGTGACATCGTGTTTGGTGATGATACCGCGACGCCACAATATCGCTATCCGGCTTTGCTTACGTGGCAATTGTGGTTGGCACTGCCATTGACTGTGATATTAGTGTTTGTGTGTTGCTGGCAATTTGCCAGCCAAGATATTGGCCAATATGGCGCATGGGTCACTCGTTTTACGGGGTATGACGCCCTGTTAGCAAGGCAAAACACCAGCATGATTCAATATGGGGTGATGGTGATTTATTTGGGCTTAGTGGTTGGCGTAATGGCGACGATTACAGGCCATGAGCTAACCCATCGTACTTGGCAGCCGGTGTCATTATTGATTGGACGCTGGTTATTGGCATTTAGCTTTGATGCTAACTTTGCCATTGAACATGTATATGGCCACCATAAATACGTTAGTACCTTGAACGATCCTGCTACCGCTCCGCGTGGTCGTGGTGTTTATGCACATATTATTATTTCGACCATTAAGGGCAATATTAGTGCGTGGCATATTGAGCAACAAAGGCTGGTGCGTAAACAGTTAGCTGTGTGGAGTTGGCACAATAAAGCGTTACGAGGTTACGCTATGAGTGTCGCTATTATGGTGTGGGTATTTTGGCTTGCTGGTTGGCAGGGGTTAAGCTTTTTTGTATTAATGGCGTTATGGGCTAAAGCGACTTTAGAGATAGTCAATTACATGGAGCATTATGGTTTGGTTCGCGAACTTAACTCGCCAGTAAAACCTCATCATTCTTGGAATACCAATAAGCGGGTAAGCTCGTGGGCAATGTTTAACTTAACCCGACATTCACATCATCACGCTCAAGGGCAGTTACCTTACCATCAGTTATCGCCTTATCCCGATGCACCGCAAATGATTGGCGGTTACCTTAGTACCTTTGTATTGACCCTCATTCCGCCTTTATGGCATCGACTTATGCTGCCCAAATTACAACATTGGGATGCACATTTTGCCACGCCAGCTGAATATAATATGGCCCAGCAGGCAAATCAACAAAGTGGCATTGCAACTTATCAAGCGTGTTGTTAACCCTTTGATTGTTTGATTGTTTAGACGCTAATAGATATTAGCTACTCATATTAATGCGGTTACGGCCTGTTGATTTGGCGCGGTAAAGTGCTGTGTCTGCGGCGCAAACCAGTGCGGTTGGCGTGCGGTATTGACCACTGCGTTCACAGGCAATGCCCTGGCTGACACTGATTTTGGTTTGTGCAGGTAACCCTATATCGGTAAAGCTTAACTGGTTAATACGACGTTGAATATTTTTGGCAATGTATTCTGCAGTTAACGGATTACTGTTGGGCAAAATGACCACAAACTCTTCACCACCATAACGGGCAGCCATCGCATTGTTAGACGGGAGCACCTCTGCCAGTACTTGGGCAATTTTTTGCAAACATTTATCACCGTTAACATGACCATACTGGTCATTAAACATTTTAAAATAATCGACATCGATGATGATTAAACACAGCGGTTGGTCGTGATTAATGCTGTCGTTCCAGTTGGTTTGCAGGGCATCATCAAAAGCATGTCGATTGGCAAGACCGGTTAATTTGTCAGTATGCGCTAAGTGGCGCAGTTTATTGTATTCGGCTTTATGCGAAGTCAGGTTATGCATAATGCCAATAAATAATGGCTCCGAGCCTATTTGTATTGACGGTAAACATGACAATGATAAATCGGCTTCGAGCAACGTGCTGTCGGCGCGGTTAATGATAATTTCTTTAGGCCCATGATTAAACTGAGTTACTTTGTTGCTTTGATCGCTGGCGTTGTTCCACAGGTCAAATAAAGATTGATACTCATCTTTAAAAGGACTTTGTAGATAATCGGTCCAGGTTTGACCAATTAACATTTCGGCTGGGGCACCGAATAATTTAGCGCCTAACGGATTAATCATCTCAATAACGCCAGCGGAGTTAATCACAAATATCGCTTCTGAAATCGCGTTAATCACATTGAGTAAGGTGCGAATTTGTAAGTTATCTACTACAGCCATTTTGCCATTCTGGTTTGCTGAAGTGGCATCAAAATTGGCATCAAACATCACCGCTGTCGATGACGAGTCGGCTAGGGTTTCAGCTTCAACACGCAGTGGTATTTTTACCGCGTTAGGATATTTAGACAATGAGTCTGTTAATTTAGTCACACGAGAAATCGTGTCATTGAGTTCAGTTAATTTATCATTGGTAAACATGGTGCATTTCCTCAAGCGTTTGGTGTTGGTAACCCCTTGTTGATGACAAACACTCTATTAGGAATAAGGCTTATTTACCTTTCGGTAACCTTCTGGTTTTAACCTATTGATTTTATTCTATTTAAAGTTTACGTTTATTGTATGGATTTGTTGTTATTGAGTTGGCTCTATTGCATGTACCTTGGAGGCAAGCTGATTTTGTTGCTGGGTTTTAGGATTTGTCTCACTAAAACCGATAGTGTTCTTAGCTTAAATAGCTTGTTGTGCAGCTGTATTTGGTTGCATCGTTGACAGATGTTGAGCCGTTATTGGGAGGTGGCGAGACCGTTATTTTACAGGCGTTTACTCATCGGTCTGTTGAGAAATGATTGGTTTTTGAGTTCGGTTAACGGGTAAAAGATAACTTCAACCTCGGGTTATGTTAATGGATAATACAAGTCGTTTTATCAATGTTTAATTATTGGTTGTTCTAGTTATGTTGAACAAGATAAAAAGCTCAGGGCAAGCCTGAGCTTTTTCAGTTTGTTGTTTGTTTAATTATTTGGACGATTGATAACTTCAGGATCTGGGCTGAGTAGCATTAAGGTATTGGCGTTGTTAGACAGTACAAATTGAAAGCTGGTATTGCCCGGTACTTCATCTAAATCGGTTAATTGAATCAATGTGCCATCGCTGCTAATGGTTGTGACATCGATAATGCCGTCAAAAGGTGTGGTGAAAGCTGCACCGACAAATTTAAGTCCTTTACCTGTATTGTCAATCAGTTGGTAAGAGATTGTGCTGTACTGGGTCACAATCACATTACCGCTTTTTGGGGTGCCATCTTGGCTAGTATAACTAAAAAAGGGCTCACCGTTTTCGAGGGTGACAGTGAGATTGAAAAATGTGCTTGGGCATTGAGTATTTGACATTTTATTTTCCATTTTTGTTGATTTAGGGATTAGAGATAAATCTATAATCGATTATGGCCGATTGTTGCAATTGCTTGATTAAATCAGGCTGTTGCTCAACCTCACCGAGGCAGTCGAGGGCTTGAGCATAAGGAATTGTAAACTGGGGGGAACTATTTTTATTTACAATAGAGATGAGTAGTGCTTTTGATTGCTCACACAGTACTTTAACTTGCTGTGACGACCCTACTGAGGCCAGTAATGAAGCCATTAACATTTTACTTTGGGCTAAACCAGCAGTATAAGCCGAGCTTTGGGGGAATTCAGTGACAAGCTGGTTAAAAGATGTTGTTGCCTGTCGTGCGTATATTAGGCTTTCTGGTGATAATTTTTGTGTGGCTAAATAATTTGCTGCTGCCAGTTGGTAAGTTGCCAGTAACTCATTTTTTTTGCTTGAGGTTTGTAAAGTCACATCTTCAGCAAGCATAATCGTTAATGATTCAAGACTCTGTTTCATTGTTTGTTTAATAGGCTCTGAGCTAAACGTCAGCAGAGCAAAGTAAGCGTAATACTGTTGTATTTTCCAAATATCATTTTCAGGATCTTGTTTAAGGGCGTTGGTAATTGCAACTAAACCCTGTTGAGCTTTTTCAATAGCTTGTTGATGATGCCCTTGGTAATTTAGTAAATGAGCAAGCAACATATAGCTACTTGACAAGCGATCAAGTAAATAGGGCTGTTTTTCTAATGCTTGATTGGACAGCTGCTGTTGAATTTGTTGGTGTATTTTTATCGCCGCGGTAATGTCACCTTGCGCAGTAACGGCACTGGCAAGCCACGAACGTGCATTAGCTATATCAGCGATTAGCTGGCTATTGGTCTGATCTTTAAACCATATTTTTAGTTTTAACAGCAATGATTGCTCAAATGCCTCTCGTGCAGCAGCAAAGTTTTGCTGCTTCATGTGTATCGATCCAAGAGAATTTTGCGCGTACGACAACTCCATTAACGCATCGTTATCCTCTGGCGCATATTGATACATGGCTTGGCTGTATGTTAAATATTGTTCAAACCAAGGCTGTGTTGCAGCCCAATCACTTTTATCGTATTCAAGTTGGCCGAGCCAAAAAGCATTAGCACCTAAGGTTTTAAGTAAGTTGAGGTGTTGCGGTTGTATTTCGAGTAACGGCAACATGCGCTCACGGGCGGCGATTAAGGCGCTGTGGGCTTCGTCGGTATTGCCGCGAGAATAGGCTACTTCGCCCATGGCCTCTAAGGTTTGGCTGTGTTGAAACTGGGCTTCAAAGCTTAAATAACTGGCATCGTCGGCCGAAAAGTCACTGAAATATTCCAATGCTTTGTTACTGATCCCATCGAGCAAGTCCATGCGGCCAATGCCGCGCATTTTGTCGGCGAATTCACCGACCATAAAACCGAGTAAGTTTTCTGCCGCTAGGCGTTTTTGTTGTGCTTGGTTTTCGGCCTCAATACTGCGAACACTCATGGCGACAGAAATCAATGTCAGTGCCACAAGGGCTAGCATGACTGCACGGCGGCGCCAGCGGCCGATGTTGGCTTGTTTGCTAGAGGCTTGAATGAGTGCCAGCTCTTGAGGCTCTAGGTTAAACAGTTGGTTATTGAGCAATGTGCTTGCTTCTGCTAATGGTTTGCCTTCTGCCAGTAAATAAGCGTTACTCTTTGACTCCGCTAGCCAGCGCTTAGATTGATGCTGTAAACGGCTTTTAATCGCTAAACTGTCCTTGTGCTCGGTTATCCATTGGGTCGCGCGGGGCCAGCGCCTTAATAGTGCTTCGTGGGCAATACTAAAGCAGGCTTGATCTTGTTGCAGATGGGAAACAAACAAACGGTTATCGACCATGGCTTTGACGAGGTTTATTTCGGCATCACTACTGAGATCGCTCCAGCGGGCGGTGCTGCTGGTGATCGATTTTTCATCTTCGGTTAGGGTGACTAACATCGACAGTATTTTAGGCAGTGCGGCGCGTTCGCTGTTGTTTAATTGGTTGAGCACTTCTTCGGCATTTTTACCGATGGCGCCTTCAATCCCCCCAAGCGAATGGTATACCGACACCAATAATTGGTTGTTGTCATCTTTGTGCAAATACAGCGATTGCAAGGTGTATTGCAACATGGGCAGAGCATCGGGGTTTGAGGCGGCTTCACTGCAAAGTATTTCGTCCAACGGCATTGCCGTATCGGGATCGAGTGTCCATGTGAGGTTAGCTGCATTGGCCGGCAAGCGGATCATTTGCATCAGCTCTGATCGGGTTGGCGCCGATAAATCGAAATGTGAGCCATTAGCTTTGCCTGCCATTAGGCTTGGGTGGCTAACGACCTGAGGGTAAAAGTCATTGCGGCAAGCACTAATCATTAATACTACCCCTGAAACCGCAAGGGTTTCGAGGATATCTAATACATTGTTGCGTTCGGATTCGGTAAATAATGGCGACGCTAATAAGATTTCTAAACGGTCGATAAACAATGAAAAATGGGGCCGACTGTATTTTGGGGCATGGTCATCATCGATTGATGAGTATTTGGCTAAAGCTAGCTGACAATATTCAATAACGGCGTTGATGTCGTTTTGCAGTTTGTTTGCCAGCATATCGGCACTACAGTCGGTAAACACCGCTTGGTCTTTGATTTCCCAGTCGAGCATCGCACTGGCGATATCGATAATTAAGCGTCCTTTAGTGACATCGGCTAAATCTAAGTTAGCATTATCGATTACGCCAACCCCGTTAAAGCCATTTTTGGACATTAAATTAGGCATGATGCCGGCATTAATTAACGATGATTTACCTGTACCGCTGGGGCCGAGGATTAAGCAAAAGGCACGGCCAAATTCAACTTGTTTTGTGATGCGATTTAATAAAGTGTCAACTTGCTCACTTCGGCCAAAAAATACATTGGAGTCGTTGGTGTCAAATGCGCGTAAACCTGGAAACGGCGAGGCGCCTTGCCATTGTTGGGTAGTGACTTTGGCATGATGACCAATAGGGAATTCAACACTGGCGATGGTGCGATAACCGCGTTTGCGGATGGTTTCTATGTACTGCGGATTAGATGCTTGATCGCCTAATGCTTTACGCAGCTGGGTAATGACTTTATGCAGCGGATTATCGCCAATGGCGATGCTGTTCCAGCAGTGGTTAATAATATCGTCTGCTGCTAGCACTTCCCCTTGGTGTTGGCACAGTAAACGCAACACATCCATGGCTTTGGGTTCAAGACTGCGAATAACATCGCCAGACTGAATGCTATTGCTGTGTGGATTAATTTGCCAATCGCCAAAAAAGAAAGTGCTGTCGTTCATCTGTAATTAATTTCCGATTGGTTAATCGCGTTAAGTTATAAGCAATAAAGATTACGTCACGATGACTCTTATTGAGAGTCATCTTTAGGCGTACTACTTCTGCTTGTTTGATTGTATCGTGCGACTACGTCAATTGTATTTTTTTGCAATATTTTACAATAGATTTACTTTTTTCTCGACAACGATATCGCGTACGGCATTTGGTTAATGTCGTTGTTCTAGCTGCTTTATTTGTTCTACTATCGCTTGATTCTCCGGTGTTTTTATACCGTATTTTTTCCCAATGCTGACCACCGCGCCATTGATGTAATCGACTTCTGTTTTTCGTTTCGCTTGAATGTCTTCCCACATTGATGATCGTGCTTTGGGATCGATGTCGAGCATCTGTTTAGCGACCAGATTAAACAACCCATTTGGCAACGATAAAATGGTGGGTAACCAGGAGGGTTTAACCTTGGTGTATTGATGCAATGTAATGTTTGCCGCTTCGCATACTGCTAGCCATTCTTTCATTGCTTTGGCTAAAACTCGGCGATTTTTGTAGTCACTTAATTGCTGTTTAATCGGTAAATCGGTGACCGCATTTAATGCATTATTGAGATTTAATAATAATTTACCGTAAATCATTGGGGTAAAGTCTGCTTCAATGTCGCAACCAAATCCGTGGTTAACCAGTGCGGATTGAATTGCGATGGTATGAGGGTTTTCTTGTAAGGTAAACACACCCTCTGTGCCTTTATGAAATACGCCATTGGGCAGTTGCAGCACATTAAATGGCGTGATCCCTTGGAGTAAGCGGTAATGATCGAGCGAGTCTTTAATGCTGTCAAAACTGCCTAAGCCATTTTGCATAAATATAATGCTGCTGTTGTCGTGAGTAATCGCCATTAATTGATTGGCAATACTGCTAACTTGATGACATTTTAAGGTGACAAATACTACATCAAATTTGCCATTGATTGATGATTCTTGGTCGATATCGGTGATCAACGCTTGCGGCATAATCGTTTGTTTTAAGCCGTTATAATCGGTCAAGGTAATGCCGTTATTGGCAATGATTTTTTGCTTAATTGCTGGGCGACAAATTAAGCTGACTTGTAACCCCGAAATACATAACTGACCCGCTAAATAACAGCCTGTTGAACCCGCGCCAAAAATTGCAATATTCATTTTTTATTCATTCACTGTTTGTTAATGACGAAACGATTTTTCTAATACAATATTTTACTCTCTTGTAACATAACAGCATTTTTGGCAGTGTAGAAACTTAACCTCTTTCTCGTTATCAACAGTGAGCGTCTATGAATAATAATACTATTACCACCATCGCCTTAGCGGTGTTCGGATTAACGATGGCATCGACGGTGGTTGAGGCTGCCGATATTAACGTTATTTATGCTGGCACATTATTAACTACGCCAGGCGAGTCACCTTTAACTCAGCAAACTGTGGTGATAAAAGATGGGGTAATCACTTCTATCACTTCAGGTTATCAGTCTGCACCGGTGGTGGACGAGCATGACAATGTTGAGATGATTGATTTAAAAAATAGCTTTGTTATGCCTGGCATGATGGATATGCATGTTCATTTACAAGGCGAGTTAGGGCCGAATAATGATAGCGAAGCTTTGCGAATGTCGGATGCTGACGTGGCAATGCGCAGTGCTTATTTTGCTAAAAAGACCTTATTAGCAGGCTTTACTACGGTGCGAGACTTAGGCGCGAAACCGGAACAGATTTATGCCTTACGCGACGGCATTAATAAAGGCTGGATTGATGGCCCGAGAATTATTGCATCTGGTGGCGTGTCGGTTACCGGAGGCCATGGTGATGTTGACGGTATGAGTCCTGATTTACTTGATAAGTTTACCTCTAAAACCATTTGTGACGGACCTTATGATTGCCGCCGCGCGACTCGTCGGGCGATAAAGTTTGGCGCTGATGTGATTAAAATCACCTCTACCGGAGGAGTGTTATCGGACACTAATACGGGTACTGGCCAGCAAATGGATGATGATGAGCTTAAAGAGGTGATTGATACTGCGCATGCCTTAGGTCGTAAAGTGGCCAGCCATGCCCATGCTGCTCAAGGTATTAATGCAGCGTTGCGCGCCGGTGTCGACAGTATTGAACATGGCAGTTACGCCGATAAAGAAAGTATTAAATTAATGAAAAAAAGTGGCGCGTTTTTAGTGCCAACATTGTTGGCGGGCGACACGGTAGTGAAAATGGCCAATACCGCAGGGGCTGACTTTATGTCTCCTGCCATAAAAGCCAAGGCAATACGTGTTGGTGGCGACATGATGCAAAACTTTAGTGCGGCTTATAAAGCTGGGGTTAATATTGCTTATGGCACCGACAGTGGGGTGTCACATCATGGTGATAATGCTAAAGAAGCTGTATTGATGAGCAAAGCGGGTATGAGTAATGAGGATATTATAATCAGTGCGACGATTAATTCGGCAAAACTGATTGATATGTCAGATAAACTTGGCACTTTGGAGGTTGGCAAATATGCCGACATCATCGCAACGCATAAAAGTCCTCTTGAGCAAATTGAAGCGTTATTAGATGTGTCATTTGTGATGAAGAGCGGAGTTATTTATAAGCGTTAATGTTATTTATTATTGTAGGTCAATAGTATCGACAATAACTAACCTTAACGCTTGTTTTGTTTTGAGTTGAGGTTAGTTAGCAAAACAGTAGACAGTTTAATCACCGTTTATTAGCGGAAGCTAAGGTTAACTTGACTTGAGCCCCAATATTGTCGATTTCAACACGATAATCAGAATCTATATTGCGATATTTCAATAATATGCAACGCATTTCGGCGTTGAATCCAGGCATTCATTATTTGATTGTCACAATAGATCTTTTTATACTTGACCCTGTTTACTATACGGTATGGTTAACCGTAAGTAATAAGAGTATATTGTTGGATCTGCGTCATTAACATCATCAATGACGTATATGGATATAGATGGTAGCTAAGGAATGCTCATGTCGCTTGAAATCGTTGGATTATTGATTTTCATCTTATTGTTAATCATTGCTTTTTTGCTGTTTTTTAACCTAAACCGATACCGTCAGCAGCAAGCAAAAAAGATGATATTAGATACCTATGAGCTTATCCTTGATCAAGTTGATGCTTATATTTATTTAAAAGACACTCAATGCAAATATGTTTATGCGAATCAACTAACGCTTGACTACTTTGGTGTGACGCTTGAAAAGCTAAAGGGCACTTCCGATAGCGATTACTTTCCCGCGAATGTTGTAGATATTTTGCACGTGAATGACACTAAAGTGCTTAACTCGCAAAGTAAACTCTCTGACGATATTATTGTTGATACCCCAGCCTCGCTCATTGTATATCACGAAGTTAAACAACCCTTATATAACCATAAAGGCACATTAATTGGCCTCATCGGTATTTCTACCGATATTACCGCTGCTTATCATTTACGTTCAAAACTAGAGCGACTTGCTAATACCGATCCGTTAACGGGTTTGTTTAATCGTCGTTCATTTACGTCTTTTTGCGAACATGAGTTTTTTCGTGCTACTCGCTATTTTCAACCATTCTCGTTAATGATCATTGATATTGATTTATTCAAAAATGTGAATGATACCTATGGCCATTTAGTGGGTGATGAAGTGATTAAGCGCGTTGCCAATATATGCAATGAACATATTAGGGAGGCCGATGTATTGGCTCGAATTGGCGGTGAAGAGTTTGCTATTTTATTACCCGATACTGATATTGACTCTGCTTATATCTTGGCTGAACGGTTAAGAGAAGCTCAACAACAGTACGACGAACAAAAAGCTCCTTCGATAACCATTAGTATTGGCGTTGCAACCTTACGTTCTCAGGATAAAGCATTTTTAGAGATATTTAAGCGGGCAGATAAAGCGTTGTACTCATCAAAAAATATCGGTCGCAATAGTGTCAATGTCGCGTAATGGCAAGTGCTTGATAACCATTTCAGTCAGATGGCAAAGTGGGATTTCATCGCGTTTTATTCTCTTCAAACAATGCGGCGGCATCACGTAATCGTTTATAGACCTTAAAAATTGTTAATTTAAGTTGCGCGCAATTAGTTATCGTGATTATCATATAGCTAAGCAAAACAAATTAAACTCAAAATTTTGAGTCATTTTGTGCGTTAGAACTCAATATGACTAGGCAGTTTTAGCCTAAATTGATCCAGTTGTCGTTTTAGATCGGTGATTTCAGACATTTCGATACCGCATTGTTCAAGAATACATAGGTGGATTTGTTCTGCTTGGGGCTGCAGTTGATGACCTTTTTCAGTTAATTGCATGCACAAGGTCCGTTCATCTAAGGGCTCGCGAATGCGCTTTAGCAGGCCATCAGTTTCGAGACGTTTTATGACCGGTGTTAATGCACCCGATTGCTGCCCGAGTTTGCTGGCCAAGGTTTTTAAACTTAGACCATCTTGCTCCCAGAGGACTAACATCACCAAATATTGAGTGTAAGTTAGCCCAATAGAGTCTAGTAACGGTTTGTACAGTTGGGTAATAGCCAATGACGTTGAATAAACAGCAAAACACAACTGATTTTCGAGTAATAGATGTTTGTTTTTATTCATATCAATCGCTTAGCTCGCAAAGTTGTTGACCATATTTGAATTGATCAACTTAAGTAAAAAGATCGTATTATTTGGCCTCGGTTGTTTATTGTACCAGTGTTTAGTTGATATCAGTATTACAGCGGTAATCAACTTTTAACAACCGAGGTCATATTGTCTTCTCAAGTACCACTTTATGGTGCTTATGTTATTTAAAGGACACAAGATGAACACTCAAAATCGTCGTATAGTACTTGCCAGCCGTCCACAAGGTGAGCCAGTGGCTAATAATTTCCGTTTAGAAACCGTCAACAAACCTGTACCAGCAGAAGGTGAGGTGTTATTGCGCGCGGTGTATTTATCGCTTGATCCTTACATGCGTGGCCGTATGAATGACGCCAAATCATATGCAGATCCAGTAGCAATTGACGATGTGATGGTGGGCGCTGCGGTATCACAAGTGGAAGAGTCTAATCATCCTGATTATAAAGTGGGTGAGTGGGTGTTAGCGTTTGGTGGTTGGCAAGATTATTTAGTCTCTAATGGTGAAGGACTGATGAAATTGGGCGATAACCCAAGCCATCCTTCTTATGCGTTGGGTATTATGGGCATGCCAGGCTTTACTGCGTATATGGGGCTATTAGACATTGGCGCGCCTAAAGCGGGCGAAACCGTTGTGGTTGCCGCAGCTACTGGGCCTGTTGGCGCAACGGTTGGCCAAATTGCTAAGTTGAAAGGCTGTCGAGTTGTTGGTATCGCCGGTGGCGCAGAAAAATGTCGCTACGCAAAAGAAGTATTAGGCTTTGATGAATGTATTGACCATAAAGCGGCTGATTTTGCGCAGCAACTGACAGCCCATTGTGATAACGGCATTGATGTGTATTTTGAAAACGTTGGCGGCAAGGTGTTTGATGCGGTAATGCCATTACTCAACACTGGTGCTCGAGTGCCAGTGTGTGGCTTAATTTCTCAGTACAACGCAACTTCATTACCCGAGGGACCTGATCGTTTGTCATTACTGATGGGCACATTGCTGGTTAAGCGCATTAAGATGCAAGGCTTTATTATTTTTGACGATTATGGCGACCGCTATCCAGAGTTTGCCAAAGATATGGGCCAATGGCTTGGTGAAGGTAAGATTCAATATCGTGAACAAATTGTCGATGGTCTTGAAAATATGACTACAGCCTTTATCGGGCTATTAAAAGGCGAAAACTTCGGCAAGGTTGTCATTAAAGTAAACAATCCTCTGTAATCTAAGTGATTACAACTAAACATACAGTATTTAAGGAATCACTATGAAAGTATTAATGGTATTAACTTCGCACGATAAATTAGGCGACACTGGCGAGAAAACCGGTTTTTGGTTAGAAGAATTAGCGGCTCCATACTACGCATTTACCGATAAAGGTGTTGAGGTAGTGCTAACATCTCCTAAAGGTGGTTTACCGCCATTGGATCCTACAAGTGATAAAGTTGATTTTCAAACTGACTCTACGCGTCGTTTTACTGCCGATACTAAAGCGCAAGCATTACTAGCCAATACACTCACATTGGCATCAATTGACGTAGCAGATTATGACGCGGTATTTTATCCAGGCGGTCATGGTCCATTATGGGATTTAACCAATGACAAAGACTCTATTGCATTAATTGAACAGTGCTACAAAACAGATAAACTTTTAGGTTTAGTATGTCACGCACCGGCTGCACTTAAGTACCCTAAAAAGCCAGACGGAACGCCACTCGTTGCCGGTAAAAATGTCACTGGTTTTACTAATGGTGAAGAAGAAGCTGTACAGTTAACTAACGTTGTACCGTTTTTAGTTGAAGATATGCTGCAGCAAAATGGCGCGACTTATTCTAAGGGTGACGACTGGCATCCATATGCAGTAGTTGACGGTAAACTCGTTACCGGTCAGAACCCTGCATCGTCTGAATTAGTGGCAGAGAAAATGTTAGCTTTACTAAGCTAATCTGCTGTTTAGTTTAGTGGTTACAGTTAACTGTAACTCGAAATAACAGAATACGTAGATTGATAGAAGCAAACCCAGTGAGTTGTTCATTGGGTTTATTTTTTATCACTAACAATACAAGGATGGCTTAATGATTAAACTACATCATTTAAATAAATCACGTTCAAAACGCATTATTTGGTTATTAGAAGAATTGGGAGTGGACTATGAGCTGGTTGCTTATCAGCGTGATACAACCACATTTTTAGCGCCAGAGTCGTTAAAAGCGGTTCATCCATTAGGTAAATCACCAGTATTAGAAGCGAGCGGTTATACCATTGCTGAGTCGGGCGCGATTACCGAGTATTTAATTCATACCTATGGCGCTGATAAACTGATGCCAGCACTCGGCACAGCAGATTATATCGATTACTTACAATGGATGCATTTTGCTGAAAGCTCAGCTGCTTTGCCACTATTGCTGAAAATTTTTGTTAAAATGGATGGCGCAGAAACCCGTTTTATCGGTGGATATGCCGATGCAGAAACGGCAAAAGTCATCAGCTATGTTAACGACCGCTTAGAAGGTAAGTCATATTTAGTCGGTAACCGTCTTAGCGGTGCAGATATTATGATGTCGTTTATTGCAGAGCTTGTTGGCCAAAACGGTGAGTTTGACAAGTATCCTAATATTGCTAAGTACTATCAACAACTAATGAGCCATGCATCGTTTAAAAAAGCGATGCAAATAGAAGCTGAACACGATCGATAATGATTAGATTGTATCGGCACTAAAAAGACGAACTGAGTTCGTCTTTTTTCATTTAAGTGTGAGTACTGTTCATTCGCATCGGCTTATCCTTTATGATGTTTTTTACGTTGTTCGGTAAGTCTGATACATTATAAGTAGTGGCATCCTTTGGTTAAAGTTTGTTCGTTATCATACTAAGGTGTTAGTATGGTGATCGTGTTTTTGTGTAAAAAAAAGGCTAGATTATGTCGACTTTATCTGATGAAGAGCTCGCTTATTTTAGCGGTGTATTTTCGCCGGAAGATGACAGTACCGATAATGCTTTATCGAGACATTCATTAAGTGTTGCGACTGAAATACCGCAAGTGCTTGCTCATATTTTAGGGAATGCCAAATTAACTCTATTAGCTGAAATTAGTTATTACCGTTTATGGTTTCCATTAACCTTAAAGCAAGATGAGCTTGGGCAATTTTTGCCGGAGTTGGGTATTCCTGAAGTGATTGATATGCGCGGCGGTGAACGTAGCTGGCGGCTCAATAATGTCAAAAATATAAAAGTCATTGATAACGATACGGCTAAATTTGTTGAGGTACTCTCTTTATCGAGTTCAGGCATGACCATTAAAGTGCCGCAAGAACTTAACGATAAAGTGCCACGCTTAACACAGCTAATTTTACCTAATGGTGTGCATCTGGATATGGTGTTTGAACCGGTACGAACTGAAAATGGGGTCATGGCAGCAAAAATTAGTGCTGAAGGTGAATCCCGTGAAATACTGCGTCAATTTTTGTTTAGCGAACATAAGGCTAAGTATTCGCACCTTTACAAAAATATTAACCGCTAACCATAAAATCTTTGGCTAACATGGTTTTAACGGCATTGATAAATTCATCATCACTTTTTGCCTGAATTAATTGGCACAACTCATCACCTACAGTGGTAAATCGATAATACGTAAATAATAAGTGCTGATGCTTAGGTTTGAGCGACAAAGTGGCATTACACATAGTTAACTGAATATGTTCACTACTGCTTAATAGTCCGGTTTCAAACTCGCTTTTATGTAAAATTCCCGCATCGACTAAGGTAAGAATACTCGAATAAGGTAAGCCGAATTGGGACAGGCCGAAGTTAGTGTGAGTATGCTTACGAAAATATTGTTTCATCCCACCATTAATACGATAACTACTGAGTAATTTAAATCTGGGCTCGGTATTAATTTTAACTGACATGCCTAAGGCTTTTTCAAATATCAGTGCTTCTCGAAACGTCAGTTGCAGTAATACCGCTAAAGTTCTAAGGCTAAAGTTACCTGGATTAACGACTTCACTGGCTAAAATTCTGGCCCACAAATCCTGCATTTTACGGTTATGAATTTGTTCAGCCATTTGAAAAAATTGATAGCGCCAATCTGGATCTAATTCGACTCCTGTTACATCGGATGGGGTGTAATTGAGTGCTAAGGCAAAAATACTTTCAAGGTTGGTCTGATGCTGGCTGAGTTGCTTGCGTTGACGGTGCTCAGCACGCTCGGCAACGGAGGCTGTTGAAGGGCGATAATCTTCCTCGCTGGCTAAGCCGATAATGCGCCCGAGTAATAAGGTTTTTTTGCGTGCGGACACTTGAGTATTGTCATCTTGTGTTGCCGTCACATCAATATCAGTCATCATTAACTCCCTTTATGCATTACACTTTCGCCATGTTTGTATGGTATGACATCTGTGCTAAATCTTTTAGTGTTTTGTCATTAACGGTGACCATAAGGCTTCTTTACCAGGCTCCGGATGACGCGGCACATTGAATGCTAGTGCGAGTGAGCATACGGCAAACCCAGTGCCTATGAAGAATACTGCTTTAGGCGAACTGAGCCATAAAATGCCTAATAAAACAGGGATAATTACCGCGGCAATATGGTTAATGGTAAAGCTGACCGACATGGTTGAAGCAATATCTTGTTTATCGGCAATTTTTTGAAAATAGGTTTTCATCGCAATCGCCATAGCAAAAAGCAGGTGATCAATCACATACAATCCAGCCGCAATATTGGCATCGCTGACATAAGCGTAACTACTGAAAATAATCACTAAGCCAACGTATTCGATAATTAACGCGTTACGTTCCCCCATTTTGCCAATAAAGCGACCAATGGTGGGGGCAAAGAGTAAGTTAACGACATAGTTGATTAAGAATAACGCGGTGATTTCAGAGACCGAATAGCCAAATTTTTCAACCATCATGAAGCCAGCAAACACCATAAAAATTTGCCTGCGCGCCCCAGAGAAAAAGGTTAGTAAGTAATAAAGCCAGTAGCGTTTTCTCAGTATTAAGTGTTTGTGCTGAATGGAGCCAATGGCAAAACGAGGAAAATACACTGCCATAATGAACACCATGACTAATCCACATCCGCCAATAATGCTATACATCCAGATGTAATCTAGATTCAGCCAGCTCATTATTAACCAAATTGACCCATAGCCGACAAGTGCTGCAGCGGAGCGCCACGCTAAGGCTTTGCCCATAAAGCCAGGTGCATCGGCTTTATCTACCCACTGTAACGTAAGCGATTGATTTATTGTCTCAAAATAATGAAATCCAATCGACATGAGTATCGTTGTTAAATACAACCCGATGACATCAGGAAACCAGCCGGTAATTCCCACTCCAATGCACAATAGTGCCAAGGATGATAAGGCAAAAGTTTGCTCTTTGATCAGCAGCAATACAAACACCGCGGTAAAAGCTAAAAATCCAGGTACCTCTCTTAAACTCTGCAGTAATCCAATCTCAGCGCCAGTGAATGCGGCGCGTTCAATAACAAAGTTATTTAACAAAGCCTGCCAAACTGCAAACACCATGGACATTACAAAGGTCATCCATAGCAGCAAATGTTGTGGATTAGTGCGCTCAATACGGGCCGATTTACCACTAAAGAGGGCAGTATTACTGATGTTTGACATTGAAAGTACTCGGTTTATAGGAGGTTTTTTGATTGTTGTTTTCCATAGTGACATAAAACAGTTTGTTAAGTGAAATGTAATTTAGTGTAAATAAAATTGCTAATCTTAATGTAAATTATAATGCGAATGGTTATCGTTTGATGTATGGTTGTTGCGTTTTTTGAGGGAGTATTAACGTGACGTGTCGGAGAAACAGATGAATAAAAAGTTAACCTTATTGGCAGTATCTGTGGCAAGTGTATTGGGTTTGAGTGGGATGCCTAATGCTCAAGCTGCAACGAATACCGAAACATTAGCCAAAGCCATTGCCAAGCAAGAAGCTGAAATTACGATATTGAAACAGCAGCTTGCTACATTAGCAGCCGAACAAAAACAACAACAGCAGCAAAACAAACAAGTGGCGACTCAAGTTGACACTGTGGTGCAACAGGCCACTAAAGCGCAAGACCGATTGAGCCGTTTTAGCTTTAACTCATATGGCAGCGCTGTTTACACCAGTGATGAATATTTCGATAACGTACAAGATACATCCGCAGAGCGACGTAGTCGTACTGATTTAGAGCGGATTGTGACCGAGTTTGGTTATCAGTTCACTGATGATTGGAGTATGGAAGTTGAAATTGAGTATGAGCACGGTGGCACTGGCACCTCACTAGAATATGACGGCTTTGATGAATTTGGTGAGTTTGAATCCGAAGTTGAAGCGGGTGGCGAAGTGGTGGTTGAAAAAGCAGAAATTCGTTACCGTCCATCAAAAGCCTTTGGGGTGAAATTCGGTAACATTCACTTGCCTATTGGCTTATCGAGCATGTTACACAAACCTAATCAATATCTTACAGTGCAACGTCACAAAAGTGAAGCTGCGATGATGCCAACCGTTTGGAACGAAAATGGTATTGGTGTTTACGGAGAGGTTGCCGATTTTCATTATCAGGCACAAGTTGTCAGTGGGTTAAACTCTGAGTATTTTCGCACTTATGATTGGGTGGCATCAGGCCATCAAAAACGCTTTGAAGAGGTGAATGCTGACGACTTGGCATTTGCTGGCCGTATTGATTATGGCAATTTCAAAACAGGCAGTGCAGTCGGCGTGGCTTATTACTACGGTAATACCAGTGGTAATCGCCATAAGAGTAACAAACTCGATGTTGATGGTGCTCTTAGCATTGTGTCTGTTGCCGGAGCCTTTGTTGAAGGTCCATGGATCCTCCGCGGTCAATATTTATATGGCTCGTTAGACAATGCTGACGCTATTACTCAGGCTAATAAAACCACCCCAGGTTTACGTCCAGGTAATTTTGCCCAACTGGGTTCAGAGTCGCAGTCGTTCTTTGTTGAGGCGGGCGTCAAACTTGATGAATGGTTTGATATTCCGATGACCGTGTTTGCCAATATCGATTATTCCAATCCACTTATGGCCGTTGAAACGGGCACCGCAACCAAGCGTTATGAAAATACTTGGAGCAGCGTGGGTATTAACTATTTCCCGATACCTGAAATTGTGATTAAAGCCGAAGGTGGTCTTCATCAAGTGGCTGTTGCCAGTATTCCTGACACCAATTTCTTTGCTTTAGGTGTGGGATATCAGTTCTCGCTATAAGCAAATTTAATTTTTCGACCTATTTTTTGATCTGTTTTTTTACATGGAGTTTTATTATGCGTTTTAACTACACTGCAATCTCACTAGCACTCGTGGCAACATTATCCGCGTGTGGCGGTTCAGGCTCGGATGACACTAGCACCCCGACAACCCCAACTACACCTACAACCGGTTTTAGTTTTGTCGCGACAGAAATGATCACTAACTTAACCGATGAGGTGATTGTGGCTGGTTATGCTGATTTAGCGGCAAAAGGGGATGCCTTATTATTGGCAACCCAAACCTTACTTACCTCAACGGTACAAGCAGATTTAGTGGCTGCACAAAATGCGTGGAAGTCGGCTCGTCAACCTTGGGAGCAAGGGGAGTCGCATATCTTTGGCCCAGTCGACTCATTGAGTATCGACCCGCATTTAGACAGCTGGCCGTTAAACACCACTGACTTACAAACCCAGTTAGCCAACAGTAATGGTTTTGATGCCGACACCATTAAAGGTTGGAATGATGATGTTCAAGGTTTTCATACCATGGAATATCTGTTGTTTGGCGATGGTGTTAATAGCAACACAAAGTTGATTGCAGATCTTAGCACCAAAGAACGTGAGTATTTAATCGCCTTAGCGGAAGTGTTCCGCGATTACACCGCGCAATTAGACGATGCTTGGCAAGTGAGCCATAACCCACAAGATACTAACGCCAAACCTTATGCCGAGTTGCTTAAAACTCCTGGCGATGCCACTAACACTATTTACTCATCACAGTTGGCGGTTATTGAAGAATTGATCAACGGCATGATTGGTATTGTCGATGAAGTGGGTAACGGTAAAATTGCCGATCCATTCGGAGAGTCATTAACCACGGCAGACACCTCTAAGGTGGAGTCGCAGTATTCGTGGAACTCACTAACCGACTTTTCAAATAACATCATAGGTGTACGTAACGTTTATCAAGGTGAGTTTACGGGTGGTGCCGATAAGCAAGGTTTAATTGATTTTGTAACAGCAGCTGATGCGACTTTAGCTACGCGTGTCGCCAGCGAAATTGATGATGCCATTTTAAAAATTCAAGCCATTTCGGGTAGCACTAGCATGCCGTTCCGCCAAGCGATTCTCGATGCTGATGGCCGAGCTAGAACCCAGGTCGCTGTGGATGCATTAACAAAGTTACAAGCGACGCTGCAGTCAGATGTGCTGCCTTTATTATCTGATTGGAACTCATAATTTAGCTGTTACCCTCCCAATAAGGCCATGGAACGACCTTATTTGGAGGGTAAGTGTGACCAAAAAAATAGAGACTCAACTCATAACAAGGTCGCATTACTGCCAAATAAACTCAATTTTAGTGTGAATGTGTGAGACAAAGATGAACAAATTATTACGACAACCATATTGGTTTGTAGCATTACTGGGGCTTAGCCTAAGTGCTTGTGGTGGCAGCGGCGATGATGAAATCTCGCCAGACCCCATTGATCCGGTAGTGACTTATCCTAGCTATACCTCAATTGTTGCTTTAGGCGGTGACACCACAACATTCGATGCCAGTAACTCTGGCCATGGCTTTTCAACGCCATCGTTAAATTTAACGGCAGATGAACTCGCATTACATTTACAAGGTGATACCAACTTTGAAGTTTCGTTTACTACAGCGCCGAATGATCAACACCCTGAGCTTGATGGTTTAGGCCCAGTATTTAATAACGCTGACTGTAATTCTTGCCATCAACGCGATGGTCGAAATTCCACTCCCTTTTTGGCCGCAGATGAAACTCGGGTAAAACTGGGGTCGGCAGCGGGTATTTTCTTACGTATCAGCAAAGCTCCTGCTGAACCTTGTACTGTAGGAACTGCAGATAATAATTACTGTGCGCCGATTAAAGTGCCAGATTTTGGTGACCAGCTATTTCATCGCGGAGTATTAAAAGCGCGCCCAGATTGGCAAGACAATGCATTTGTTGGTCAAGCAGATGTGTATTTGTCTTATGAGCGGCATGATGAAGTGTATGCCGATGGACGCACCATTAGTTTGAAGAAGCCTATTTTTGCAGTCGAAAATCCATATGATGCACCTGGCGAAACCAAACAAAGTGCCAATGTAACTTCAAATCTATTACAAGATGATGTGTTAATGGGTTGGCGTAACGGCATGCCTGTGTTTGGTTTAGGGTTGCTAGAAGCAATACCTGAGGCAAGCATTCTCGCCAATGTTGATGCTGATGACAGCAATAAAGATGATATTTCTGGACGGGCTAATTGGGTATTTGATGCCATAAAAGCACAAAATGGTGACAGTACTCCCGTGTCTTTAGGTCGCTTTGGTTGGAAAGCCAACACTCCAAGTGTGCGAGTACAATCGTTAGGTGCATTACGTGGTGATATTGGTATTACTAATCCGTTATTTCCTGATGAAAGCATTGTTGGCACTAGTTTACATGATTCATATTTAACACGAACTGGGTTTGTTGATACTGGTGAAGATGTTAACGGTGCGCCTGAGGCCAGTGCAGAGTTCAGTGATTCAGTGGTGTTTTATGCCGAAACTTTAGCGGTGCCAGCCAGACGTAACGTTGATAAAACGGCAGTGCGCGAAGGCGCTAGGTTATTTGAGCAACTTAATTGCAGCAGTTGTCATACGCCGTCGTTTGTGACCAAAACCTCAGGTGATATTGGCGGATTACCGATGAGCGACAGCTTAAAAGGCCAAAATATTTATCCCTTTAGTGACCTGTTGTTGCACGATATGGGTGAAGGACTGGCAGATGGTCGTCCAGACTTTTTAGCCGACGGTAATGAATGGCGTACTCGACCATTGTGGGGCATAGGCTTAACCCAAACGGTTAATCCACAAGCCGGATTTTTACATGACGGCCGCGCAGCAACCTTGGAAGAAGCCATTTTGTGGCATGACGGAGAATCTAAAACGTCTAAACAAGACTTTATGGCCTTAACGCAAGCAGAGCGTGATCAGGTTATCGCCTTTTTACAGTCGTTGTAAATTGCTGTAAAGCTCAAATACCTTAGGGTCTGTAGATCTTTCAAGGGTTTTTTGCCGAATTGTTGGTCATTACTTAAACATGAGCTACAAGGCAGAGGCTTTGTAGTGTAGTTATTCTACATTAAGAGCTGATAACGCAGTAGAAATGACCAACAAACGCTGCCCGAAGGGTTCGGCTAAAAACGTTTTACTCTGTGTTGAGCGAATTTTGCTTAGATTGCTAGGCAGCAATCCACTCGTCTCGATTAAAACGTTTTTATCTCGAACAAAATTTAACCAGCAAAGTTCAACAGACCCTAGCCATTTATGCCTAGGGTATTTTTTTGCGCGGCAGTTCACATTGCATTACGGTAGTTCATATTGAGGTAATTGTGGATGATGATGACGTGATCTGTTTCATGTAAATTTTCGCGCCAGTGGTCTAAGATACTGTATTACTTTTAAATGATTTCATTCGAGGTCAGCATGAGCCAAATTTTACTGATCCATTCAAGTGTCCATGGTTACACTCAAAAAATATGTGAATATTTACAGCGTCAACTGGTTGAGCAAGGCGAGCTGGTCACGGTCGCATCCTTAGCGGAAGCTCCCGATTTAGCCCTATTTGATAAAGTGTACATTGGCGCCAGTATTCGTCATGGCAAACATCGCCCAGCCCTGTATCAATTTATTGAAGATCATCGAGCGGAATTGGACGGCAAACCCAGTGGTTTTTTCTCGGTGAGTTTAGTGGCGCGCAAACCCAATAAAAACACGCCGAAAACTAACAGCTATATGCAACAGTTTTTAAGTCAAAGCCCTTGGCAGCCAAGGTTATTACAGGTGTTTGGCGGTAATTTAGATTACCAAGGTTATGGTGCCATGGACCGGAATATTATTCGGTTTATTATGTGGCTAACCAAAGGGCCGACAGACCCTAATACCAAAGTTGAGTTTACCGATTGGCAAAAAGTTGATGAGTTTGCTCAGCAAATAATAGAGGCATAATTAATGGTACTAAAGCCGTTATGGCAGCGTATTGAAGCAGTATTGCATCCATTGATGATATTGATGTCGTTGTTATTAATTTGCACCAGCCCATGGATATTAATTGGACGTCAATTAAGTCCTCGCGCCAGTGTTTGGGATGTATTTCATGTTTATGGTGGCTTGTTTACCACATTGTTAGCATTGATGTTTACTTATAAAGTGTGTGCGGCCGGGCAGTGGCGGCAGTTTTTTCCTTGGCTTACCTTTGAGTTAACGCCATTGCTTGCAGATGTGCGAGGGTTAGTGCACGGTCAATTGCCACATTCTGGTGGCAAAGGCCTAATCAGTGTCATTGAAGGCATTGGGGTTATTTTGTTACTGCTGGTGGTGTGTAGCGGAGCTGGTTGGTACATAGCAGATCCTAGTAATGCTTTAGCATGGCGCGGTTATCATATTGTGTTTGCTCAGGGTTTTATTGGCTTTATTGTGCTTCATTGTTTATTGGCTCTTTTACATCTTCGCGATTTTTTTAATTAACTGTGCCTGAGTCGCTGGCAAACCGGCATTGTCATCAGCATTGTCATTAGCATTGTCACCAGAAGAATGGCTTAGTTCAAATCGACTCATTATTGGGTATTTAATTGCTGAAACCAATTTAACGTAAACTGAATAAAACTGCTTAGCCTTGCGGATTGTTGTACCAACTGTGGGTGAATTAAATAAGTGGTCGATGCGTTCATGGTTTCTGTCGATAAGATTGCCTGTAATGTGCCTGCTTGTATTTCTTTATCGACTAAATACTCTGGCCCGACAATAATCCCTCGACCCAATAATGCCAGCTGTTTAAGCATATGATTATCGTTAACACTCAAGCAGCTATTGATTAATATCGGCTGAGCATTGAAGGTCCAGTGAGTTTGTTCTGTTGCTGTTAGGCATAGGTGATGTTGCAAATCCTCAATCGAATCAGGTGTCCCATGTTGTTGAAGATACGCTGGGGCCGCACAACAGATTTGCTGATAATCAAATAGCTTTTTAGCGACCATGTTTTGCGGTGGTGTTGCGGTAGCCCTAAATGCGAGATCAAAATCGTTACGGGTTAAGTCGTGCAGGGTATAGCTGCAATCAATACTAAAATGTACCTGCGGATGCAATTGCGTAAACTCATGGCAAATATTAAGCAAATGGCGTTGAGTGAGTTGGCTGGGCGCTGTAATGCGGATCCGCCCTGAGATATCGTCGTTGTCGTGACGAATTCTTTTGTCTAGCATGAGTAAGTCGGCTTTCACTTGTCCCATGCTCGATAAAATCATCTCACCTTGAGGGGTTAGCCTTACACTGCGTGTTGTGCGTATGAGTAATGGTCGGCCTACTTCTTTTTCGAGTTGCCTAATCTGTTCAGATAAATATCCTCTCGATATCCCTAACGAGGCCGCCGCTTCGGTAAAGCTAAGTTGTTTGGCGACTTCGCTGAATAAGAATAATCGCTCAAATTTTTTGTGTTCACGGCTCATGATTATAACCATCAATAATATTTTATAGAGAACTGTAATCTGTTATTGGTAGATATACCAAATAATGATTTTGCTTTTTACGGTTCATTTTTATGCAGGATCCAATACACTCATATTCATTACCATTATAAAAAGAGCATCAATATGACGGGTTTACCCTTAACTGAATTTTTACCAAACGTTAGCCCTATTGTTTATGGCTGTATGGGACTGGGTGGCGGTTGGAATAATAATGCGATTACTCAAGCGGATATTCAGCAAGCCCATAAGGTCATTGATACTGCGCTGGATAACCAAATAAACTATTTTGATCACGCAGACATTTATACTTTTGGCAAAGCAGAGTCCGTTTTTGGCAAGATATTAGCTCAGCGCCCTGAGTTGCGTGAAAAAATATACCTGCAAACCAAGTGCGGTATTCGATTTGAAGACAGCAAGGGCCCTAAGCGTTACGACTTATCAGCAGAGTGGATTAAGTATTCTGTTGATAACAGCCTCAAGCAACTCAATGCCGAATACCTTGATGTATTAGTGCTTCATCGCCCAGACCCGTTAATGCGACCAGCAGAAATTGCCGAAACGTTTCAACAGCTAAAGTCTGCTGGTAAGGTACGCTTTCTGGGTGTTTCGAATATGCAGCAACATCAAATTAGCGCGCTGCAGCGTATGCTTGGTGAGCCATTAGTGGTAAACCAAATTGAAATGAGTTTGCAAAAACACGCATGGGTAGACGAAACCATTTATGCGGGTAATCAAGACGGCAAAGACATCAACTTTACCCCTGGTACGTTAGAGTACTGCAATCAACATAATATACAAATTCAGGCGTGGGGCAGCTTATGTCAAGGGATTTACAGTGGCATAGCAACAGCGGAGCAGTCGACAGCCGTGCAGCAAACCAGCCAGCTTGTTGCTACGTTAGCCGCTGAATATCACACTAGCCCAGAAGCCGTGTTATTAAGTTGGTTAATGCAGCATCCTAGCCAAATTCAACCTGTTATTGGCACCACCAACCTTGAGCGTATTAAGGCTTGTGCAAAAGCCACTAACGTCTCGTTAAGTCGCGAGCACTGGTATGCATTGTATGTCAGCGCTAAAGGACATGAGTTACCTTAATCATCACTACAGCATGTTTGAGCAATACCCGAGCATTTCTCGATGCCATTCAATTAAAGGATTCTAAGACAATATGAACAAGACAACATGGGCACTATTGAGTGCAGCATTGGTGTTAAGTGGATGTCAGCAAGCAGAAACAGAAGTGGTCGCGTCGGCGGTTCAGCCTTTGCCACAACCAAGCGTACAAGCTGATATATACCAAGATTACTTACATCGTGATGTTCGGGACGATATTTTCTATTTTGTATTACCAGACCGTTTTTATAACGGCGATAGCAGTAATGATAACGGCTCAATCTCTAAACCAATTTCAGCGGGTGGTTTTGATACTAGCAGCAGTCGCGGTTTTCATGGCGGTGATATTTTAGGCATTGAACAAAAGTTAGATTATCTCCAAAACCTTGGTATTACCGCGATTTGGATGACGCCATTATTGCGAAATAAGGCCATTCAATCAGATGGCATTGCGCATCATGGTTATTGGATTGTCGACTTTACCGAAATAGACCCGCATTTTGGATCTAACGCAGACTTAAAACAGCTAATAGACTCGGCACATCAACGCGGTATAAAAGTCTTTTTTGATATTATTACTAACCACACGGCCGATGTCATCAAGTACCAAGAGTGTCATCAAGCGTCGGGAGAGTTTATTGCGCCGCAAACCCATTGCGAATACAAGTCGTTAGCTCAAGTTGAAAAGGGCGACAGTTACACGCCGTTTGTCCCGCAAGATCAAGCGAGTGTAAAAGTGCCTGATTGGTTAAATGACCCGCGTTTTTATCACAACCAAGGTGATAGCACATTCAAAGGTGAGAGCTCATTAAATGGCGACTTTAGTGGCTTAGATGATCTTAATACCGCAGATCCTCAAGTGGTATCTGGCATGGTTGATATTTACCAAAATCTGATTAAAGAATTTAAGCCAGATGGATTTAGGATCGACACGGTTAAACATGTGGACTTGTCATTTTGGCAAACGTTTAGCCCTGAAATCGTTAACTTTGCCAAGGCGCAAGGCATTCCTCAGTTTCATGTGTTTGGTGAAGTGTACGATACCAACCCTATCAACCTCAGCGTTTTTACTACCCAAGGCAAGTTACCTTCGGTATTGGACTTTGCGTTTCAACAAACTGCGGCAGATATTTTTTATCGCGGCAAGAGTCCTGTATTAGCCCAGCAATTATTTGCCCAAGATTCGTTATATCAAGATGACGACAGCCAGGCTGATTTATTGATGACTTTTTTAGGTAATCATGACATGGGCCGCACTGGCTATTTCGTCAATCAAGCCAATCCTGATGTAAGCTCAGCCGATAAACTGCAACGCAGTATTTTGTCGCATGCGTTTATGTTTTTATCTCGCGGTATTCCAGTGATTTATTATGGTGATGAGCAAGGATTTACGGGCGATGGCAATGACATTGACGCACGAGAAGATATGTTTGCATCTCACGTTGCTAGCTACAATGACAATATTTTACTGGGCACGAACGCGACGACCGCAGATGATAACTTTGACCCTAAACACCCTTTGTATCAAGCAATAGCAAAACTGAGTGAACTGCGTAAGCAATATCCTATTTTGCGTCGTGGTCAATATCAAGACCGCTTTTATCAAGCAGACAAAGACATGTTTGCATTTGCTCGGGTAGACCCTGAAACAGGGGCAGAGTTTTTGATGGTGTTTAATAGCGGTGAGCAAGCGCAGACGATTAATGTCACCCAAGAGGGCAAGCGTTATCGCTTAATGACCACATGGCCAGATGTTGTAGTGCCACCAATTGAAGATGCCGCACAGGCCGTATCAGCAGAGTTAACGGTGACCTTACCGCGATTAAGTTATGCAATTTATACCACAGCGAGTTAAGCAATAGAGATAAAAAATGGCTATCCATTGGATAGCCATTTTTGTATTGGTTAGCACTACTGCTTTAATGCTAAGTAGTTAATGACCCCAATGATATCGTCCAAGCTACGCATTTCATTTAAATTGATAGCGTATTTATCGTTAACAATAAATGCCGGTACACTTTGTACTGCATACGACACTTGCTGTTGACGCCACATGGTTAACTTTTTATTGGTGTCTGCACTGTCTGCTACCGTGTCATATTGCTCTGCATCGACACAAAACTCAGCAAAAACATTTTTAATATCATCACGGTTATTAATTTGTGATTGGTGTTCATGTCCAGCTGCAGCGTGGTCGTGACCGCCGGTATTATCTTTGCCTTGGATCGCGCCAAACATGGCTATTTTTAACGCTTCTTTATTATCTAGTTCATGAATAACCGCTAATGCGCGCATGACTTCAGTGCCCAAGTCGCTATTCATAAAGTCGACATGTTTGCTGTCGAAAGCGATTTTTTTGTCTAAACCCGCCTTGATTTCAGGTAGATACTGGCTTTCCATATTGAAACAGTTATGGCAATAGAACGAGAAGAATTCAGTGACTTTAGGTTCACTTGGAACCATGTTGTTAGAAATCTGGGTATAGTGCTTACCCTCAACAAATGGCGTAGCAAATGTGCTAAACGAGGCGGTGATGAGCGTTAGTACTATGGCAAAATATTTAATCATGTAAACCTCAAATCTATGTTAATAGCTAATCTATGTTAATAGCGAATCAATGTAAGTAGTAAATCGATGTTAGTAGTAAATAGTCACTAGGATTCGATTAATCTGCTTGAGCTAATTAGGGTAAGTTTGTTAGCTGAATTATGGCTTAAATCATCAATCAAAAAGACGCTAATTTCGTGATCGATGCGTGCTTTATGAGGATAATCCTTTAATAAAGTTCAGATATTGCTGTGAGGTTAATGATCTGTGCCAATGTCACTATTGCGTGGTCATGAGCGGTTCATTGTTGATGGGTTATGTGGCAAGGCCGATATGGCATGCTGAATTAGCAGGGATAATATAGAAGGATGGATGTAGAACAGTAATCTAAATGCTGACAACGATAATGGCTGTGGATGAAGAGTGGTCATAAGCGGTTCATTGTTGTTGGGTTATGTGGCAAGGCCGATATGGCATGCTGAATTAGCAGGGCTGATGTGGAAGGATGAATGTAGAACAGTCACCCTGAACATTTTAGTGCTGACAACGATAACGGCTGTGGATGAAGAGTGTTCAACCACGGTAGTTTACCGATCAACGCTAATCTCTGAGTGTTTGCCATGCTTCGCACACTTCTCGAAAGCGTTCAGCATTACCTTGTTCACGATCGGGATGCCATTTTAATGCTAACTTACGCCATTGCTTGCGAATGTCTTTATTGGTTGCGGTTTCATCAAGTTCAAACACTTTTAACGCATGACCTTTGTGCATCAACTGTGTGTTAACGCCAATATACTCTTGAAAGCTAGACCAGAATGACTCAAGCATTTCCCGTACAACGTTTACGCTGGAATCATAATTGTTCCAATCGAGATAATAGTCACGTAATGCACCATCGCGAATATGTTGTATATCAGCACTGGCTGGAATGATCCGAAATATTTGGATTTCCATCGCCTTCACTTGCAACCACTGCTTGGGCATCAGTATGTCTTGTAATTCATACAAGGCGTTCATCAGGAGAAAATTGCGTTTGAATAGGTCTTTTTCGGGTAATGGGTCAAGGTTATGCATTAAACCTTTAGTTTGTAATTCACTGGCTAAATGATGCACTTTCCAACTTTGATTTGATGATTGCAATAAACTCAGCACAGGCCATATGAGCGGGTTGTCACCTTTGGGCACATTGAGTTCGTTACTGTCCGTGGTGTTTGCCAGTCCAGTACCGTAAGTATTGTGTAAGGTTTTATTGAGCAGCATAGTGGCTTATTCATCCTGAATTGGCGATTAATCTACTTGTTATTAAAACCCACTATGCCATAGTCGTTTTTAATGACAAGTAGATTTATCTCCACCAATAAGCCTATTTGGCCACTCAGCGAATACGTTAACTTGATAGTATGCTTAACTGATGACAGATTGGTTCCGCGAGACATGATAGCCGATACGAGCATGCTTCAAATAGGTAACAATCAATATTGAGTCATATTATGATTTGATCAACATATTTATTTTTTGTGGGGTTTGATCAATTAATTCCTATTCTTACAGGCAAGAAAGCTTTATTTGGTATAAAATTCTCCGCAATAAAATAATCGGGGGCTTAACCAATGACAGATAAACACTTTATTAGTGCGCAACAACTACTGGAAGATTCATTTAGACTCGCTGCACAAGTATATGATAGTGGCTTTCGACCTCAGTTTATCGTGGGTATTTGGCGCGGTGGCGCTCCAATTGGTATTGCAGTCCAAGAGTATTTTGATTTCAAGAAAGTTGAAACTGACCATATAGCCGTTAGAACGTCTTCTTATTATGGTATTGGCACTGACAAACAAGATAAGAATATCAAAGTACACGGTTTGCATTACATTATTGAAAATGCCAATGCTAGCGATGGTTTGTTGATCGTTGATGACGTATTTGACTCTGGCCGCAGTATTGATGCACTGATTGGTAAATTAAGAAAGTTCATGCGTTTGAACATGCCAACCGATATCCGTATCGCATGCCCTTATTACAAGCCAAAAAACACTAAAGTAGACCTAAAACCTGAATATTTTATTCATTCATCTGAAGATTGGTTAGTGTTTCCCCATGAAGTGTCTGGGCTTAATCCGCAAGAAATTGCTGAAGGCAAAGCTGACTTTAAAAACATCCAAGAGTTGTTTTTATAAGCTATATTCAGCAGTTGTTTAAGCGGTAATTAGCAACGAATTTACTTAGAACTTTGTTCAAAGTTTGCTAAAGTATAAAGCTATGCGAGTGCGTCAACATACTTATGTCAATGCGACAATATTAGTATGTTGGCGCACTTTTTTATCCGAATCAATGCGAAATTTAATTAACATTATGGTTTCTGTAGAATTGTTCACCCCCGAGGCGCCTGTAAAGCGCCAACTTGAACTGTTAGCACCGGCTAAAAATGCTGATTATGGCATTGAAGCTATTCGTCATGGTGCTGATGCTGTTTATATTGGCGGCCCTGCATTTGGCGCGCGTCATAATGCTGGCAACAGCGTTAAAGACATCGCTCGCTTAGCTGAATTTGCTCATCGTTATCATGCCCAGGTGTTTGTGGCGCTTAATACCATTTTAATGGATGACGAGATTGATAGAGCGCAAAAGCTTATTTGGCAACTTTATGAAGCCGGTGTCGATGCCTTGATTGTTCAAGACATGGGGGTTTTACAATTAGATCTTCCACCTATCGCGTTACATGCGAGTACCCAAACTGATAACCGTAGCCCAGAAAAAACGGTTTTTTTCGAACAAGTCGGTTTTTCACAAGTCGTGTTAGCTCGTGAGTTGAATATTCCACAAATTCGCGACATTGCTGCTAGCACAAAGATGAAGTTAGAGTTCTTTATTCATGGTGCGTTATGTGTCAGTTATAGCGGTTTATGTAATTTAAGCCATGCGTATTCTAATCGCAGTGCTAATCGCGGTGAATGTTCACAGATGTGTCGATTGCCGTGTAATTTAACTACGCGTGAAGGTGAAGTATTAGCTGAAAATAAGCATTTATTATCACTAAAAGATAATAACCAAACGGATAATTTAGAAGCCTTAATTGATGCGGGCATTAGCTCATTTAAAATTGAAGGCCGCTTAAAAGACATTACTTACCTCAAGAATGTTACCGCACATTACCGTCAACAACTGGATGCCATTATTGCTAAACGCAATGATTTGGAATCTATTTCTCATGGTCGTTGCGAGTTTAATTTTACGCCCGATCCTGATAAAAGTTTTAACCGCGGTAAAACAGATTATTTTGTCAATGAACGCACTGAGGCCATTGAGCATTTTAGTTCGCCTAAGTTTATCGGTGAAAAAGTGGGCCGTATCACCCAAGTAGGTAAAGACTTTATTAAAATCGATACCAGTGAAAGTGGCAAAGACATTCATTTTAACAATGGTGATGGCTTATGTTTCTTTGTTGAACATTATGAAACCCAGCGGTTGTCTGACGATAAGCTCTCCGGTGTGCGCATTAACCGCGCCGACGGTAATACCTTGTATTTAACTGAGGTGCCTAAAGATCTTAAAATTGGCGTGATGATGTTCCGTAACTTCGATCATAAGTTTGAAGCTATCTTAAATAAAGATTCTGCCACCCGTAAAATAGCTGTTGATATGCAATTTTTTGATACCGATGACGGCGTCGGATTAACCATCACCGATGTACACGGTATAAGTGCAACCGTTACCTTAGCCTGTGATAAAGCCCCTGCGAATGATCAAGCTAAAACGGCAGAAAATCTGAAAAAACAACTTAGCAAACTTGGCAGCAGTGATTTTGTATTGAATAAGGTTAATTTACTGACGGAGCAAATGTGGTTTTTACCTGCCTCGGTGGTAAACGAGCTACGCCGCGACGCTGTGAGTACATTAATGGCCACAAGGGTGACGAGTTACCAACGACCAGAGCGTTGGGTGCACGATAAAACGGCGCGTTTCCCACAAAAAGCATTGAGCTTTTTATCTAACGTGGCTAACGAAAAAGCTAAATCGTTTTATCATCAGCATGGGGTGATTCAAATTGAAGATACCTATGAGAAAAATAACGTGTTGCATGATGCACCGTTAATGGTGACCAAACATTGTTTGCGTTACAGCTTTAACTTATGCCCGAAAGAAGTTGAAGGGATTAAAGCCGACCCAATGTTTTTAGATGTCGGTAAAGATAAATTGAAGTTGGTGTTTGACTGCCATAAATGTGAAATGATGATTGTTGGTTCTAACCAATTAGTGAAACAATAACCGCATCGCAGCGAGATTTTATTCATCATATTTTCTCCAGTGGCAGCATTACGCTTGCCACTGAGTTAATTTTTCAAATAAGCTGCAAAAATAACCATTAAATAGCTGCCCAAACTCGTGCGTTTCGAGTACACTGCGCGGCTGAAATTTCATGGGTTTTAGCCTGTGATACCTTAAGTAGGAAAGAATAGATTATGAGCGATAGCAAAAAGTATGCTTTACGTGTTATTCAAATTGAAAACACGTGGAAAACCGAAATCACTCGTCGTATGACATCGACTAAAACCATAGTATCAAAAAGCCAAGATGGTTTTGCGTCAGAAGCAGAAGCTACTGCATGGGGCGAGCAATCACTGCAAGGTTTTTTATCTAAGCAAGTTGATCGTAACAAGCGAAAAACTGAAAAGCACCTTAAAGCTAAAAGTTTAGCAGCGGCTATAGCTGCAGAATCTGCCGTCGATGAAGAAGAGTTATTCGATGCTGAAGATGAAGACGATGCTGAAGACGAAGATGACGAAGAACTAAACTAACATCTTACCAACGATGTAAATGTTATCGATAAGTGTCAATTTTTGTATGTTCAGGATAGGATATACCTAATTAGAATGATTTTTAGTCAACTTATCTCTTTCTTGACCAAATAAGGATTCATTTGGATGAACAAGATTGCTGCAATTATCGGCTGCTCGGGCTGTCTAGGAATTATGTTCCTGTTCCCGAGTAGTGCATCTGCGACACTTCCAGCACTGATGGCATTTGGCGAAGATGACAACTCATCAGGTGCTATAGTGATGTCTGAGGATGTTCAAAAACTCACGGCCCTATCTGAAGAATTTGGCTTTTTACCGCCATTAGATTGGAAGCTTGCATTCAGCGATAAACGTGGCGATATGACAATGGCTGAGTTTATTCCATCCAATGAATCATTAAATGATTGGTCTCGTTTAGTCTGTATGCAGGGGTTTAAAGGCTTAGCAAATGACGTTGAACCCGACCAGTTTTTAGATTCGATGGCGGCGACATATCAAGAACATTGTGAAGGCAAAATTGTTTATCAACAGCTAGGCAGTTCTAAAGTCGATGGGCTCGAGGCTGTACATGGTTTATTAGGCTGCACCAGTATGCCTAATATTCATCATTCTTCCACAGTGGTTGAAGCGTCTTATGTTTCCAGCCCGCAAGGTGAGATGGGCTATTTTACGGTGATAAGTGATGACGAAAATGTCTACTTAATCCATAAATCCATTCGTACAGCCATTTTTACCACAGAGACAGCTCCTATCACTATCGATAATTATCGTAACTTCATGAGCCAACCTTAACGTCGACATTTATCGCTAACATTGACGACATATTCATATATTAGCGCTGTGTTGATATAATTAGTGCCGTGTTGATAGCGTTGTTGGCCATTTCTAGTGTCACTCTCGTAACATGTTGAATGCCCGACAAGTTGAATAATCTGCGAGTTAAGCTTTTGTTAGTATCAACTTCACCTTAGGATCCGTTATAATCGCCGCGCTAATATTTTGGGATGTCACTCATTAGTCAGACAGTACTATGGTACTCAATGTTAACGCAGACATAACAACAGATATTTTTCAATCATGAGTTGAATATCAACTTATGATAATTTAATAGTCAATCTTTACGGTGCTTGCTTTGAAACGATAGACCAAAGCAGGATAATCGGGAAACCAGTGTAAATCTGGTACTGCCCCCGCAACGGTGATTGGTGAGAGTCAGGTGCGCAATAACCTTGCGTTAATCATCTCGACTCGCGTGCGTTTACCTTTAGTGTAACGCCATAACCTTAGTCCGGAGACCGGCCTTAAAGGTGATTTCGATGATTTCGGTGGGCAGATCTCGAAATGTAATGTGATACCGCTTGTGTGCTTATTTATAGAACCTTTCTGTAGAATAAGGCCCAAGAGGAGTTTTATATTGCGGCGTTATTGCCCCATTTTTCCTTTCAGGAGTTAAAGGTAAATGGGTACTAAACCAACAAAAATTGCACTGTTATTAAGTGCTGTCTTCAGTGTCGCAAGTGTTAATGCTGTTGCGATTGAATCAGTTGTTACATCCCCCTCGTCTTCGGCTATCAGCATGGATGAAACCATTGTGGTTATTGGCCGAAATGCTGCTAAGCCATTAAATATTGCTGCCAATGTTAATGTCATTGATGCTGCTGATATTCAAATGAGCGGCGCCACCAATTTAACCGATTTATTACGTGGACAATCTGGTATTCAGGTGTCGGATAATAACTCGGGCAGTGTATTTTCTATGCGTGGGTTTTCTGCATCACAAGCCGCTAATAACACGCTGATCTTAGTCGATGGACGCAGACTGAATAATATTGATATTGCGGCACCGAGCATTGAGTCGATCCCGATTAACTTAGTTGAGCGTATTGAGATTTTATCAGGCAGTGCAGGGGTACTATATGGTGACCAAGCTGTTGGCGGCGTGATCAATATCATTACCAAAGCACCGACAGAAACGGGTGGTGGTTTACAGGTTAGTGGTGGCAGTTTTGATACCTATGAAGCTAAGGGCGATATTTCAGGGGTTATCAACGATGCATGGCGTTACTTTTTAGCGGCCAGCTATAACGAAAGCGATAATTACCGCGATAATAATGACAATGAAACTAGTTCTATTCTAGGTCGCTTACAATATCAAACAGATACCGAAGACTTCTATGTTGAAGTTAATCATTTTGATAACGATCGCCAAGCACCAGGCGCGCTAACGCTGGCGCAGTACGAAGCAGATCCTCGCCAAGTAGCATCATTTTCTGAAGGTGAATTCTCTCATGAAATAACCACAGCATTGCGCAGCGGTTATCAATACCAGCTGAATAATATTTGGGCCTTAGGTGCTGATTTAACCTACTCGGATACATCAACCACGAGTCTGTTATTTGGTGGAGCAGGGCGTATTGAGCGCGACTTATTAAGTTTCTCACCTAAAGCTACTGCTAACTATCATTTAGAACATGGTGATTTAAATTTTGTTGCCGGTATTGATGTGAGTAAAGGTGAAGCTGATTTCGATACACTTTATACGCAACGAAATAATGAACAAACACAAAAGAGCGCTTATGTGCAAGCATCGGTACCGATAACGCCGACGTTATCTTATGTTGTTGGTGGTCGTTATTCTGAAGTGACTGACGATTTATATGACCAATTACTATATCCGAACCGTATTGAAATCGATAATGACGCCCATGCGTTGGAGTTAGGGTTAAATTATCGCCCAAGCAGTGAACATCGTTTTTATGTCCGTGCAAATGATAACTTCCGTTTTGCCAAAGTCGATGAACAAGCTTACACCCCGCTTGATGTACAAGGTTTAAATCCACAAACAGGCCGTTCTTACGAAGCAGGTTGGGACTTTACCACTACAACTCAAACATTAAAAATCAATGCTTATCAACTTGAGTTAGAAGATGAGATTGTTTACGAAGGCGGTCGTACAGATGGGCCTTATGGGGGGGGGGCTAACGTAAACGCCGATGAATCTCGCCGCTTTGGTGTGAGCACTGCTTATGATGTGCAGTTATCAAATGACTGGCTGCTAGGTGCTTCGTACGACTATATTGATGCAGAGTTCACTCAAGGTGAGAACGACGGTAAAGCGTTATCTTGGGTGGCAAAACATTCAGGTAAAGCCTTCGTAAGCTATGATTTTACTGATAATTGGCAAGCGTTTGTTGAAGGTGTTTACACTGGTGAGCGTTACATGGAAGGCGACAACAGCAATACCGGTGATAAGTTAGACAGTTACGTGCTAACAAACCTTGCGCTTAACTATACCTATTCAGGTTGGAATGGTAGCTTACGTGTAGATAACTTGCTTGATGAAGATTATGCTGGCACTGGTTATTACTCGGCTTATGGCAGTGGTTATTATTCTGGTACTGGTCGCTCAATTAGACTGACTGCGGGTTATCGTTTCTAGATTATCTTTTTTTAGCGGATAACCTTTCGAAAGCCAGTAAACTATTACTGGCTTTCGTTTTAATATATCGTTAAATTAATGAATAAAGTGATTTATTCTAAGAAAAGGTAATTGATGAATATGACTAATCTTGAGCAACAAGTCCTTACTCAAGTTCAAGCTATTATTGGCAATGAAGAGCAAGTCATTGGTCGTCGTGGCATATTAATTCCATTAAAAAAATCTCTGATTAACGAAGCAGATATTCGAGTCGTTATCGATATCATTTCAGCTGATCCTGCTTTGGCAGCACATTTATTGTTACGCAGTAATACCGCGCAAACAGCAGGTGTCATATCAACAAAAAGCCGTAGTGTAAAAGATGCCTTAATCCGTTTGGGCCAAGTGAACATTTATCGCTACGCATTTTCGTTTTACCTTAAAGAAAGACTTGATGAACTTTCTGAGCCTTACAAAAAACTGGTTCAAGGCTATTGGGCATTAAATGAAACCATTGCGGTGGATTGCATACAACTGTTACGTGAAGACAACGACATTGGTGTAGGCACTAAAATCGATGCGGATGAAATGCAAACATTAGCGTTGTTTAGTGTGTTTGGGCAGGTGATTGCGTTAACCGCTTTTGCTTATTTAAATGCTGAGTTGTCTCGACCAGTATCGTTAAAAGTATTGAAGTCGCTTATTGATAAACAACAACAGCAGTTATCGCTCGAAGCATTTGCGTCATTAGGGCTAGATGATGATTTACGCGAAGAATTTTTGATTGCACATAACTTACGCCAAACACAAAACCCTGATTCTCCAGGACTTGTGCTTCGACGCGTACTGTCTAAACGAGGTTTATTAATCAACCCGTTGTAGATTTATGCCTTCACTTGCTACCAGTTCGAGCCACTTTTGGATTAAATTTGCATTAGTGGCATCGCGACGATAGGCCCCAAACAAAGGACGTTTTAGTCCTTCTGTTCCTAATTTTACCGCAGTAAGGCTTAGCCCCTGACTCTCTCGGATAGACCAAGTTGGTAGGGTTGCTACGCCATCATTACAGGCTACTCTTTGTAACAGCATAGAGGTTAAATCGCATTGCTTTTGCTCGCCAGGTTCAATACCCGCGGGCTCTAAAAAGTGTTTGTATATGTCTAAACGCGCTAAAGGCACGGGGTAACTAATTAAGGTTTGCTTTGCCAATTGCGCTGGCGTGACAAACGCTTGTGCCGCTAATGCGTGATCACTAGCAACGACTAACTTTACTTCAAAATCAAATAGATGCTGATATGCGACGCTATGTCCTGGCACAGGATCAGATGTTAGCACTATATCTAAACTCCCTGTCTCCAACGCATTGAGTGAATCAAATAAATGACGGCTCGAAATGTCAATTTGAGCTGCTGGCGCATGCTGTTTAAATTGCTCAATAACGGGCATTAACCAACGAAAACAACTGTGGCATTCAATGCCGAGCTTAAGCTGTTGGCTTTCACCTTCTAAACCGCGTTTAAGATCTGACTCGGTTGCAATCACTTTCGGTAAGATTTCTTCCGCTAAATTCAGCAGACGTGAACCTTCGTGAGTAAACGTTAACGGTTTACTTTTACGAACAAAAATAGTTGAGTTAATTCGTGTCTCTAACTCTTTTATTTGATGAGAAAGCGCCGACTGGGTTACAAACCGTTTTTTAGCTGCACCCGCTAAACTGCCACTTTCCTTTAACGCCATCAAGGTGCGAAGGTGTCTAAGCTCTATCATTTTCTCTCCACATGAATCTTGCTCAACTAGCTGATGAAATCAATTCGATTGCTTGACAGCAGAGTAACACAATAAACTTCTAGACGTCCAGACGCCTATGTAGCTTTTCTACATAAATGGCTATAAATTTTTGCTCAACGAAAAGGAAAGCAGTATGAAAATTTCAAGTTTAGGATTTCCCCGCATAGGACGTCAGCGTGAATTGAAGTTTGTTTTAGAACGTTATTGGCGCGGTGAAGCAACATTAACGGAGCTGAAAAACGTTGCCAGTGAATTAAAACGCACTCATTGGCAGTGGCAAGCAGATGCGGGTGTTGAATTACTGCCAGTAGGGGATTTTGCTTATTATGACCAGGTGCTAACCCTGAGCGCGACCTTAAATGTGATCCCCGATCGTCATCGGGCCACTCAAGCTGATGGCAGCCCAGCCGCTGTCGATATTGACACCTTATTTCGCGTGGCTCGTGGCCGTTCGCAAAGCGGTCAACATGCGTGTGCGGCAGAAATGACCAAGTTTTTTAATACTAACTACCATTACCAAGTGCCAGAACTAAGCGCTGATCAAACATTTGAGATTGCCTTCGAACAATTGTTTGATGAAGTCACAGAAGCACAGCAATTAGGTCATCAAGCAAAACCTGTGCTGCTCGGTCCGGTGACGTATTTATACTTATCTAAAAGCCTTTCTGAGTTTAATAAGTTGACGTTGTTACCGCAGTTATTGGTTGCCTATCAACAAATTTTGTCTCGTTTTGCTGCCCAAGGTGTGAGTTGGGTACAGCTTGATGAACCGGTATTAGCGGCAGACTTAACCGATGAGTGGCAGCAAGCCATTAGCCACAGTTATCAAACGTTAGCGCAACAAAAGCCAGCATCATTAAAGGTTTTACTCGCCAGTTATTACGGTTCTATTGCCCATCATCAAGCATTGGTGAGTGCATTACCGGTTGAGGGGCTACATCTTGATTTAGTCACCGCGCCAGAACAGCTTGATGTGTTTGTTAATGCTTTAGGCGTTCAGCAGGTACTTTCTGTTGGGGTGGTTAATGGCCGTAATGTGTGGGCTGCTGATGTTGATGTGATTGCACAGAAGGTAACCGAGTTAGCGACCACGTTAGGCGATCGTTTGTGGATTGCACCTTCATGTTCATTGTTGCATTGTCCTGTGGATGTCGAGGTTGAAAGCCAATTAATTACGCCATTACTTGGCCAATTAGCTTTTGCGAAACAAAAATTATTTGAACTTAACGAAATTCATCAATTAATCGTTGAGCAAGGTTCAGCAACTAGCCAAGCTATTATTGATCGTTGCCAGCAACGCCGCTTGGCAAAAGCTGCCGCAGCTAATCAACAGGTTGTAGAACGTGTGTCGCAGCTAACCGCTGATGATTTTGAACGTAACAGTCCATTTGCCCGCCGTATCATTGCCCAACAACAAAAGTTAGCGCTGCCATTATTACCCACAACCACCATAGGTTCATTTCCGCAAACGCCAGCTATTCGGGGGTTACGCAGTCGCTGGCGTAAAGGCGAAATCAATGACAATGATTACCGTTCACAGCTTGAGCAAGTCACTCAAGACACCATTTCTCGTCAACTTAAATTGGGTATCGACGTGCTAGTTCACGGCGAAGCTGAGCGTAATGACATGGTGGAGTATTTTGGTGAACAATTAGAGGGCGTTGGGTTTACTCAATTTGGTTGGGTGCAAAGTTATGGTTCTCGTTGCGTTAAGCCGCCGTTAATTTATGGCGATGTGTCTCGCCCTAAACCAATGACGGTCGACTGGGCTACCTATGCGCAAAGCTTAACCGACAAGCCTGTTAAGGGCATGCTAACGGGTCCGGTGACCATTTTACATTGGTCGTTCGCTCGTGAAGATATTCCACGTAAAGATATTGCTAACCAACTTGCATTAGCAGTACGTGACGAAGTGGTCGATTTAGAAAGTGCAGGTATTGGCATTATTCAAATTGATGAACCTGCATTTCGTGAAGGTTTACCGATTAAACAAAGCCAATGGGCAGATTATTTAACCTGGGCGGTGGATGCGTTTAAGTTATCGGCAGCAGGTGTTGAAGATTCAACTCAAATACATACGCACATGTGTTACAGCGAGTTTAATGACACCATTAATGCCATAGCGGCGATGGATGCTGATGTTATCACCATTGAGACGTCACGTTCACGTATGGAACTACTGAGCGCCTTTGAAGACTTTCATTATCCTAATGAAATTGGTCCCGGTGTGTATGACATTCATTCGCCAAATATTCCAACCGTTGATGAAATGGTCGACTTAATAACTAAAGCGTCGCAAAAAGTGCCGGTGAAACAGTTATGGGTTAATCCTGATTGTGGTTTAAAAACCCGTACCTGGGATGAAGTTGAGCCCGCGCTGCGGAATATGATTGAAGCGACTAAAGTGCTTCGACGTCGGTTCTAATTGGGATGAACTCGTTATAGATAACATTGATTTAAATGAAAATAATTTATCAATATTAGCTGGCAGACATGGCGAAGCCAAATGTAGACTTGGCAATTGTATGAAGTTGTTCTCTGTTGAGAGTAGTTGAAAAAAACTTATCTTAGAGAAAAACGGTGTGAGCACCCCCGGATTCAACGGCTGACCGTTATCTGTTTATTATTCAACGATACTGCGGTGAATAGCGCTATTGTTTACTACACTGAAACTAAAGATGTGCAGTTAACAATAGGAGCTATTATGAGTCACACTTATAAAGTCATTGAACTCGTGGGATCATCACCAATAAGTTCAGATGAGGCGGTCAAAAATGCGATTGCAGAAGCCAATAAAAGTTTACTACATTTGCGTTGGTTTCAAGTTATCGAAACTCGTGGTCACTTAGAAGAAGGCCTAATTGCTCATTGGCAAGTGACTATTAAAGTGGGTTTTACCTTAGACTCTAATGCCTAATGCTTATTTTGTTTATGCGTCTCTTGGTAAACCCTTTTGTATTGATCTGATCACTCGTTGAGTTTTACGTGAAAGCGCCGACTGTGGCGCTTTTTGTATTTGTTGAACTAATGCCCATTCAATATGCTCAAGTACCATATCATCCACTTCTTCACTGTGTTTACGTTGCTCTAACGCATTAATAATGGCCGGATTAGCAGGGGCATTACCTAATGCAATCGCGATATTACGTAACCAACGTTTATGACCAATTCGTCGAATCGCACTGCCTTCTGTTTGGCTGAGAAAATAAGGTTCAGACCAAGCAAATAGAGTCAGTAAATCGGGTTGAATAAGCGCACTGCGAGTATGAAAATCAGTTTCTTTTGTCAGTGGTGCTTTAGCATTGACTGGGCACACTAGCTGGCAGTCATCACAGCCATAAATACGATTGCCTATAAGCGGGCGAAACTCTTCTGGGATAGCGCCCTGTAATTCAATGGTCAAGTAAGAAATACAGCGTCTTGCATCGACAACATAGGGCTCGACAATCGCATCAGTTGGGCATGACTTTATGCAGGCTACGCAAGTGTTGCAGCCTTCTTCAATCGGGATATCTAACGGTAACGGTAAGTTAATGAGTAACTCGCCAAGAAAAAACCAGCTGCCTGCATCTGGGTGTAAAATTAACGAGTGTTTGCCTGTCCAGCCTAGTCCGGCTTTATCGGCTAATGGACGTTCTAAAATAGGTGCAGAATCCACAAAAGGTCTAAAATCAGTCGTATCAAAGTCGAGCTGTTGGCAATACTGGTTAATTTTATCGCCGAGCTTTTTAAGCCGTTGTCGGATGAGTTTATGGTAATCACGTCCACCCGCATAACGAGAGATATAACCAAGATTTGGGTCGGTTAAATTACTGGCAAAGCCAGCGTCAGGCGGTAAATAGTCCATTCGAGCACAAATCACTCTAATGGTTCCGGGATGTAACTCAGCGGGTCTAGCACGCATCATTCCGTGATTAGCCATGTAAGCCATCTCACCGTGATAACCTTTATCTAACCAGTCTTGTAATGCTGCCTCATGCTGAGTTAAGTCGACATCAGCAACACCAATATGAGCAAAGCCAAGTTCTTTACCCCAAAGCTTGATTTGTCTATTGAGCACATCAAGTTGAGCCGCGGTCAATGGACAGGGCTCAGTTGTTAGATCGGTTCCTAGATCAGGAGTAGGATTTGGAGTTAATGCTGCGGTCGTTGTTGTCATAACACTATCATTGAGTAAACACGCTAAAATTATACGCGTTTTACTCAGCTTTGACACAATTTCGACCAGCAGCTTTGGCAGAATAGAGCGCTTTGTCCGCTTTTAGTAACAATGGTGACAAGTCTTCTTCATTACTATAGCTGGCAACCCCGGCACTGACGGTTTGATGTAAGTTCGGCGCAATCTGAGTCCAGTCATAATCAGCAATGGTCTCAATTAACCGATTAGCGATTTCAATGGCTTTAGTTTTGTCGATATTAGGCAGTAAAATCAAAAATTCTTCACCGCCAACACGTCCAACAACATCGGTATCACGCATCATGCTTGTGCTAATTGACGCTAGTTTTATCAGTACTTTATCGCCCATGTCGTGGCCTAATGTATCATTTACTATTTTAAAATGATCAGCATCAAAAGAGATAATGGAAAACGGCTTGCCTGATAGTTTGGATGATTTTAAGAAGTAATGCCCTTGAGAATAGGTGTCACGTCTATTGGCCAATTTAGTCAGCTCATCGGTTAGGGCTAAACGCCTAAAGAGTTGTTTTCGAATGACTTGTTTATAAGCAAACATTGATACGATAATTAAAATAATCGCAACTAAGATAATAATGATGATTTGCATGCTTTCGTTACGCTGTAAAATTTGTAACTGTTGCTCTTTATCTTTGTCGCGTTGTATTAACCATTCGTTTTCGGTTTGAATTTTGTTGGTATTAAAGCGCGCTTGCATTTCTGAGTTGCGATCAGACATATTCTGCTTATCAAGAGCCATGTGCATTTTGATAAATTTTTGCAAAGTTTTTAATGCATTTTCAATATCACCTTTAGCTTGGTAGATATCGCTTTTGAGATAGATGTTTTCACTTTCACCGCGTTGATTGCCACCACGGTTAAAATCAATAGATGCAAGCTGACTATATTCAAGTGCCTTATCTAATTCATTTGTCGCTAAATATGCTTGTGCTAGGTATAACATTAATGAACTATGCGGCCCATCATGACTGACTGGGATTTCTTTTTCTGCTTCCTTTAACAGCACTAATGCTTCATCTATTTTATCTAGTTTAATCAGATTTCCTGCAACATTAGTTTTGGCATCTGCAATCGCAACGTTATCTTTTTGGGTTTTCCAGAAGGTGAGCGACTGCTTAAATCGAGCTGTAGACTCATCGATACGTCCAAGCTCTAAAAGTGAAAATGCGATCTGATTATTGATGTTATCAGCTTCTATTTGTTGATTGGCCTTAAGGTAAACTTGTTCTAGTTTTATTTGGTATTTAAGAGCGGTTTCAGCATCACCAAAACGCCGATAACTTGCAGCAAGTTCACTCAAGTTATCATTTGCCCAATAAGTTAAATTAAGATTTTCATACAATTGTTGCGATGTAATTAAATCTTCTAATGCAGATGAATAGTTGCCTTGATAGGACAGCATTGCCCCTCGAATGCTGCGACCGTCAGCGATAAGTCGAGGATCTTCAAGTTCGTATGCATTATTTATTGCATTAGAAAGATCGTCCAGAGCTTCGTCTAATTGCCCTGAAAACTGTTTGTAATAGCCCAAACATAATAATAAATCGGTATGAATTGCGGATGGATAGGGTTCTGAATATATCAGCAGTTGCTGCTCTGCATATTTAATGGCGTTGGTAAGTTCACTCTCTGTAGTAGAAGGCTGGTTCCAGCAGTTTAAACGGACATAGAGTTTTTGACGGATCTCATCGTCAGAGGCAATGATCCGCTTATATTCGTTGAGTAGCTTTTCGCCAGCAGTCTGATCAATATAATCAGCTAAATCTATTTTTTTATAGATAGCATCAGCTTTGTCGTTGTCGTAATAAGCGGCAAAGACTGAAGTAGGTAAAAAATATATTGCGATAAAAATAGCAATAAAAAAGTGAAAATTTAGTGATTTATTCAAAATAATAAGCTGCTTTTTTATTTATAGTTTTTGTTGGCAACAATAATCATTGTGTAGGCGTAGTTATAGCACTTTTATATACATCTTTACTATCGATGAGCAATTATTGTGCACAATGGGTGTTTTATCAATGATAAATTGATGTGACCTGCAGATTAAAGTCCATATTTAGAGACTGATCTGCTCATTAAGTTAATATATCGACGGAGTATTACTTTAAAAACTGATAATACAAACAGTAAAAAATCATGTCATAATTGGATTAGCTTGTTTTCATTTACATGAGTAAAAGACATATCACTGCATAGATATGGCATTAAGAGTGCGTTTGTTCTGGCCTAATTTCAATAAATAATTTGATTATTATGCCATCAAACATTCTGATGCCAATCCATGTGTAGAATGTTAATTGAGAGATAACCATGACCAAAGTTGACCCGCAGTATCAAGAAGTAGCAAAACAAATTTCGTATAACGTAGCAAACAAAGTACTGCCGATGGACAAGTTACCTGAAACATTACTTGAGGCCTATGAAGGCTTGTTTAGCGAACTTATTGAAGATAAAGCCAATACATTTACTCATGCTTGGGATGCATTACCTGCGAGTGCGCAAAAGTTAATGACCAAAGCAGAGTTTCATGGCTTTTATATTGCCAATGCGTGGATGCAGTTAAGCCGTGTTGCGCAAGAAATTGCTGATAGTGCTGACTCTGAAGAAGAGATGAATAATAACGAATATGATGGTGTCTTCGGACGCTTAGCTGAGCAGTCGTTGAAAGAGTGTTTACGTAAGCTTAAAAAAGCGCGCACCGACCGCCCATTGTTGAATAGTTTTAAGCTAGTGATGTCGGCATAAATTTACTGTTATTACAGACATAAAAAAATCCCAACTTAGGTTGGGATTTTTTTATGGTTAAAAAGCGCATAACCTTTTCAATCAATGAGTTTCACTATCACAGTAATGACAATCAGCGCTTTACAATTCTAGAGCGCTGAGTCGTACTTAATCATTGTTAGAATGAGGTACGTTTGTAACGACGATATTCAGGTTCCCAGAAGTTAGCCTCAATCGATTGTTGCAATAATTCATCGGTACAAGGTAATGCTAAACCTTGATCAATGGCAGCTTTAGCAACAGCAAAAGCAATATATTTACTGACAGCTTGAATATCTTCTAGACGAGGTAATAGCGAGCCAACACCCTCTTTGCCTAATGGCGAACACTCCGCTAAAGCACGACTTGAAGCCATTAACATTTCATCCGATACACGCCTTGCACCACAAGATAATACGCCCAAGCCAATACCTGGGAAGATAAAGCTATTATTACATTGTGCTATCTCAAAGGTTTCGCCATTGACGACCACAGGTTCAAATGGACTACCCGTTGCCACGAGTGCTTGGCCAGATGTCCAATTAAGAATGTCCTTCGGGGTCGCTTCTACACGGCTCGTTGGATTCGATAATGGGAATACAATAGGGCGTTTACAATGGCTGTGCATTGCTCTAATGATTTCTTCAGTAAATAAACCAGGAGAGCCTGATACTCCAATAAGTACCGTTGGTTTGGCATTGTTAACCACATCAAGTAACGAAATATTGTCACTGTAATTGTCCCATGCTTCTATCGTGGCACAGGGTTGCGCTAGCTTCTGTTGGAATGGAAGTAGGTTAGGCATGTTATCGAGTAATAAGCCCCAACGATCGACCATAAACACTTGTGAGCGAGCTTGTTGATCGCTAATGCCCTCAGACACCATTGTCGCCACAATCGCTTCGGCAATACCACAACCAGCGCTACCCGCACCCAAGAAGGTAATACGTTGTTCGCTAAGTTTACTGTTAGCGGCTTTACAAGCTGCCAGTAGTGAGCCTACCGTAACGGCTGCAGTGCCTTGAATATCATCATTGAAACTGCAATATTGATCTTTATATCGTTCAAGTAATGGCATGGCATTTTTTTGTGCAAAATCTTCGAACTGAATTAAGGCATCTGGCCAGCGACGGCTGACAGCTTGCATAAACTCTTCAACAAATTCAGCATATTCATCACCGCCAATACGTTGATGACGCCAGCCCATATACATAGGGTCTTCAAGAAGTTGTGGGTTATCAGTACCAACATCTAAGGTCACCGCAAGACAATACGCCGGGCTTATGCCGCCACAACTGGTGTATAGCGATAATTTACCAATTGGGATCCCCATACCGCCTATGCCTTGGTCGCCTAAACCGAGAATACGTTCTCCGTCCGTCACCACGATGACTTTGACTTTATGGCGGGTTGAGTTATTTAAAATATCATCAATGCGATCTTTGTTAGGATACGAAATAAATAAACCGCGGTTACGACGATAGTTTTTTGAGAAACGTTCACAGGCTAAGCCAACCGTAGGCGTGTAGATAATTGGCATCATTTCACTGATGTTATTACGCACTAAACGATAAAATAAGGTTTCGTTAGTATCTTGAATGTTGCGCAAATAAATGTGCTTATCGAGATCATTGGTGAAGTTTTTAAACTGTGCGTAAGCACGAGCGGCTTGCTCATCAATGGTTTCAATGACCCAAGGAATGAGGCCTTCGAGGTTGAAATAAATTCGTTCTTCTTCACTAAATGCACTGCCTTTATTAAGCAGGGGTGATTCAAGAATCGCTGGGCCGGCAAAAGGAAGATAGAGGGGGCGTTTGTTATCGTCCATGGGGAACCTTAATGTGTGAGATCCAGTTAGATCGTTATTAGAATTGGGCTGGTTTTTTGTGCTTGTAGATTATCACGTCTGATCTTTTTTGTGGTCTGTTAAGTGAGTAAAATCACATAATTGTTAGGTACTTTTACTCACCTCTCACTATTGTGTCATTGCTATGTGAACAATCGTATGGTGTAAATGCAAAATTATTATTGTTTAAATGTAAATATCACAAACAAAAATGCGCAGCCTAAGCTACGCATTTATAAAGCATTATCTCAACAACTTGGCAGGTTTTACTTACCGCGATGTTTGATTGATAAACCTTTAACGAAATTTCTTAATACCTGGTCGCCACAAGGTTTATAGTTTTTATGATCAGGGTTACGGAATAGCGCACCTAGCTCAGATTTAGTCATTGAAAAATCTGCTAAAGCTAATGCGGCAATAATATCTTCTTCACGCATTTCAAGCGCAACGCGTAATTTTTTGAACATAAGGTTGTTAGTCAATTGCTTTAAAGGTGCTGGTACTTCAGCTCCTGGCTTTAATCCACGATTTTGAATGATCAAACCATCTAAGAATTGACACATTAATGTGTCATTACACGCTTGATAACCTTCTTCTTCCTCTTTTTTCAACAGCGCAATAATTTGCTCTGAAGACATGTCTACTTTGGCTTGGCTGAAAATGTTAATCATTTTGGCATTTGAATAGTCAAACACAAAGCGAATACGGCGAAGAATATCATTGTTAATCATAAGGTTCTCTGGCGCGGATGCGCATAAATGGTTTAGGTCAATTGACGAAACACTAGTATAACGGGTAATCATTGATTAGTCAGATTAATCCTGCTTGAACTGCAATCGATTTCTAACGCTGCTAGTGCCGCTTCGCTGCTAGGGCGACCTTCGGTCTGCTAGTGCCGCTTCGCTGCTAGGGCGACCTTCGGTCTGCTGGTATCGCTTCGCTGCTAGGGCGACCTTCGGTCTGCTAGTGTCGCTTCGCTGCTAGGGCGACCTTCGGTCTGCTAGTGTCGCTTCGCTGCTAGGGCGACCTTTGGTCTGCTAGTATCGCTTCGCTGCTAGGGCGACCTTTGGTCTGCTAGTATCGCTTCGCTGCTAGGGCGAGCTTCGGCCTGCTAGTGTCGCTTCGCTGTTAGGCTGTTGATTTTATAGGATCTAGCCGCGTAGCGTCCTAGCCTCTAGGCTTTTAGTGAGATTATTTTGTGAGATACCAATAAATAAACAAAATAGCGAAGCTAACTAAATACAATAAACCAATCCAAGATAATCCAACCATAACCCGGCCATAACGATGTTTTTTAGCCAAGGTGTCACTGGTCATTAAACGGAAGTTAAGCCAAGCAAAAATAACGGTAGTCATAAAGGCAAGGATCATCACAAATTCAAGCAGCGGTAATAAGGCACCTTTAAAGAATAGAATGAGTAATAAACCCAGCGCGCTGATCCCGAGCATAACCTGGGTTAAATAACTGCGTGTGGACGTGTTGTTAGACAGTAATCGCCAGCCCATATCAAGTGTGCGGCTATAACCATCAATTACCGTCACTGTGGTGCTAAAAATACATAAAAACGCGACTATCCCAATGAGATAGCGGCTTTCATTGCCCATAACTTGGCTATAAAGGGTGATCAATTGCGACGCAAATACCGCGCCAGAGTCAGAAAAACGCTCGCCACTGCCGTGCATCACTAATGCGCCTAACGCTAAAAATACAATCGCCAGTAATGCCGTGGTGACATAGCCTAGATTAAAATCAAAAATAGCCTGCTTGGCGGTTATCGTTTGAGTTTTACGTTTTTCTATTAACCATAATGAGTTCCAAGTACTGACCTCTATCGGAGCAGGCATCCAACCCATCATCGCCACTAAAAAACCGACATACGCCCATTGCCAAGGAGATTCGCCAACCACTGGAGTGCCGAATCCGCTATGACGATTAAAAGCCAATGCCACGGCGACTAAGGTGGTTAACGTAAGAGCCAACATGATAATTTTGGTCATTTTATCAAGTAGTTTGTAGTGGCCGAAAATTAATAATGCTAATGAGCTGACCAATACAATTAGCGCTAATACATCAATCGATAGCGGAATAAACTGGGTTAGCATGGCCGCCGTTAACATACATACCCCCGCCGTACTGGCAATGGCGGCAATAACATTAAGCCCCGTAAACAGCATCAAATACTCGCGGCCTTGCTTTTGATAACCGTGCAATAAACTCTCATCAGTTGCTGCTGTGTAGCGAGCGCCAGCGGCGAAGAATGGATACTTAACGATATTGACTAATAAAATGAGCCACGCCAGTTGCCAACCAAATTCGGCACCCGCTCGAGTTGAGGCGACTAAGTGAGAAGCGCCAATCGCGGCGGCGGCCATTAAGATCCCAGGTCCTGTGGCTTTAAACAGTGTGTTAACACGAGATACCCACGGTAAGGCTGATGCAGTTTGTTGATTAAGCATGTTAAAAAAGACCTAGTTTGATTGTTTAGCGGTTAATGATTGTTCAATACGCAAAAGAGTAGCGTTCATTTGTTGTAGATTGTCGAGGATTAATGCATCGGTATTGGGGCGGGCCGATGTGTGGTCTTTCCGTTCACTGAGTTGTGTTTTTTGTGCCAGTACTTGTGCTCTAAAATCCACTACATTTATGACACCCGTTAAGTTAATTAACGCCCCAGCACCAGATTGCCCGGCGGTTTCTACGGTAAGTTTATGTATGCAAAACATGCGCATGATGGGGCCTTGGATAAGTGCCATATCGGTGATTTTATCCAATGGAACGGTATTTTCAGTTCGAGTAAACAACCCTTTGCGGACGATGAGTTTTTGCTCAGTTAATTCAGCACTCATGTTATTGATGTAACGTTTTGTCGCCAATAACCCTAGGGGAAACCATAATAATAACAATGGAATACCAACAACACTTAGGCAAAAGACTAAGCCACCAGACAATAACCAGTACAGACCTAGGTTTGCATGAAAGTGGGCACTAACTAGCGTTTTGTCACTCATCTGACCTCCATATCAAAAGCATTTAAATTCACTTTTTTTAAGTATTTATTCTTGTTTAAGTAGCTGGTTACATTTACATTACGGGCTTGTGTTGACTTTGTTAAGAAATGACTTAACTTAGTTGCGTAAGTATAAATCCGCACGAGTTGCGCGTCGTTATAGCTTTAACGGCAGTGTGCAACAGTCAAGGATGTAAAACAATAAATTAACGTTAAGGATGATCATGAAAAAAACTAACCTACTGCGTAGTGCTTGCGCTATCGCTATATCACTGTCCCTTGCCCCTATCGCATTCGTTTCTCAAGCTGCCGAAGCCGGTGCTGAATCAAAAGTTGAACGAATTGAAGTGACCGGTTCTCGTATCAAACGAACTGATATTGAGGGACCTTCGCCAGTACAATCGTTAAATAAAGACGATATCGCCAACATGGGTTTCGATAACCTACAACAATTGCTTGAGCGTATGCCTGCAAACGGTTCTGGTGCATTTTCTACTCGTGGAAACAGCCAAGACTCTACCGCTAACGGTGGTGCATCAATCAGTTTACGTGGCTTAGGGCCAGATGCCACTTTGGTACTTATCAATGGTCGCCGAGTGGGATCGAGTGCCTTTGCTGAAGGGATTTCGAATTCATTTGTTGATATCAACAATATCCCAGTATCAGCGATTGAGCGCATTGATATTCTTAAAGACGGTGCTTCAGCCATTTATGGTTCTGATGCTATCGCTGGTGTGGTTAACATCATATTAAGAAAAGATATCGAAGGGCTTGAAATTAACCTAGGTTATGGTGATGACAGCGGTACGGGTTATGACGAAACCACAGCCAGCTTAGTGTGGGGCGTAAAAGCCGACAAAGGCAGTGCGTCAATTATTCTTGATTACTTTACTAATGGTACTTTGTCAGCAAGCGATATGGGTCGTTTTGGCACCGCTAACCAATCACCTTACGGCGGTGAAGATTACCGTTCATCACGAGGCTTTCCAGGGTATTTTTATGTTAATGGTGTGAAAACCATCGATCCTGATTGCCCCGCTGAGAATGCCACAGCAAGTGGCAGTTGTTTGTTTGATTACGGTCCATATAACTTAACCATTCCTACCTCTGAGCGTGTTGGTGCTATTGGCCAATTTGATTACATGCTAGGTGAAGATTTAACCGCATTTTTAGAGTTATCTGTACAACATAACACTTCTGAAGCGGGTGGTGCACCAACGCCATTAGATGAAGATGCTGGTTTAACCGTGCCTGGTTCTCATCCTAACAACCCATTTGGGCAAGACATTGATATCGGCCGTTACCGTACGGTTGATGCTGGCGCTCGTCGTTGGGATATCGAATCAGATACTATGCGTATTGTTGCCGGTCTTCGCGGTGTAATAAACGATTGGGACTGGGAAGTATCAGCGCAACGTGGTCGCAGTGAATCAACTCAAACAGGCGATCGTTCACAAGGTTGGGTAAGAACTGATTACTTACAAGCCGAAATTGATGCCGGTAATTACAATCCTTTTGGCGGCACGATTAACTCAGCAGATGTAATTGATCGCATCACTACTAGCTTAGTAAGACAAGGTAAGTCGAGCATCACAGCTTATGATGCGAGTATTTCTGGCCATGCGTTTACTATCGCCGACCGCGATATCATGATGGCTGCAGGTGCAGAGTATCGCGAAGAAAGCGTTAGTGACGTGCCAGATGAGCAGTTCCAGCGCGGTCTGATTTTTGGTACTGAAGCGGTGTCTGCATTTGGTTCACGTGATCAACATGCTGCCTATGTAGAATTATCAATTCCTATTGCAGATAACTTTGAACTGCAGTTAGCGGGTCGTTATGACAGCTACAGTGACTTTGGTTCAACCACTAACCCTAAAATTGCCTTCCAATGGGGCATTAGTGACGAGATAACTGCACGTGGTTCTTGGTCAACTGGTTTCCGTGCACCATCGTTAGCGCAAATAGGCTTAGGCCCATCTGAAAAAAGTGACTTTTTAATTGATAGCTATCGTTGTGAAGCTGATAACGTAGATTGTGAGTTATTGGATTACAACTTTATATTTGCCGGTAACCCTAACCTTAAAGCAGAAGAGTCAGAAACCTGGAATGTGGGCATGATTTGGGCTCCAAGTCAGCAGTTTGATATTGGTGTCGATATGTACAATATCCTCCAAGATCACAAGATTGATTCACTGCAAAACCAGGTTCTTTATGATGAAAATTGTAATGATCAAAACAGTACGGTCTGTTTGCGAAATGCACCGCAAGCAGGTCAGACATTTGGTCCGCTTGATGTGATTAAATCTGGATTCGTCAATATTGGTTCACAAGAAGTTCAAGGTGTAGATTTATCAACTCATTATGGTCTTGAATTAAACCGCTATGGTGACGTTAAGTTTGGTCTAGAGTACAGTTACTTAATCAGCTTTGAAAAAGAAATTGATGGCGAGATCATTGATTACACTGGTGAGTATGAGTATCCACAACACCGCTGGTTAGCTACAACTAACTGGAACATGGATGACTTTGCCGCTAACGTTAACTTAAGTTACATCGGCGAGTTTGAAGATTTCAACGAAACCCGTACCGTTGATGCACAGCTGTTAGTTGATATGTCTGGTTCATATCGTTTCAATGACACGGTTAAGCTATCTGTAGGTGTTAATAACGTGTTTGATGAAGAGCCATCATTTGCGATTGGTGATGGTGATGCTGACCTATATGGTTACGCAATGGGTGTACATAACCCATTAGGCCGTTATATTTATACTAAAGTCACAATGAAGTTCTAATGACAACGTCATAAGATAACAACAGCCACATTCACTTAAGGTGCAATGTGGCTTTTTTTATTCTCATTAACCTCATCATACAAAATGGAGCCAAAATGATTACGTTATACGGAACCCAAAAAAGTCGTGCGCTACGCGTATCTTGGCTTTTAGAAGAGTTAGGTATTGCATGGCAGTTTTATGCTATCGATTTTGCTAATGGTGAACATAAAAGTGACGCATTTTTAGCCCTTAACCCTAGTGGTAAAATGCCAGTACTCACAGAGGGTGATTTTGTGTTAAGCGAATCTGCGGCCATTATGCGTTATTTAGCGGAAAAGTACGGCCAAGGTAAATGGTTGCCAAAACCGGGTACTCAAGAGTCTGCTATCCATGAACGCTGGATGAGTTTTGTCATTAGTGAGCTTGAACAACCGATTTGGAGTATTGCAAAGCATCGTTTTGCGTTGCCAAAAGAACTGCGTGTAGACACTATGTTTACTGTAGCTAAATGGGAGTTTGATCAGGCGACAGCTATTGCTGAAACTTGGATACCGGAGTCTGGGTTTGTATGTGGCAGCGAGCCAATGGTCGCCGATATACTATTAAGCCAAACATTAGGGTGGGCTTTGGGATTCAAGCAAGACATTCCGCCAAAGTTGTCAGCGTATCGTGATAGGCTAAAGCAACGTCCTGCTTTGGCTGCTGCGCTCGCCAAAACAGTAGCACTTGCCGATGTCGCTAAATAACCGTTATTAAAAAGGAAGCCCGAAGCTTCCTTTTAGTGATTGACTGTCAAAATGGAGGTTTTTTATAACTGAGTAGCAGCCCATTTTGCACGGCTTTCTCGGCTTTCGCTCATGCCGTTATCAGCACGATAAGCTTTATAGGCTTCGGCATCGAGCGCGACTAAGCTTACATCCACTTCAAGTACGAGTTTACATTCTTTTTTAATACGCCAAGCTGCGGCATTGTACAATTCAGTTAATGGTAAAGTGCTTAAAAATTCTGGATTGTATTGGGTATATAGCGCTTGAGTCGGATACACCACAAAGGCTAACCGACGCTTAGGCTCTTTTTTAAATAGCTCTTCAATACCGTCAGAGGTGTTGAGCACTTGCATTTCGATAATATCATCGATTTCTAGTAACTTTTTTTGAGCCGGAATCGGTGCTTCTTTCTCGCCAGATTCCCATGCCATCACGTCTTCATTACTGGCTTTAGTGATGCTAGCAACCTGTTCAGTTGTTAGGCCTAAAGACTGACGTAAACATTGAATTTCAATTGCATTTAAACCGGTATTTTTCGACATGATCGTTCTCATTGTTAGTGATAATTTGTTTGATAACCGTTTATTATCTCGCGTTGGGTTAGTTAACTCCAACCGAGGCTAATAAATAAGATTATCGATTAAGCCATACGTCTTCGGCCCAATGCCAAAATGATTCCCATACTTTGTCGCTAAATCGGCCTTTTTTCCAAAACAACACTTGGCTTTCTTCATCAATACAATAAAAGCTATCACCGATTTGGCAAATGGCAATTTGTTCGCGAGGTAATCCAATAGACCAAGCATAACAAGCCACTTCAGGTAAGTAGGTATGTGAAGATGGATCGGCAGCGGTAACAGGTTCAAGCGTGCCATAAATAACATCGCTGCCATACAGTAAGAATTCTTTTAGATCGTTGGGTAAACCAATTAAGATCTGTTCTTCAACTTCTACAAGTTGCTCAAAAGTTGGCAATTCTAACGGCACCGGTACGGTTTCGCTTAATTCTTGTAGTTGTTCAATAATGTCATTCATCGCATTGTCCAGCAGATCGTTTTGTAATGGGCGCGAGTATAGCAGAAGTGATTGTTGCGGATCTTGTTTGGCAAAAAAAAAGCGCTCATATGAGCGCTAAAAGGGTGGAAACTTACTGTGATTAGAAAAACGTTAGGGGTTGTGAGTTATTCATAATAAGGATAGTTATCAGTATTTATGCTACTTGTTGTTGTGAACTATATAAACTTTGACGTTTATAGCTTAACCACGCTTTATGATACTGCTTGTGCGAGTCTTGACGAAGCTTGGCTATCATGGCTTGCTCAATGTCATTTAAGTGTCTAGATGTGGCTTTCGCCTGAGACTCTATCTGTTGGATTTGCTCATAAACATGATGTTCAGGGCCACTTTTTATGTCGGCAATATCATTTAAATGAAATTGTACTTCAACCACCATTTGGCTAACGGGTAATTTCACTAATACATTTAAATCACGATAACCTGACACTTTAGGATGAGAAAAACGATTTTTTAATTGCACAATTTCGGTGTATTGGCTCAACTGTTGGTAACTTGATAGCAAGCTTTTTACGTCATAGGCCACCACACTTGCCCGTGCTATATCGGTTAGTTGGCTGGCGTCCCCATTAAATTTTGTTTGCACTTTTTGAGCGGCACGCTGATAACTTTTGGTCGCAGGAATAATGGTTTTAGTATTACTTGATTGATCAATGAAGTGGAGTAGGTCAATCAGTTCTTGCTGCGCCGCCGGTGCCCGAGACATCAGAGCATGCAAGTTATCGGTATCTTGTGTCACCAAGTCGCTGTTGTGATCGTAAAGTGCCATTAGCTGCTCAATATCATTAGATGATTTTTGGCTGAAATCAGATGGCTGAGCTAGCTTGGTGTATTTAAGCTCGTTAGGCTGGGCAATAGCACCACGTGTAGACAGTAAAATTAAGAATATAAAGAAGGTACGAAACAACTTATTCATTGAATAGCTCCAGCATAATGTCTGTTAACCCAATGTACCGCTTTTTGGCTGAATAGGGGCTGAATGAACAAGGTTTAATGATATATATTAACGTGGCTTTGTGTTGTATTTGTTTTTATTATCAATTGGTTAGTTTTTTTATAAAAAAAGGGCATCTTTCGATGCCCTTTTTTGTGTGTAAATGTGACCTAAGTCAGTCATTCGTCTTGGTGATTACCAAATTTTTACGCGACTAGCAGGCTCAATGTACATTTTGTCGCCTTCTTTCACGTCATAAGTGCTGTAGAACTCAGGCATGTTAGATAACGCACCTAATGCACGGAAATGACCAGGTGAATGCGGATCAGTTGCTACGCGGTTACGCATGGCTTCTTCTTTCATCTTCACACGCCAAATTTGAGTGAAGCCCATGAAGAAACGTTGATCGCCTGTTAAGCCGTCAATAACTGGTGCTTCTTTACCGTCAAGTGACATTTTGTAAGCTTTATAGGCGATAGTCACACCTGATAAGTCACCAATGTTCTCGCCTAATGTTAAGCTGCCATTCACGTGTAGGTCGTCAAACACTTGATAACCATTGTACTGAGCGATTAATGCATTGCCTTTTGACTCGAATGCTTTTAAGTCAGCTTCGGTCCACCAGTCACGCATGTTACCTTCGCCATCAAATTTAGCACCTTGGTCATCAAAGCCATGGCCCATTTCGTGACCAATAACAGCACCAATACCACCATAGTTAACCGCATCATCAGCTTCTAAGTTGAAGAAAGGCGGTTGTAAAATCGCAGCAGGGAACACGATTTCGTTCATGGTTGGGTTGTAGTAAGCGTTAACGGTTTGTGGCGTCATGTGCCACTCGTCTTTGTCAATTGGTTGGCCTAACTTAGCAAGACTTTTGTTATGCTCAACAATCGCCGCACGCTTGGCGTTACCGACTAAATCATCTGCTTTAATGGTTAGTTTGCTGTAGTCATCCCACTTGTTCGGGTAACCAATTTTAGGATTAAACTTAGCCAATTTATCTTTTGCAGCAACTTTAGTATCAGCACTCATCCAATCTAATGAATCAATGCTTGAACTATAAGCGCCACGTAGGTTTTCAACTAACTGTTCCATGCGGGTTTTAGCTTCTGGTGCAAAGTGACGTTTCACATACACTTTACCCACTACTTCGCCTAGCGTGTCACTCACAGTGCTCACGCCACGCTTCCAACGAGGTTCTTGTTCTTCTTGACCATTAAGCGTCTTAGAGAAAAACTCAAAGTTTTCGTTATCTAATGCTTCAGATAAATTGCTGGCATTATGAGTTAATGCCATCCAAGTCATGTAGTTTTTCCAAGTATCAAGGTCGTTATTTTTAAGCACCTCGTTTAAGCCTTGGATATAACTTGGTTGGTTGATAATGATATCTGTTTGCTTGTCGCCGCCAAGCGCCGCTAAATAACCATCCCAGTTAATTTCTGAAGCCAATTCTGGCAAATTCTTAACTTGGTATAGGTTGTATGTTTTAGTACTGTCGCGCGTTTCAACTACGTCCCAATGCTTTTCTGCAATTTGAGTTTCAAGTGCAAGAATGGCTTCAGCGTTGGCTTTTGCATTTGCTAAGCCTGCAAGGTTGTACATTTTCTCAATGTGTTCAACGTAGGCTTTACGGATGTTGACGAAGCGTTCTTCTTGATTAAAGTAGTAATCTTTCTCTGGCAGGCTTAAACCATATTGCCAAATGTGTGTGGCATAACGGCTTGAATCTTTAGCATCAATTTCAACATAGAATGCTAGCGGTGTACCGCCACCGTTTGCTTGGTTTTCACCAAAAAATGCGGTTAATTCTTTTTTATCTTTCAGGGCTGCAATTTTATCCAAATCAGCTTGGATTGGTGCAATACCTAATTTATCAAGCGTTTCAACATCCATGAATGAGCGATATAAATCAGCCACTTTCTGTTCATCTGTGCCATCGGCTAGATTTGGCGTCGCGCTTAAATCTTCAATAATGGCTTTAACGTCATCACGTGCATTTTCACGTAAGTCGTAAAATGCGCCAATGTTGGTACGGTCGCTAGGGATTTCTGCATTTTTCATCCATGCGCCGTTAACATACATATAAAAATCGTCTTGTGGGCGCACTGACTTGTCGATGTTGTCAAACGTGATGCCAGACGTAAGTGCTTTTTCTACTGCAGCAGCAGTAGCTGTTTTTGCGACATCTGCAGCAGGCGTAACGACTGCCTTGTCATCACTACAAGCACTCAAGCCTGCAATTAATGAGGCGCATAGACCGCCAATAACCAATTTTCTCATGTTGTTTCCTTTGCTTGATGTAAAAAGCCCTTCAATGGGGCATTGCGATCAGTGTCGCTTAATTCAGTAATAACCCCTTTATCCAAAGGGAAAAGCTATTACTTTTTATTGTGAATTGTATGTTAAGGCCTTATCCGCCTATAAAACAAGCCGCAAGGAGGCCTTTTTAGCGTGTTTTTTGTGAGGATGTGTAACCAAAAATTACCTTAGCGGTGAAAAATATCGGTGATTGATTTCTATTTAAGCGTGTAAGCAGCATAATAGCGTCAATATTTTTAGATTGAGTAATCATTGTGCGTTTAGACAAATTTATCTGTGAAAGTACCGAACTGACTCGGTCATTGGCCAAGAGAGCCTTGCATCGTGGTGACGTTACCTGTGATGGTGTTGTGGTCAAAAACTCAGGTTTTAAAGTACTACCACAAATGTCGGTGCATTTAGACGGCATATTAATTAGCGTGATTGGCGAGCGTTACATCATGTTAAACAAACCGGTAGACACCATTTGTTCAACCATCGATGAAGAATATCCATCCGTATTGAGTTTGATTGATATTGAGAAAATGGACACTTTGCACATTGCTGGTCGATTAGATGTCGACACCACAGGCTTAGTGTTAATTACCAGCGATGGTCAGTGGTCGCATAAAATCACTTCGCCAAAGAAAGATTGTGGCAAACGCTATTTGGTTGAATTAGCCGAACCTATTGATGACAGTTTAATCCAGGTATTTGCCGATGGTGTTGAGCTGCGCAATGAAGATGAGCTGACCAAGCCTGCTTTGCTCGATATTATTGACTCAACTCATGTGCGATTGACGATTAGCGAAGGTAAGTACCATCAAGTTAAGCGTATGTTTGCCGCGGTGGGTAATAGAGTGGTTAATTTACACCGTGAAGCGGTAGGTGATATCGAGTTAAACACGGACTTAGCCGCAGGTGAATGGCGCTTTTTAACCGATGCTGAAATGAAATCTGTGTAGTCATTATTTGAATATATAAAAGTGCCCGGTTGTCACCATATAATGATTACCGGGCATTTCTTTATCTGCTCATTGCAAATCAATTTCTACTCAATACAAAATCACTTTTTCAATACAGAATCAATTGCGAGCAAAGCGCTCTTTTATAAGCATCGCTTACCCCGAGCTAATGTTATTTTACACTTATTGAGTCAGGCTAATTTTGCCACTAATGGTATTGATGTTGACTTGGCCTGTGCCAGCTTGAGTTTTGAACTGCAACGTTTTGGCTGGTGAGTACTTTTGTTTTAGCGGTTTATCATCGGTTAATTGATTGTCGATTTTTCCACCAGGGCCGCCATCAATCATAAAACTGATGTTAGGCATACCAGCAAACGTTAGTGCCATATCTCCACTTATGGTTTCGAGTTGAGCTTTGTTTAAATCGGCCCCTAAGGTTAATTGTGCATCGCCACTGATGGTAACAATATTCAACTCAGTGACTTGGTTAACGATTGCGGTTATGTCACCAGACACTTGGTCGACAGACAAATGTGTAAAAGCGCTTTGGCTTTTTAGTTCGCCACTGACTAAGCGCAGCTCAGCCTCGCCTTGGCTATTGCTATCAGTGATATCGCCCGATACTGTTTCGAGGTTAATTTTTCCTGCTAGCTCAGAGGTATTAATATTGCCTGACACCGTGGTGAGTTTAGTATTGCCACTAAGTTGTTGGGCGTTAATGTTGCCGCTGACTAACGCTAACGATATTTGGCCATTTAGCTGTGATAATTGATAACTGGCTGATACTCCCTCGGCATCTAAACCTAGCTGTTTAGGCAGGTAAATGGTCAGTTGTGACCCTTGTTTATTACTGCCCTGATAACTGCGGGGTAATTTATCTTCTACAATAACGCTATTGCCTTTAACCTCAAATATTAAGCCTTGGCTTAACTCATCAAGTTCACCTCTAATCTGAATGCTATTTTTATCCCAACTGACTAGCTCAACGTTACCCCGTTGTATTTTCATGCTGACCGAAGGGTTATCTGTGACCGTTAATTGTTGGTCAACGGCTTCTTTGGCCATTGAGATAAAACTGATACCGATTAACGGCACGATTAACACGTATTTAAGAATGCTCATATTGTATTTCCTTGTGGTGTCTGTTTAGACGTAAATGGGAGCTTTTGGCCTTGCTGCAATAGGGTTATTTGACGTTGCATGATCCAGCGCCATAATTGCCACATTTGTTGATTAGTCGGTTGTTGTTTCAATGCTGCTTGTACTTGTTTTGAGGCGGTATCCAGCTCGGCTAATGCTTGGCTAATATCGCTCTGTATCTGTTGTGGAGCATCAGTTGATGATAATTGCCAACTCACGGTGTATTGGTTTTGATTAAAAACATCCAGTTGGGTCTGATGAGTCATGGCTATTTGATCGACTAGCTCAGCTAATGTTGTCTCAGCTAATGTTGCCTGGGTGTGGGTTGGCGATGTTACTAGGCTTACCTCAGTATTCAATGTCGACCCTGGGGCGGTTGAGGTTATTGTGGCAGTTTGCGGCAGCAATGAATTACCCTCTGGGCGTTGCCAAAGCAGGATGGTCAGCATACAAAAAACTGCAACGCTAGCGGCGATAAGCCAAGGGCTAACCAGATGTTTTTTTTGCTGAGATTGAGGTGGTAACTTAGCTGCAATCGCTGGCCACAAATCGGTTGTCGGTTGCATCTCTAGCGGCAATGACTTGATTAGGCTATCGAGGTCTTGCGGTGACGTGTTCATGCAAGCATCTCCTGTAAAAATTGTTTAGCATTATGGTACTGCGCTTTACTCGTGCCCTCGGCAATGTTGAGTAGGGCGGCAATTTCTTTATGTTGATAACCTTCAATTGCACACAGTACAAATACCATACGAGTCCGTTGAGGTAATTTGGCAATACACTTATCCAATTGGTGATATTCATCAAAGGCAACCGTGGGTATGTCCTGCGGCTCAAGTTGCTCTGTCGGTATAAAGCGTCGCCACCACGATTGCTGTACCTTTAGTTCGTTAATCGCTTGGCGGACGCACAAGCGATGCAACCAGGTGGTAAATTGGCTGTCGCCTCTGAATTGGTCCAATTTATGCCATAAGCGTATAAAACAAGCTTGGGTCATATCGTCAGCAAGATGAGCTTGGCCACTCAATCTAAAGCAAATGGCGTAAACCCGTTTATGATGGCGCCGATAGAGTTGCTGGAATGCCTGTTTGCAACCAGTAACCGCTATTGCGACCAACTGACTGTCGTCAAGTGCCGCTAAGTGGCTTAATTGCTCGGTTTCTGACTGATTAATAGTGGCATCCTTAATGTCACAACATGTCCAATATGATGGTGTAGTTATTTGACAGCCTCAAGTCGGCAAAAGGTTTATATGAGTGGTTATAAATAATCACTTTTCTGTAATATGTTTAAGATTTTTTTATATTAGCCGATAACTAGTTGCTATACTTATGTTGCTAGATTGATCTAAAAATCCTTATCAGATCATACAATAATAACAGTAACGTTAAATCTTACTTTTAGGTGGTAGAAAATATGCTTATTCGTTCGAAACTTATTTTAAGTTCGATCATTTCAATCTCCTCAGTACTCGCGATGTTCGGGTTACAAAATTATTCTGAATCAGTCCTGTTGGAATTATCAACCGCATCGAGCAGTATTGTTGAAATTGAAAAAAAAGTGCTTGAATTACGTACTGAAGAAAAGGATTTTCTCCATCGTGCAGATACTGTTTATATTGAAAAATTTAAACATAGCATGAATGATATTTTGGCTTATATGGCTGAAGTACGTGTTGCGCTAGAACATCAAGATATGAATGTTGATGCTTTAGATGATTTTGAAAACAACCTCAATGATTATAAAACGATATTCAATGAAATTACTGCACTAAAAATTGAGATAGGGCTAACTCCCGAGTCAGGTTTATATGGCGATTTGCGTTCGGCAGTTAAAAAAGTTGAAACTGTGCTAAGTGATAATGCTGAGGATGCTCTGCTAGTGGCAATGCTACAACTGCGTCGCAGTGAGAAAGACTTCATGCTCCGTCGTGATCCTAAATATGTACAAGCTTTTGATGACGGAATTGGCCGTTTTTTAGCTCAAGTACAACAGTCTACTTTGCCTTTCTCTGACAAGGAGCAATTGAGCGCAGATATTAAAGATTATCGAGTGAATTTTAACAATTTAGTCAATAAAGAAGTGCTATTTGGTTTGTCGGAGCAAGACGGTAAAATGGCTGAGTTGCGTGATAAAATTTATCAAACCGATAATGATACCGTTACCCTGCGAGAGGAAACCTTGGCCGAAATTGAACATGGTAAAAATCAGGCTTTTATTATTGGCTTAAGCATATTTTTGTTAATCGCTGCAGTACTGTGTATTTTCACCTATTTAATTATTCGTAGCATTATTAAGCCGGTGCAAGATATTACCTATGTGATTTCATCAATTGAAAAAAGTAAAGATTTATCAATGCGTTGTGATGAGTCTGGTAATGATGAAATATCGAAAATCGCCTATCACTTCAACCAAATGGTCATGACTTTTCAAGAATTGATTCAACAAGTGGACGAGTCGGTTACTGCAATGAATGAGTCGTGCCAAGAGCTGTCTCGAAATGCTATGACTGCTTCTAAAGGCGTATTACGCCAGCTTAATGAAACCGACATGGTCGCTACAGCCGTTACCGAAATGGGGGCTACCATTGACGAAATTGCCAAGAATACTGAATTGGCGGCCAGTAAGGCTAGTCAAACTCATGAGAACGCTCAATCAGGTCAACAGGGCGTAGAACTCACCGTTCAAAAAATTACTTTGCTAGCGAAGCAATTAGCCGATTCAGCCAGTGTGGTTACCGAACTTGAGCGAGACAGTGTCACTATTGGCAGCGTGCTTGATGTGATTAGGGGTATTGCTGATCAAACAAACTTATTGGCATTAAACGCGGCGATTGAAGCGGCCAGAGCGGGGGAACAAGGCCGTGGTTTCGCGGTTGTTGCCGATGAGGTGCGCACGCTAGCCTTGCGAACACAAACGTCGACCCAAGAAATTACTAGCATTATTTCAACCTTACAAGCGCGTACTCATTCTATTGTTGAGCTTATGCAAGAAAGCCAGCAGCAAGGGCGGGAGAGTGCTGAACAAGCCGCCATCGCGGGTGATGTTTTACGAACCATTACCAATGACGTGACCAATATTATGGACATGAGTACTCAAATTGCTGCGGCAATTGAGGAGCAAAGCATGGTTGCCGCAGAAGTGGGTAAAAACGTGGTGGTTATCCGTGATATTGCCGATGAATCATCGCAAGCAGCGGAAGAGAATGCCGCGGCTTCTGAAGATGTGAGAGTACGAGCCAAAGCACTGCATGAAGCGGTGAGCCAGTTTAGAGTGTAAGTCGTTGTCATTGCAGAACAGGTACTAAAACAGGTACTAAAATAGAGACTAAAACAGATAAAAAAATGGCCTAGCAGTAATGCTAGGCCATTTTTTTGTGCTGTTGCTAAACATTCAAGTTAATCAAGCGAATGGTTTAGTTTTTACAGTGTGATGGTGTTAACGCCATCAGGGGTGCCTACTAGTAGTACATCGGCACCGCGGTTAGCAAATAAACCGTTAGTCACTACGCCGACAATGGCGTTGATTTTAGTTTCCATCACTTTAGGGTCTAAAATTTTCATATTGTAGACATCTAAAATAACGTTGCCGTTATCGGTTATTACGCCTTGACGGTAAACGGGGTCGCCACCTAATTTTACCAACTCACGCGCCACATAAGATCGTGCCATCGGGATGACTTCAACAGGCAACGGAAACTCACCTAAAATGGGCACTTGTTTGGTATTATCTACAATACAAATAAACCGTTTAGCTACCGCCGCGACAATCTTCTCGCGCGTTAATGCAGCTCCGCCACCTTTAATCATATCCATGCGGTCGTTAATCTCATCCGCGCCATCAACATAGACATCAATCAAATCAACACTGTTTAAATCAAATACTTCAATGCCGAGTTCGATGAGTTTTTTCGTTGATGCTTCAGAGCTTGATACCGCACCTTCGATGTCATCTTTCATGGTGGCAAGTGCATCAATGAAGTGATTGACTGTAGAGCCTGTACCTACACCGACGATGGTATCTTTTTTGACATACTGCAGCGCTGCCCAACCTGCCGCTTTCTTCATTTCATCTTGAGTCATAGCAAATTCTCCATTTTAACAATCAAAAAGTGTTATCTAACAATTGAGTCGATTATAGCGTAAATTACTGAAATACCGTTTGTTGTACATCATAAAATTGGGCATTTTTAAATGCGCTTAATACCCTGATATTGATGTCACTGATAAACTTTTTCTCTAATCTTACGTCCATCACATACGCTTTGACTGTGATGGTTTGTAAAAACTGGCCAAACTCGTGCTCGTTACCTAAGTTGACAATAATGGGCTTATTTAAAAAGGTATATGGTGAGCATTGCGTTGCTTCTCTGGCCAGCGCGATGGCTTTGTTGTGATCGGCATTCATTGGAATGGTAAAACTCACTACCACCATTTCATCTAAAGCGCCGCTATTTGCATTGGATACTGCAGTTTTTAACGCCTCAGCATTAGGCACCATCACGGTATTATCATCAAAGGTACGCAGCCAAGTTACGCTCCATTCCAGTTTAATGACTTCACCATAATGTCCAGATAACGTTACCATATCACCAACGCGATAAGGCGGGTTGATCATAATAATAAACCCAGCAATCATGTTTTTGGCTGGTTCTTGGGTAGCTAAACCCACCACAATACTGATTGAACCTACCACTGCGAGGATTAAGTTCTCATGTGGATCGATAATGCCAACGATCGAATAAACAATCACACTCAACCACACAAATAAACGCACAAAAGGGTATGACCGATTCCAAATTAAGCGGTATTTAGGCAAGGCTTTATTCAGTTGATTTAAGCAAAATTGGATCAGTACCAATAACAGCCACGCCATTAGACACAGCAGTAAAATACTGATTATTCGGTCAAACGAAATGATCTCTAAAAATGCTTGTAATGCTTTACGGGAATCTTCCATAGTCGCCTCGTTTAATTAAACAACTTATTGTGATTCACCAAATGGCTGGCGACAATTTTACTTAATGTTGGAGTAATAAAGTAGAAATGCTCGGCAAAATCTTGTTGTGAATATTGCGCAATAATGAGTCCTTGGCGAGCTAAATATTCTAACTGCAAGCTGCTTTGTTCAATCGTAATGACAAAAATATGTGCATGCTGACTCACTCGTAAGCCACCATGAACATAAATCTCTGCTAATGAAAATAGGTCATTGTCTTGGCATTGTTGCAATACAGATGAGTTAATGCGGCAAATATCAATGCCATTATTTGAACGACTATTTGAACTATTATCCGAACCGATATCGACTTGGTGCGCGAGAGAATACTGTAGCAACAATGATGCTAATTTGGGGTGCCCTTGGCTGATAGTGTACAGCTGTTTTAGCTGGTCTTTATAAGGATTAACAATATCCGCTTGATTATTATTGGTTTGCTCAGCTTGCTGTGCAGTGCTTTTTTTGGTGTTTTTATCGGCTGCAGTAGCGGTTTCTTTGGTCATCACGTCGTTACTGATTAACCCTAAATCAAGCAGATGCTTTGTTTGTATTGTGGCTAATTCGGTTTCACTGAAATAATCGAGCTGAAAAACATGTTTAATAAAGTGATGAATTTGGTATTGTGCACTTAATCGTTGCCATGCAAATATTTCACAGCTTATGATCCAACAATGATGTTTACGCGTTTCCATCACGATAGTTGCAAAGGTTACCAAGGCTTGATTATTTCCCATCACTCTCAACATCAGTTTGTGCATATCATCTATCATAATTAGCTGTGGTGGTTGCTGGTTGATGGCGGCAATCGTTTCGGTGATGGTGTTTGGTGGCGTAATACCAAAACAATAACAAACATGGGCTATCGCGTCATTTGCGCCTAATGGCGCTTGATAAAAACTCATCAATAGCCACTTGGACGGCAACGGTTTTACGTCAGGCATCGGTGCTTTTTTAGTGTCTTCGGCGATAATGGTTTGCAGTAAAGGCGGCAGTTGGCCTAAAAAAGATGATCCTCCAGCTCCAGCAGGCGAGACAATGGCACTGATTTCGCCGTGATGATTACGCCATTGGTTTATCACATCGGTAATTTGCTTGAGTTGTTTTTCTCGGCCAACGAAATCATCACTGGCATAAAGTGACTGATATAGCATCACCTGAGTAATTGGACCCCGACGAGCTTGAAGCGGATATTGGTTGGCGATAGTCTTGAGCGACATCTGCCCTTTTTGCGCTTCATCAGCCTCTGTTTTTAGGGTAGCTTTAGAGGTCAATAAGCTATTGAGCCATGGGTTTAATCGACTAAAAAAACGCAAGTTAATGTCCATCTATACTCTCTTTTTAAACGACTTATTCAATCTTAACATGAAGACAACAAAAAGCGTTATCTGTGCTGAAGCTCATCTTCTTGTGCCCTTTATTCAATAACAAAGACCTCACTAATCGATTGCCAACACTATGACTAAAATAGCTCGCTTGGCGAATGCAGGGTTATCGTTTAGCTGTTTATCACTTAGCTTGAGCCGGATTGAGATGAGTCATTGCGAATGCTTTTGACTCAAACTGCGCCAAATTCACTAAAAACTTACTAATAGTGATTATTTATCTATTGTCGGTCTAATCCTTTATCGTATACTCAGTGGACTTATTAGGTTTATTTTTCAAGTGATGTTAATGAAACTTCGTTTCTTTTTTGCCTGCGCTTTATTATGTTCAACTTCGTTGAGCAGCCCAATGTCATTTGCAGCACAAGTTGTGCAAATCAAACCTCAACAAGAGTTAGCCTCCGGTAGTGCTATGTTGGTCGACTTAGCCACCAATGAAGTTTTATATTCAAGTAATCCAAATCAACCTGTGCCTATTGCGTCAGTTACCAAGTTAATGGCTGCCATGGTGACATTGGATGCCAAGCTTGCATTAGATGAAAAAATCTCAGTAAAAATTACTGACTCACCTGTGATGCGCAATATTTATTCACGAGTGCGTTTAGGCAGCGTGGTGACTCGTGAAACCATGTTGTTATTAACATTAATGTCGTCAGAAAATCGTGCCGCGACCTCACTTGCACATAATTATCCAGGTGGATTTAAAGCTTTTGTGCGTGCAATGAACGACAAAGCGACCGCACTGGGCATGAGCCAAACCCGTTATGTTGAACCAACAGGCTTGTCACCTGACAATGTATCTAGCGCTAACGATCTCATATTATTGCTTAAAGCCAGTCAAACGTATCCGTTATTAGGCAAGCTGAGCTCGACCACTAAAAAGCACGTTAACTTTGAATCACCACGTTATGCCTTAGATTTTCAAAACACCAATAAACTGGTATTTAAAAACAATTGGAATATTGCATTAACCAAAACGGGCTTTACCAATAAAGCGGGCCATTGTTTAGTGATGTTAACTGAAATGAACAAGCGTAAAGTGGCATTTGTGGTACTGGACTCATTTGGTAAATACACCCACATGGCAGATGCTAATCGATTAAAAAACTGGCTAGAAACCGGGCGTACAACACCGATCCCTGCATCGGCTAAAGCCTATAAAAAACAACGCCAAGCGATTCTGAATAACAGTATTTAACTGCTGAATAACCACAATTAACGCCCATTCACTTTGTTGAATGGGCTTTTTTTATCAATACACTTTTAATATTGGCTTATTAATATCTATAGGTACCATAAAGTACCTGCTGTTTTATCGATTGTTAAAGCCTTACACTAATGGCAATTAAACGGTTGTAAGGTAGCAATATGTTAAACATGGATTTTAGCCAACGAGTGGTGATTAACACTGCCGATCTTGAATGGCAAAATAGCCCCGCAGCGGGCGTATTACGTAAACGCTTAGCGCGTGAAGAAGCAGAGCGTGGTCATGCGACCAGCATTGTAAACTATCAAGCTGGTGCTAAATTTAACTCACACCCTCATCCGTTAGGCGAAGAGATTTTAGTGCTCGACGGGGTGTTTTCTGATGAAACCGGTGACTATCCTGCAGGCACGTATTTGCGTAATCCTGAAGGTTTTGTCCATGCGCCATTTAGCGTAGAAGGTTGTACGTTGTTGGTTAAGCTGCACCAGTTTCAACCTACAGACTCACAACAAGTGGCCATTAATACCAATGAGACAGAATGGTTGCCGGGTCATGGTCAGTTGCAGGTTATGCCGCTACACCAACATGGTACTGAGTCGACTGCATTAGTTAAGTGGCCTGCGGGGACACATTTTCAACCGCACCGTCATTTTGGCGGCGAAGAAATCTATGTTATTAGCGGAGAGTTTATCGATGAACTGGGTCGTTATCCTGCAGGTACGTGGATCCGTAGTCCGCATTTAAGTCAGCATAATCCGTATGTGGAGCAAGACACGGTGATTTTGGTCAAAGTAGGCCATTTGTAATAATCGCTACAAACCCATAAAACGATGGCATTTATTCGTCAGATTCACTATAAAGACTTTATAGACTATTTTAGTAAAGAGTGAATGATGCAAGTGCCTGATAAGTGGGATATGGGAGCCAGAGAGTTAATACATCTGTTTATCAACCAATATGGTTTTGCGACTGTTGTGTCTAACGATTTAGAGGGCTCACACTTACCGTTATTACTCATTGCCTCAGAGGGCGAAAATGGTACCCTGTATGGCCATTTTGCTCGTAGTAATCCGCATTGGAAAAGTGTTGCGGGTACTAGAGTCCTTTGTATTTTCAATGGCCCTCACGCTGATACCAACTCCAACAATTATTTGGCCATTCAGCGGGAATTCAGCACTCTATAGGCAAGTAATAAGATTGCAGGCATAGTTGTTCTACGTCAAAATTTTATTAAGTAGCATAGAGAGTGCTGAAACCCGCCCTGCGGGAGGCTCTCAGGCTTTCCACTTTTTTGTTGCATTGTTTTATAAGGGAACGACCATTCTTTCTACAATGCGCCGCAAACTGAAAAACCTGAGCGACTCTGAAAGGTCACATAATTGTTGGAATTGGTATTATCTCACCCACTTGGTATGACTCCTATCCAGCGGTTCCGACTTGGAATTACAGCGTAGTACATGCAAAAGGCATTATTGAATTAACTGATGATGCGACCACCGCACAAGTACTCAAATCTACCATTCAACAATATGAACCTTCATTACTACAAAGTGGTGGCTTTATTGTCGATGATTACCAACAAAAACTAGCCAAGGGCATTGTTGGTTTTAAGATTGTCATCGATGAGTTACAAGGTAAGCAAAAATTAGGGCAGCACCGTAACCAAAGTGATCAACAAGGTGTGGTTCAAGGATTATCGCTGTCAAATAGAGCCGATGAAAAACAGCTATTAGCTTATATGATCAGTAATAACATAGGATTAGGCAATAAATAGTGGTTCATCCGCGCAAATGCCGTTAGGATTAGCTCTATAACAACCCCATCAATTTAGTCTGTCATAATCTATTTCAGCATCACTCTTTAAGGATAAAAAGTGCATAGCGATATTTCTGTAGCGCGGTTTAAGCAATTTCCACGATTAATGTGGATACTGTTATTTGGCTCGTTTATTACTCGCGGTAGTTATTACATGGTGTGGCCATTTTTGGCTGTCATTTTGTATGAAAAATTTGCTTTAAGCGCCACAGAAGTGGGTTTAGTACTGTCGAGTGCGGCGATTATATCGGTATTTACCAGCTTTATTGGTAGTGCACTGTCAGACCGAATCGGCCGCCACAAGCTAATGTACTTTACCGGTGTGCTTTATATCATCTCGTTTTCATTACTGGCGCAAGTCGATTCCGTCAAAGGCTATGTTGTCGTCATGACACTGTGTTCTATTGCGACTGCAATATGGCGGCCACTAACGTCTGCCACCATTGGCGACATTATTGACGATCCTAAAACCCGTGAGTTGGCGATGCAATCACTGTATTTTATCGTTAACGTAGGTTGCGCCGTAGGGCCAATGTTAGGAATATGGTTGGGCTTAACCGGAAAACAATCGAGTTTTTACATTACCGCTGCGGCTTTTGCTGCTTTATTGGGGTTATTATTTTGGGGTTTTAGGCATCAAGCTCGCCAGACTCATTCATCGGCTCCAGAGCTGGTTGCAGATGGACTCATTCCAGTTATGGGCGATGCAACAGCTGCTGTTAAGCGTAAACCTGCTATGATGAATCGAAAGCAAATAATGTCGATTTTATGGCAAGATAAATTACTGCAAGGTCTTATTTTTGCAAACATTTTGTGTATGTTTATTTACGCGCAAATGGACAGTTCGCTGATCCAATATCTTACTCGTTCAAATGCCCCCGATTTATTAACACTGATTTCGGCAATGATTTTTACCAATGCCTTAGTCATTATCTCGACCCAATTTTTATTGTTAAGATTAATGGCTGGTTACAGTTTGGTGCATCGGATTCAGTTTGGATTGATGCTGTTGGTTTGTTCACAAGTTTGGTTAGCGTATAACCCCATTGATTTGTTTTGGGGCTGGATTGGCGCTGTTGTTGTTATGAGCCTAGCTGAAACCATTTTATTCCCAACGATGAACGTGCACATTGACAGGCTAGCCCCTAAACATTTACGTGGGGCGTACTTTGGCGCAGCTTCATTTTATGATTTGGGGTTTGCATTTGCGCCGCTGGGCGGCGGGATTATACTGGATCATCTTGGTGGATATTGGTTGTTTATCATCGGCGCATTATTGTCGTTGGTGGTGATGTATTTATACAGTAAGTTGGAAAGGTTACCACGGCCAGATTTTACTGCACTAAAGTTGGATTAAGTGTCGATGGTCTATGCTTGCAAACTTTATTGAATTTAACATTGTAGTAGGCCGTTACAGAGGGTATTGGCCTCGCTTTGCTTTTGAGCTTTTTAATCGTTTGCTTGAGTCTTTTTCACTATAGTAAATGTGATCATTTTGATAAGGTCTCGAACTATAGTGTCGGGAGTTTTACTGTTTATTTTTCTTTTAATTCAATTTTATTTTAACTTTAACTTTAACTTTAACTTTAACTTTAACTTAGGGCAGGGCCAATTTTATGCCATCAACGGCTATTAACCCGTTTATTTCATCGCTAACATCGCAAGCAGATACTATCCGTTTTGAAGAGACTATGGCTGTCATTGATGGCCAGTATGACTTCACGATAAGTGCATTTAAAAATGGTGATCAGCTTAATGAAGCTGGAGAAAATTCAGGTTCTTGTAAGGTGTTTGCGTTTGGGCAAATTCATCAGTTAACGGTGCAACAAACCTTGGCTATGTTTGGCCAACATTACCGAGATGTTGTGGCGACGCCGCAAGGGACGGATCATCAAAATATTCGTCAGTTTATGCAACATGGCTGGGATGGTATTTTATTTTCGCAACAGGCATTAAAGGCTAAATAACCTAGGTGCTAAACAAGGCTTAATACAACAAGGCTCAATACAACAAGGCTCAATACAATACGCAAAACTATGATGAAAGCCTCTATAACTTAAGCTCGTGTTTAGGTTAAAATAACGTCTCATGTAATTGTTTTAAGTAAACTATTTTTAGCTGAGCAGTTTGTTTACTGTATCAGGAGGCATTCATCATATGATCAAACTTAACCGCAGTATCGTTTCCTCTCGTCAATCCGGTTTCACCCTTATAGAGCTTGTCGTTGTCATTATTATTCTTGGCGTATTGGCTGTTGTCGCAGCGCCTAAGTTTATTAATTTAAAAACAGATGCACATATTGCAGCAATCAAAGGCGCCACAGGCTCAATTAAAACAGCAGTGATGTTATTTAAAACAAAAACATTAACCTCTGGCAATGCGCTTACAGATACGGTTGAATTCTCGGGTGTTAAAGGCAGTCATTACCAACCTTGGGCCGCAGCGGCCAATACTAGTGGTAGCGGTTTTAATGCCGGTTATACAACGTCGTCAGAAATCTTTAAAGCGGCTGGGTTAGAAATGAATGATTGGTCATATCGCATTTTTACATCTAATAGCAGCTATGCTGTTGTTGCAGCCCCCAAAAGTGCACTTGCCCTTGCAGAGCCTACTGCAGCCGAAGTTATTGCAACCAGTTGTTACTTTCAGTATCACTGGCAGAGTACTGGAGAGCCTGTCATCACAACGGTAATCGTTGGGTGTTAACGGTATTATTAAAATCTAAAGGGGCAAACGCACTCTTGTTTATCAATTTTTTGTATATTCGCTGCTTTTCTGTGTCCCTTTATCATCGATAAAAAAGTCTTAACGAGTAACGTCATAAGGATTAAAACATCAAATATTGCTGGGGTTATGCGGAACGAATAAGGTGTTGTTTTCACAATTGGTATTGAAACAAAAGTAACGATTCTACGCGAACATTAATTAACAATAATATAGATTAGTGTCGACAATAGAGCGCAATACAACTACCTTTGCACCCATATCAACCGTAATATTAATAGTATTGGTTTTTTTAACGGTCAGGCATATCGCTGGTTAACTATTATGACAAGCGCCTATTTAATCGCAAAGGAATCCATTTTATGAATCGACATATACTACCTCTCATCATTATCAGCACCTTAATGGTGTGTGCTTCCGGTTACAGCGTTGCTAAAGACAACGACTCGCATGGTAATAGCGGTAAACATAAATCTGAAAAACATGAAAAAAAGCATGACAAGAAGCATGATCACGAACAGGAAGAAACTTATCAGACCTATTTTAGTAACGATCGCCAAGTCATCGTTAATAATTACTATTATACCAACCGTGATGCTAAGCATTGTCCACCAGGATTAGCCAAAAAACACAATCGTTGCCAACCACCGGGCAGTGCTAAGCAATGGCGAAAAGGCTACTCGTTACCTGCTGATGTTGTTTACTACGATGTACCATCAGCGCTTACTGTTCAGCTAGGTCGTACGCCAGAAGGACAAAAGATTGTCCGTGTTGGTACTGATTTGCTGTTGATTAGCATTGGTACGGGTATGGTGATTGATGCAATACAAGACCTTAACGATGTGTTGTAACCTCGTTGGGTAAACCTTGTTATGGCGTTAGTTTTGCCATTAATCGTTAGTGAAACGAAAAAGCCGACCAAATGTCGGCTTTTACATAAACGGATATTCTACAACGGACTACAATGGTTAATCGCGTTCGAATATCACTTCTTTTAAATCATTAATTGTATTCAAATCTACATCACCTGGCTGATTACTCCATGTGACGCGCAGATAATTGCTTAAGTCTTTAAGCTGTTCATCACTTAACTCATCGGCATAACCAGGCATGGCATAAAAGCTGGTGGTGGTATTGTAATGTTGGCTCTTTATACCTTTAAGCATTACCGCAACGATATTGTGCGGGCTGGCTTTATCTAATGTAGCGTTACCGGCCATTGCCGGAGCAACATTAGGTCGACCTTCACCATTTTGACCATGACATCCAGCGCAATATCCCATGTATAGGTTATATCCTGGTAATTCACGCTGGTGGCCGTTAAAGGTCAGTGGTTTGGCTTCTACAGTCTCGTCAGTATCAAGTAAGTAACTGCTTACTGCATGCATGTCGGCATCGGTTAAGTGACTAAAGCTGTGGTATACCACAGGATACATGCCACCAAATACCGTACCTTTACGAGAATAACCTTCAGTAAACAGAGACTTTAAATCGTCATGAGTCCAGTTTTGTCGGTTAAGTTCAGCAGGGGTAATATCTGATGCTTCTAAGCCCTCGATAACGGCGCCTTGAAAATGCTTATCCTGCTCCATGGCAAATAAGCTGTCTCGAGGAGTATGGCATTCACCACAATGGCCTAGCGCATTGACTAAGTAATTACCTCGGTTCCAGGGCTCACTTTTGTCTTTCTTGGGGGCAAATTTTTCAGCATCATGAGCGATTAAGTTCCACGCCTTGAGACCAAATCGAACGTTAAAAGGGAAGGAGACATCATTGTCGAGATTAGCTTGCTTGATGGGTTTGGTGCTCATCAAGTAGGCATAAATCGCTTTGGTATCTTCATCGGTTAACAGGCTATAAGACGTGTAGGGCATAGCGGGGTACAAATTACCGTTAATACCGACACCGTGATGCATGGCATCAAAAAATTCGTCATAACTGTATTTGCCAATTCCGGTATCTTTATCTGAGGTGATATTGGTTGAGAATACCGCCCCAAACGGGGTTTCGAACGGCAGTCCACCGGTTAACTCTCGTCCGCCTACCGCGGTATGACAAGCCACACAGTCGCCTATCTTCATCAGATAAGCCCCTCGTTCGATATCGCTACCGTTATTGCTCGCCTTATCAGCCGCGCTGCTGGAACAGGCGAACAAACCCAAGCCTAAACTTAGGCCTAAGCTGAGTAAAAGATTTTGGCGGAGATGTTTTTGCGCCTTTATTAAACGGCTTAAGTTACATTGATATAATGGCTTCATGACAGGGTTAGCCCCTCTGTCTTGAGGATCAAATCTTTGATCGCCGCATAGTATTTTACATAACCCGTACAACGACAGACGTGTTCGCCCAAGGCATCTTCAATGACTTGCTCAACTTGATCTTTGGCTATAGGTTTACGCTCTAGTCGTTCAATCAGTGCAGTCGATTCATTGACAAAGCCTGAAGTACACCAACCACATTGAAATGAGAAATGTTCTAAAAATGTTTGCTGTACAGGGCTAAGTGCAGTGATTTCACCTTGGGCATTTTGCTTAGCATGACCTTCAATAGTGCGAATCGATTTGCCATTGAAACGCTCGACGCCATTGATGCAAGTACGAACCGATTCGCTCATACCTTTTTCGTCATCGACGATTACCGTACAGGCATGACATACACCCGCGCCGCAACCAAATTTAGTCCCGGTGAGATTTAAATACTCATGCAAAAACTCAATCATCATGATGCCATCGCCAACGTCAATCGGGCCCACAGCTTGGTTATTTATGGTTAACTTAATTGACTGGCTCATGCCATGGCCTCCTTGATTTTTTTCGCTGTCATTGGTAATTCGTAAAAACGCACTGCGGTAGCTTGGTAAACGGCTTCAACCAGCGCGGAAACAACAGGTATCATCACCACTTCGGCGATGCCGCGGCTAGGATCGGTTTCGGACAACTGCGGTAAAATAGTATGTCGCTGGCTCCAAACACCAACATGTCGCGCTAACGGCACCTTATAACGATTGATATTCCAGGTGCCATTACCAGCGCCGGCTTCAAATGGGGGTAATTCTTCATGCAATGCATGGCCAATTCCCATAGCAAGACCGCCTTGAATTTGGCCTTCAACTAACTCATTCACAATCACTTTACCGGCTTCTAACCAGGTATGAGAGCTCAATAAACTGACTTCGCCATTACCTTCATTAACGGCTACTTCTACTAAAGTGGCGCATGGAGCGTAGTAAGTCACCATGGCGTTATTCAGCTCGGCTTTAGGATAGCTCATCGCTTGACGATCGATTAAGTGATAGCCGTTTGAACTCATGCGGGCTTTGCGATCCGCGCTGCCATGATACTTGTCACCCTCGCCGTATTGCAGTGCCAATGCATCCAGTGCAATGCGTTCTTTGGTACCGAAAATCTCAAAATCAGCTTCGGCCCAAGCCCAACGGTTAAAGGCATGACCCATTACGCCAACCACTAAGCCCAAATCGTGGGCTCGTTTAGCGAGAATGTCGATTGAAAGCGGCGGGAATCCCATAGCGGTAAGCTTGCCATCAGTCCAGCGGCCGTCACGAGAGTGATTGAGATTAGTTTTGCCCATTGGGGTGTTGAAATACAGCTCGTTCCAAATAGACACCGCAGCAGGCCAGAGTCCGTGACGATAAATAATATCGGCGGCAATACGAGTGACATGGCTTTGATAATATGCCGACATAGATGCCGACGATGCCATGGCTTTAACCGGTGTCCAACGTGGATTTGCCGTCATTTCATCTTGGCGCTGCTGCGAAATAATGTATGGATTGTCGGTTTGCACTAATTGCATTGCATCCCAAATATCTATCTCAGCAAGTTTCACTTCATGAGCAAAACTACCTAATGACTCGCTGACTACCACGGCTTGTGACGTTTGAGTACCAGTACCCATTTCGATAAAACCAATTTCTAAGGTTATTTTACCGTCTTTAGATAATCTAACCGCCGCACTTGGTGCTGCAGCACCGGTACCATAATCTTTCGTCGCAATACCAAAACCAACGCCGTAACGCATGCCTGGGTTTTTAGCCTCATAACGCGCTTTATTATCTGCACGGTTTTGCCACACAGGGTCTAGTTCGGCCATGTCGAGCATTTCACGGTATCTAAGCGTGCCATTAGGGATAGCACCTTGAGTATTACGCTGTCCTGACTCCATCACGTTAGCCGCGCGTAACTTAAAGGGATCAACCTTTAACTCTGCGGCCATCTCGTGGATCATGCCTTCCATTGCGGTCATCGATTGCAATGTACCGTAACCGCGCATCGAGCCTGCATCAGGGTTACGTGACGCATAAGATGTGGCGATAATATCGTTACGTGGGGTGTAGTAAATGCTTTGCATTGCCGTCGCCCCAACAGAGGTGACCGATGGGCTGAAATTAACTCGACCACCGCCATCAACTGTCATCTGTGAGGTTAACGCTTGAATTTTCAAGGTTGCTTTATCAACGGCTAAACGACTTTTCATGATGAAAGGATGACGCTTAAGACCGGATTGAAATTGCTCGAAGCGGTCGTTAGCTAACCGAACCGGACCGTTGGCGTAAATGGTTGCCAACACGCCATAATACGGGAATATTGAGTGATCTTTAGCGCCAAAACCGCCACCAATATAAGGAGAATGCACTACTAGATTTTTGACTTTGTCAGCCAATGGCCCAGATGACAGCATGTGTACGGCCATCTCTTGAAAGTCTTGCGGCGACTGAGAGGTAATAACGGTATGAAAGGTTTGGCTGCTGGCATCAAACCAGCCATTAAAGGCCTCAGGCTCCATCATCATAGGATCGATGATTTGAGTGCGATATTCGCGCTCTAATACTTGCCACTGTTGATCTGCTTTGGCACTCGCAATCTGTTTTTCTATCTCGCCAGCATAATGCAGCCCGCGCTCAGAAACCGAGCCTTGAGCATTAGCATCACCTGACCATACCGGTTTGTGGTGCTTAACGCTGGGGAAAAATAGTCCATCGTGTAGTGGGCTATAAGTATCTTCACGGGCACCATTTTCGCCTTCAACCCGAATAAGACGCCAGCTGGCATAAGGGTCTTTAGTGTCTGAAACAAAGGGCGTTTTTTCACCAAAGCGCAATAAGGTATTGTCGAACTGCAACAATGACTTAGCTTGTTTAAATGCAGGGAAACTATCAAATAATAATATGGCTACCGCATGACCAAGATAATCTGCTGTTTGTCCCTCGGGCAATAACATATTGTCACCGTAAAACTCAGGCAATTTAACTTTGTCGCGGGCAAGGTCTGCTGCAGTAATGACTTTATAAGGCTTAGCTGAAGCTGGGAGGTGGTCGAGGGAGAACCCTTGATAGACATGGGATGCATCTGCAGCGCGTAAGATAAACGCGTAGCCTTGTTGTTTTGGCCAGCCTGCCATGTCCATTGCCCGGTAGTCACGACCATAAACTTTTTGACCGGTGACTTTAGCAATACCGTCGTTACGAAATTTGGGTTTAGATTGGCCGCTAACCTGAGTTTGCCATTGTGCAGCCAGTTCAGGCGAAATGATGGACGCATTGGCCCGACTCATTTCCCACAGTAAAGGCGCGGAATATACCGCGACCCCGCCAATAACACATTGTTTTATAAAGGTCCGTCTCGACGCGTTAGATACATCCATATCTCACCTCAGTTATTCTAAAGGGGAAAATCAGACGGCCTATTCATTGTCGCCCGATTTAGGCTTATTCACTTGATTGTCATTGCATAATTTTTGATTGCGCTGAATCTAAATTAGCAGTATGTACGGTAACATACTGATTTAGGAATGCATATTTACGATTGTGATAGGGTTTCTCGGTTGCTTGCCGTGAAGTTGAATAATTCATCTTTTTGATGATTTAATCTGCGAATAAAATGATTGAGTAATTGAACGTCTCATAAAAACCGTTTCGTTTATACTTAAATTATTAAAAAGTCATCACGAGTAATATTTTATTCATTTAGATGTGCTGATATATTTTTACTATTTAATCAATTATATAGTAAACGATCGGTGATCTCGTTAACTGTATATCTTGGACTCGATCCAAAGTAATTATTTAATTTTAGTCAGTTAAAGTAAATTCTCGATAACGATAATTATATTTTTTTATTTATTTTAGCTAATATATTGAATTGTAAGCTTAAAGTTATCGAGTTGTTTGTGTTTATCGTTGCTTTTGGTTGCTAGTTAACTTTAACGTAAACTGCTTGTTGCTGATTTAGCTGCACATATCTGCAAAGTGTTTTTTATAAGACCAAGATTCTAAGTTCTCCAACTTATTTTTGTCGTGTTGAATCGTTTTCTCATTATTTAAAAAATTTAGTTTACAGATTTTTAATACCCTGAAAAAAATCATATATATCGATGAGTATAGGCATAAAAATGTGATTTATATATTTGATTGGAGTTATATTTTATATTATATTAAAATTCTCAATAACATAATTGTAACATTTGCATTGGTTATTGTTTTTCATCGTAAAGTTCCTCCAAGGATTGATCGAGCTTTTGTAGTTAGTTCATTTTTACTTGGTGGTAGATTTATGCTGAATTTTAAAATTAAACAAAAAATGCTCATTAGTTCGTTAATTCCATTAGCCATTCTCATCATAATTTGTGGAATTGCTGTCAATATGATGGGGAAAATCGAAGATGGAGTGATGAGGATCTATTCTGATCGGGTGGTGCCATTAGAAGATTTAAAAATCATTGGTGATGACTATGCTGTCTTAGTCATTGATGCAATAAACAAAGCCAATGCTGGCGGCTCAACCGCTCAAGATGCTGCTGAGACTTTAATGAGTGCAAAAAGTAATATTGATACCCTGTGGAAAAAATATTTAGCCACTACGTTAACACCCAAAGAGAGCCAACTTAGTATTGAAGCCAATGATATGTTTGGTCCCGCGGATGAGAGAATTGATTTTCTTATCAATAAACTGCAAAACATGTCGGGGAATATTTCAGGTCAATTGACCGATGATATTATGCCTTTATACGGCGTAATTGATCCCATTAGCGGTAAAATAGCCGAATTAGTGTCATTGCAAATAAAAGTAGCAGGCGATGAATGGCGATTAACTCAAGATATATACCAATCATCAGTTAAGTTGTTTATTTTCTTTACGTTTTGTGCCGTCATTATCAGTGTCGTGTTAACCATTTGGGTGCTGCGCAGTGTGATGAGGCCTGTGACTGATATTTTGATGAAACTAAAGCTCATCAAGCAAAACTCAGATTTAACCCAAGTGTTTACTCCTTATAATGATGATGAATTAGGCATGATTTCAACGAGCCTTACAGGCGTTATCACCCATCTAAGAAGCATTATCGAATCAATTTCAGATGCCGCTAATACCATCAATATTTCATCAGAAGAGTTGCAGCGTTTCACAGAAGACACTAACCATAGAATGATACAGCAGCAAGATGAGTCAGAACAAACCGCAACGGCTATGAATGAAATGACCGCAACAGTGGCTGAAGTCGTTCAAAGTACCAATTTTGCTGCTGAACAGGCGAAACAAGCTAATGATCATGCTGAAAATGGTAATATTATTGTTCGAAATTCAATCGACAGTATATCGCAGTTATCTAATCAAATTGGCACCACGGCGGAGGTGATATCTCATCTCGCTAAAGAAAGTCAAAACATTGGTCAAGTGTTAAGTGTCATTAAAGGTATTGCCGAGCAGACTAACCTTTTAGCCCTAAACGCCGCCATTGAAGCAGCAAGAGCCGGTGAACAAGGTCGAGGATTTGCTGTTGTTGCTGATGAAGTTCGTACTCTAGCTAAGCGTACTCAAGACTCAACACTGCAAATTGAAACCATGATTGGCGGGTTACAAAAAAGTGTCGTGCTTGCGGTTTCTTCAATGGATGAGGGCTTGGTTCTAGTTAATAATGCCAACGATAAAACGAGTAGTGCAGGTGTTGTGCTAAGTGAAATTGTCACTTCGGTCGACAGTATCAATGAGCTTAATACCCAAATAGCTACCGCTGCAGAAGAACAATCCTATGTGGCTGAGAGCATCAATAAAAGTATCATCGCAATAAATGATATTACTAAAGCCTCATCAGCGGCGACTGAAAAACTCACCCATTCTGTCAACGACTTACAATCACTGGCTCGTTCAATGCAACGTCAAGTGGCGACATTTAAAATAGCCTAACGTTTTTATTGATGAGGGCTGAGTTAAACTTCAGCCCTTCCTCGCAATCTCTCAGTTAATTTATCCGCACAACCTGTATGGCTAAAAAGCTAGCGAGGGCAGTGTTATATAATTCCCTTTAATTATGTTGGTTTTTTATCCTTTTGAGCATAACGGCGGCTATATTGTGATTGGCGTTAAAGAGTCGTTTTGATTAACTGAAGCAGCCGTAAGTTAGACATCACTTATTATCAATTAACGTCCTATATGTCTCAATTTCTCCACTATTTTGTGCTAGTTCAACGTTACCATCGTCAACACTATTAAAGGGGTAATTTACCGCTTACACTACAAATAGCTTAATTACCTTGAGTAATATTAATGAAACCAATTATTTGTAGCAGTGCTTTAGAGGCCGTATCCTTAATTGAAAACGGTGAAACCTTGTGGACTCATTCGATGGGGGCAACGCCAAAATTACTGCTAGATGCATTAGCCCAACATGCGTTAACAAAGCATGGTTTAACATTATTGCAGTTGCATACCGAGGGGGCTGAATCGCTAAGTGATCCCCGTTTAAAGGATCATCTTCGTCATCGTTGCTTTTTTACCGGTTCACCCACTAGGTCACTGCTACAACAAGGTGATGCCGATTATGTGCCAATTTTTCTCTCTGAGGTGCCCAAGTTGTTTCGTTCCGGCGAACAGCATATCGACACCGCCATCGTTCAAGTTTCCCCGCCAGATAAACATGGTATCTGTTCTTTAGGCATATCGGTTGAGGCAACCTTAGCAGCCTGCCAAATGGCGGGAAAAATCATTGCTCACATTAACCCCATGATGCCTCGCACCCATGGTGACGGTTTTATTCATTACAATAAGTTCGCTGCCGTGTATGAGCAGAGCATGCCGCTACCACAACACCTATTCGCCCCAAGTGATGCGATAAGCTTGGCCATCGGCCAGAATGTGGCCAAATTGGTACTTGATGGCGCTTGCTTACAAATGGGCATTGGCGCTATTCCAGATGCCGTGCTGGCGTGCTTAACCGAACATAAAGATTTAGGCGTTCACACTGAGTTATTTTCTGATGGCGTGCTTAATTTGGTCGAGCTTGGCGTGATCAATAATAGCCGTAAGAAAGTCTATCCCGGCAAGACAGTGACAGGCTTTGCATTAGGTAGCCAACGACTTTATGATTTTGTTGATGACAACCCATCGGTAATATTCATGGATATTGAGCAGGTTAATGACACGGCTATTATCCGTAAAAACCCTAATGTGATGTCGATAAACTCAGCACTGCAGGTCGATATTTCAGGGCAAGTTTGTGCTGATTCATTGGGTACTCAAATATACTCAGGTGTTGGCGGTCAGATGGACTTTATACGCGGCGCGGGGCTTTCTGAAGGTGGTCGTTCTGTTATCGCATTACCCAGTACTGCGGCTAATGGCTCCGTGTCGCGGATTGCCACCGTTTTATCGCCAGGCGCAGGCGTGGTAACCACCCGTGCGCATGTACACTGTATTGTTACTGAGTATGGAACCGCTTATTTACGCGGTAAATCGTTACGAGAACGAGCCCGTGCGCTTATCGACATTGCCCACCCTAAGTTTAGAGAACAGCTTTGCCAAGAAGCTTTTGATATGTGGCGACTTAAGGTTTAATCATTGTTGATTTATGAATCTTGTCATTCCGGTAATGCTTATCAGCCGGAATCCAGTTCTTCTTTTATTGTTTAGATTTTATGGCCTGCGGCCACATCAATTTTAGAAACAAGAGTCGATCGCAAGGTTCCACCCTGCACGGGCCAAGAGGGGATCAACAGCCATCCCTTCTTTACTGTTTATAAAAGAATTAGCAATCTGATAGGCTGGATGCCTTGAAGCACATGGTCAATGATGTTGCCGACATCATTATGACATTTCCAATATCAATATAGGTCAGATATGCATGAAAGGCTGATGGATTCTTTTTAAAGAGTCTTCAACGTCCTCAAGTTCAAAGTTCAAAGTTGAATTTGTCCATTTCCTGGTCGAGAAAACTAACTCCGTTTCTGCCCTAAAGTAATTTCACTCATCTAATGTGCAATAAACTTACAAGCATTTTATCATATAAATTCTTATCTATCCTATGCATACAACTATTTAGCGCAAGCAGTCTTAAATGATATGATATACAGTCATATTTCAACGAAGCTAAAACTCACCTAGTAGGACGTGGCAATTTCGGCCTAGCTATCCGCGTGATGAATACGCTATTTCGATTTGTTTATTTGATTAATGTTAGGTGTATTTCTATTCTGTCGTCCTATGTTAGGACGCTCACCCTTATCGTTTTTAAGCATTACTGGAGATAAAATTCATGACAAACGTGAATGTGGATGCCACGCAGTTAACCACTAAACCATCTCAAGATGGTTTTAGCATGCCCGCCGAATGGGCGGCGCAGCAAGCTGTGTGGATGATTTGGCCATATCGTCCTGACAACTGGCGCTCTGCAGGGGCTTATGCTCAGGCAACCTTTGCTAAAGTGGCCGATGCCATTGGTGCTGTTACCCCAGTTTACATGGGGGTACCTAAGGCGTTTTTGGCAGAGGCCAAAACGGTTATGCCTTCTCACGTTACGTTGGTCGAAATAGATAGCAACGATTGCTGGGCTCGTGATACAGGTCCTACTGTAGTGGTCAATGCCAAGGGCGAATGCCGAGGTGTTGACTGGGGCTTTAATGCCTGGGGCGGTGATAACGGTGGTTTGTATTCACCATGGGATAAGGACGAGCAAGTCGCGCAACAAATGCTTACGCAGCATGGTTTTGAGCGTTATCAGGCTCCGCTTATTCTTGAAGGTGGTTCAATTCATGTCGATGGTGAAGGCACCTGCATGACCACGGCTGAATGTTTACTTAACAGCAACCGCAACCCAAATTTGACTCGTGAACAGATAGAAGCATTACTGGCTGAATATTTAAATGTGCAGCAGTTTATCTGGTTGCCAGACGGCGTATTCATGGATGAGACCGACGGACACATTGATAATATATGCTGTTTTGCTCGCCCAGGCGAAGTGGTTTTACACTGGACTGATGATCAAACCGATCCACAGTATCCTCGTTCAAAAGCCGCTTTGGATATTTTGCAAAATACCGTTGATGCACAAGGGCGTAAGTTAACAGTTCATCTAATACCACAGCCTGGTCCTTTGTATTGCACTGAAGAAGAAGCGCAAGGCGTAGTGGAGGGTACAGGTGTTCCACGCACCGCGGGTGAACGCTTAGCGGGTTCTTATGCGAACTTTTTGATTACCAACAATCGCATTGTGTTCCCACTACTCGACCCAGCAACTGACGATATTGCAGCTCAAAAATTGCAAGAAATTTTCCCTGAGTATGACATTGTCGGTGTGCCTGCCCGTGAGATTTTATTAGGTGGTGGTAACATCCATTGCATCACCCAACAGATCCCCTCTGGTCTGTAAGTAAAAACCAACGAGAACACAATGACCATTAATGTCACTATTGTTTTAATAAAATTGACTGTCAATACTTTTGGCTTTTAAGAAGAGGTCGTAACATGTTCGAAGTCACTGAGGTTTCTATTGCCGAGCTGCGTGCAGCCCTCGAATCCGGTCGCACCACAGCGGTTGAACTAGTGAAGTCTTATCTAGCACGGGTTGAGGTTTATGACGGCCCAGCGACACAGACTAAACTGAATGCGCTGGTGGTTCACAATCAAGATGCGATTAAGGAAGCTGAAGCTTCTGATGCGCGCCGAGCGCGCGGTGAAACGCTGAGTCCACTAGATGGTATTCCTTACACTACCAAGGACAGCTACTTAGTTAAAGGGCTCACTGCGGCTTCTGGTAGTCCAGCGTTTAAGGACTTAATTGCTCAATATGATGCATTTGCTGTTGAGCGCCTGCGCGAAGCGGGTGCCATTTGCTTAGGTAAAACCAACATGCCACCTATGGCCAATGGTGGTATGCAGCGCGGTCATTACGGTCGCGCCGAAAGTCCATACAACGCTAATTATCTTACCGCTCCCTTTGCCTCTGGTTCTTCCAATGGCGCAGGTACTGGTACCGCCGCAAGTTATTCTGCTTTCGGCCTAGCTGAGGAGACATGGTCGAGCGGTCGTGGTCCTGCATCAAACAACGGCCTGTGTGCATATACTCCATCACGTGGTGTCATCTCTGTGCGCGGCAACTGGCCGTTGACACCGACGATGGATGTTGTAGTGCCTTACACTCGCACTATGGCAGACATGCTCGAAGTACTTGATGTTATCGTGGCAGACGACCCTATCACCCGTGGTGACCTATGGCGTCTGCAACCTTGGATCGAGATCCCAAAAGCATCAACCGTGCGTCCAGCATCTTATCTGGATCTTGCTGCTCAAGCCGACACGCTTAAAGGCAAGCGTTTTGGGGTGCCGCGCATGTACATTAATAAAGACGAATTGGCTGGCACTAGCGAAAACCCAGGCATTGGCGGCCCGACTGGTCAGCGCATCAATACTCGTGCGTCGGTGATCGACCTTTGGCAAGCCGCACGCAAAGCGCTGGAATTTGCCGGAGCCGAGGTCATAGAAGTGGACTTCCCGCTGGTTTCCAACTGCGAAGGTGACCGACCTGGTGCACCGACTGTGTTCAATCGCGGCATCGTCACGCCTGAGTTTCTCGAGGATGAGCTATGGGCTCTATCGGGGTGGGCTTTAGATGAATTCTTACGTGCTAACAACGACCCTAAACTGAATAAATTAGCTGACGTTAATGGGCATTTGATTTTCCCGCATGACTTAGGCACCTTGCCGAACCGTGAGGGTGACCTCGCAGCTGGCATGGATGAGTACGTCAATATGGCCAAAAGAGGTCTCAAGTCGTATAACCAAATCGATAGCATACCGGATGGTCTGCGCGGCTTAGAGAAGACGCGCAAGCTGGATCTGGAAGACTGGATGGACGAGCTCAAACTTGATGCAGTGCTGTTCCCAACCATGGCAGATGTAGGTCCAGCAGATGCGCACATTAATCCTGCTTCAGCTGACATTGCGTGGAGCAACGGTGTTTGGGTTGCTAATGGCAATCTTGCTATTCGCCACTTAGGTGTACCAACAGTTACTGTGCCGATGGGGACAATGGCCGATATTGGCATGCCAGTAGGGTTAACTTTCGCAGGCCGTGCTTATGACGACAACAACCTGCTCAAGTTTGCGGGTGCATTTGAAGCGACAGGCAGCAAGCGCCTGATCCCTACACGCACACCTGCGCTTAGCTGATAAGCACTAAGCACTATAAATTGAAAAACGGGATTGGTTACTGCGCACCAATCCCGTTTTTTAACTCAAATGTAGATACATCTTTAACTTATTTTCCCTATATCCAGTGGGCGGATCATACACACCAGATCAAAGTCGCAAGTTTCACTCTGCACGGACCAAATCCACTGTCGTTCCGGTAATGCTTGTGAGCCGGAATCCAGCTCTTTTTTTATTCTTTAGATTTTATGGCCAGCGGCCACTAACGTCGTGGCGCTTCACCCACACCAGAGCAAAGGGAAACCAACGGCTGTTCCCTCTTGGATCACCCCGCCGCCCCGCAACATTTTCAAACAGCGAAAAGGTCGCCATGGGGTAGATCCAGCTTTTAACTTTATTTTTAGTCAGCCTCGGCCTTATTCGAAAATGCTAACGCTTCCGATGGTACATCCTGTACCGCGAAAGCTAGCCTGACGTCCTGTCAGGCTCACGCTATTTTCTTCAACGTCCTCAATTCAGAGTTGAATCAGGCCAACTGCAAGCAAAGTATGGAAATCATTTATGCCTCATTCCGTGTCAGTAAGGTATATCAGGCGCAAGGCAATAACCGAGCAAAGAAAAAGATGAAATACAATAAACCCCATCTTGAAAGGTGTAATCAGAACAGGCAATTAGCCGAAAGGTTGTACAAAATACCACTACCGTAAAAAAGTAAATTCCTATAGCATCATACGTTGATTAATATGGATGTGGCATCGACTAAGTCCAACCAGCGATTTATGCCTTGCAAACACCGCAACGCATAAATACTAAAACGTTATAAAGCACAAGGAACGTATGAGTTTATCCATCGGTTGTTCTCCAAATGAGCAAGTTGAGATCACTGTAGAACAGTATCAACATTCTCCAAGCAGTGAGTCTTTTGATGATAACTGGCTTATTTGCTCTGTTAGTGTTTCATTTGGAAGCTTCAGTGGTAAATTCCCTGCCAGTTTTCAAACCTATGATTTTGTTAAGTTCTCTAAAGAAGTACAAAAGCTCTATGCTTGCCTAAAAGGTACAGCTACATTCGACAGTCTTGAGGGGCAGCTTGAAATCAAGCTAACCGGGAATGGAAGAGGTGGAATTGAATTAGAGGGTAATTGCATGGACAGTGTTGGTGTTGGAAACAAACTTAAGTTCTCTACAGGATTTGATCAAACCTATCTCCAATCTATTATCGAAGACCTAGATGAGATTTTAGAAGGCTTTCCCGTACGAGCTTTATAACAAAATACTATGGCGTTAACCTAAATTCACCATACTTATCATAATGCGAAGAGTGAGTGTTAGTGCTTGGGCACTAACAAGCTTCTGTCCACAAACGAGTTAGTAACGCTTGCAAAAGCTTGAATTCAACAATGAACTTGAGGCCGTTGAAGAAAATAGCGTGAGCTGGCCATGGATGGCCTGCTAGCTTTCGCGGTACAGGATGTACCATCGAAAGCGTTAGCATTTTCGAGTAAGGCCGAGGCCGATTACAAACGAGGTTCAAAGCTGGATTAATTTCCGTCGCAATTTTTCGCTGCTATTGTTTGGTTAAAAAGCGAAAAAGTTGCCGGAACGCTGAGGGTTTGCAAAGGGGTACAAGTGCTTTACCCCTTTGCTCTGGTGTGGGTGAAGCGCCACGACGTTGGTGCCCGCAGGCCATAATATGATAAAAAATACCATCGATTATTCGTTTAACACACCAACAAGGTTTATGATTAAAGAGTCTCGATAATGAAGTTGATGAGGTCTAATCATGATAATAGCTTGCCCCCATTGCGATACCTTAAATCGCGTACCTGAAGAACGTCTTGAACAACAACCAACTTGCGGAAAGTGTAAACAAAGCCTATTCGTTGGTGAACCGATAGAGCTAACAGCCGTCAATTTTAGCCACCATGCTAATAAATCAGAATTACCGCTGGTCGTCGACTTTTGGGCTAGCTGGTGCGGTCCGTGTAAAAACTTTGCGCCGGTATTTACTCAAGCAGCTAAAAAGTGGGAGCCCAAATTCCGTTTCGGCAAGCTCAACACCGAAGAGCAACAAGCCCTTGCTGCCCAATTTAATATTCGTTCGATCCCAACTCTGATGGTATTTAAGCAAGGTAAGGTTATGGCTCAGCAATCAGGTGCCTTGTCTGCATCATCATTCAACCAATGGCTTGAATCGATTAAATAGATTTTGGACATTAGATTACTCATTAAAAACGCGATTATATATCGCGTTTTTGCTTAGCTTTATTTTTCTGTTGTTTAAAAGGATTTGATAAACATGAAAAAAATCTTAGTTATCTGCTTACTCGGCCTTGCGATATTTGTCTTTTTAGACAGAAAGGTTCAAACCACTCAAATTGTACAAAACGTTTATGCTGGTTATATCGTTGGCAGTGATAGTGAGTTACAAAATGCCATTGAGAATAAGCAGAGTAATGTTCAAATTGGTGGTTCAGGGTATGTAATAAAAATACTTGCTGACGATCTGAAAGGCAGCCGCCACCAACGATTTATTCTAAAAATAGCCAGTGGCAACACATTATTAGTCGCCCATAATATTGATTTAGCCCCTCGCATAGATAACTTAAATGTCGGCGATACCGTCGCGTTTTACGGTGTTTACGAATTTAATAACAAAGGTGGGGTCATCCATTGGACTCATCACGATCCTCGCGGACAACACCAAAGCGGCTGGCTAAAACACAATGGCAGCACTTATCAATAAACCGCAGCTTTAATAGTATCCAAACAAGCCAAAGTCCTCGGGCAACAATCTGGTTCAGTGATCCATGAGTGAGGCACCTTTGGCTTTCTCTTGGTCTGGTGTGGGCAGAAATACTGCGAGGTTGGTGGTCGCAGACCCGTGCAGTATGGAGCCTTTTGACCAAAATCCAAACGAAGTTTGGACATAAAAAAAAGTAACCGTGATGACTCAAGGTTACCCTTTTTTCAGGTTCACTTTTTATTCAGAAGCACTCTTTATTCAGAAGCACTATCTACTCTGGGTCTCTCTCTATTCAGGATCTCTTTCTACTCTTGATCTCATTCTATTCGAAATAAATCTATTCGGGATCATAGTCCAATATCGGTGACAACCATTTCTCTGCTTCTGCCAACGTCATGCCTTTGCGCTGGGCATAATCTTCTACCTGATCTTTACCAATATTGGTCACGCCAAAATAGCGAGATTTTGGATGGGCAAAGTACCAGCCAGATACCGCTGCCGTTGGGTACATGGCAAAGCTTTCGGTGATGTTCAAATCAATCGTTTCATCGGGTTTGAGTAAATCCCATAACAAACCTTTTTCAGTGTGGTCTGGGCATGCTGGATAACCTGGCGCTGGGCGAATGCCTTTATAACGTTCGCGAATTAGCGCTTCGTTGTCGAGCACTTCATCTGCGGCATAACCCCAAAACTCTTTACGAACACGTTCGTGCATGCGCTCGGCAAAAGCTTCGGCTAAACGGTCGGCTAAGCATTTGAGCATAATCGCGTTGTAGTCATCGTGATTGGCTTCAAAACGGGCAACATGTTCATCAATCCCGTGTCCAGTCGTTACCGCAAAACCGCCCATGTAATCAGCAACGCCTGAATCTTTTGGTGCAACAAAGTCTGATAAACAGAAGTTATCGTTACCCACGCGTTCAAGCTGCATACGTAAATGATGGGTGGTCATTTCCAATGTGGTGCGGCTTTCATCGGTATACAGTTCAATGTCGTCATGGTTGACGGTATTGGCTGGGAATAAACCGATCACGGCTTTGGCGGTAAGCCACTTTTCAGCAATAATTTGTTTCAGCATGGCTTGGCCGTCGGCAAATAATTTAACCGCTTCTTCACCAACGACTTTGTCTTTTAAAATTTCAGGGTAATGACCGTGCAGTTCCCAGCTTCTAAAGAACGGTGTCCAATCGATACGTTCGACTAGGTCTTCTAATGGATAGTCATCAAACACCTGGCGACCTAATACATTAGGCGTAAATGGGGTGTAGTTTTCCCAGTCGTGTTTACAGCGATTGTCACGCGCGGCTTCAATCGACACGATGGTTTTACGCTTGGTTTGCGACAAACGTTTTTCACGCATCATGTCGTATTCTGCGTAGGCTTCGTCGATGGTTGCTTGGCGAGTGGCGTTATTAATCAGCTTAGACACCATAGGTACAGCGCGAGATGCATCGGCAATGTAAATTGCGCCGTGTGGGTAATGCGGTGCTATTTTTACTGCAGTATGAATTTTAGAGCAGGTTGCACCACCGATAATAGCAGGGATGGTTAAGCCTTCACGGTGGAAGGTTTTCACGTTGTGAACCATTTCATCCAAGCTTGGCGTGATTAAACCTGACATGCCGATGATGTCGATATTATGCTCTTTTACTGCATCGAGAATTTTATCGACCGATACCATGACCCCAAGATCGACCACTTCGTAGCCGTTACAGGCAAGTACTACTCCAACAATATTTTTACCGATGTCATGCACATCACCTTTTACGGTGACCATTAAAATTCGGCCGTTTGACTGGCCAGCAACCTTTTCAAGCTCAATATATGGGTTTAGGTAAGCGACGGCTTTTTTCATTACTCGTGCCGATTTGACCACTTGCGGTAAGAACATTTTGCCAGCACCAAATAAGTCGCCGACCACGTTCATGCCATCCATCAGCGGTCCTTCAATAACATCGAGCGGGCGCACGGCTTCTTGACGAGCAGCTTCGGTGTCTTCATCAATAAATTCGGTAATGCCTTTAACCAATGCGTGTGACAAACGTTTGGATACCGGCCAACTGCGCCAGGCTAAATCTTCCTTTTTGGCCACTTGTGAGCCATCGCCTCTAAAGCTTTCAGCGATGTCGAGTAGCTGCTCGGTGTTGTTTGAGTCGGCCACCGGACATGGTAAGTTTTGAACTACGTTTTCAACCCGTTTTTTGAGCTCTGGTTCAATATCATCGTATATGGCTAACTGACCAGCGTTAACAATACCCATGTCCATGCCGGCTTGAATGGCATGGTATAAAAACACCGCGTGAATGGCTTCGCGTACTGGGTTGTTACCGCGGAACGAGAATGACACGTTAGACACGCCGCCTGAGATCATTGCGTGTGGCAAGGTGGCTTTGATGTCTTTTATCGATTCGATAAAGTCGACTGCATAGTTGTCGTGTTCATCAATACCGGTGGCAATGGCGAAAATGTTAGGGTCAAAAATAATGTCTTCTGGTGGAAAGCCAACAACATCAACCAAAATGCGATAAGCACGGGTACAGATTTGGGTTTTACGCTCACGTGTATCGGCTTGGCCGTCTTCGTCAAAGGCCATTATAATGGCTGCCGCACCATAGCGTTTTACTAAGGTGGCTTGTTCAATAAATTTGGCTTCGCCTTCTTTCATCGAAATAGAGTTAACAATCGACTTGCCTTGAACGCATTTAAGCCCAGCTTCAATCACTTCCCACTTTGATGAGTCAATCATGATGGGCACGCGGGAGATGTCGGGCTCAGAGGCGATTAAGTTTAAAAACTTCGCCATTGACGCCACGCCATCAAGCATACCTTCGTCCATGTTGACGTCGATAATTTGCGCGCCATTTTCAACCTGCTCGCGCACGACATCTAAGGCTTCTTCAAACTTTTCTTCTTTAATTAAGCGTAAAAACTTAGCCGAACCGGTCACGTTAGCGCGCTCACCGACGTTAACAAATAACGAGTTTTTGTCGATGGTGAGTGGCTCTAGGCCCGATAAACGACACGCCACAGGTATATCTGGTATCTGTCTTGGTTCGTGTCTGAGCACCGCTTCACGAATAGCACTAATGTGTGCGGGTGTGCTGCCACAACAACCGCCGACAATGTTGAGCATGCCTTCTTGCGCCCATTGATTAATGACTTCGGCCATTTCTTCTGGGGTTTCATCGTAGCCACCAAATTCGTTGGGTAAGCCAGCATTTGGGTGGGCAGAGACATAACATTCGGCAATACGTGACAATTCTTCAACGTACGGGCGCAGCTCTTTTGGTCCTAGGGCGCAGTTAAGGCCAATCGATAACGGTTTGATATGGCGCAAAGAGTTATAAAACGCTTCGGTGGTTTGGCCGGTTAATGTACGACCAGAGGCGTCGGTAATAGTGCCAGAGATCATAACGGGTAGGCGATCGCCAAGTTGATCGAATACTTTTTCAATCGCAAATAGGGCGGCTTTGGCGTTTAAAGTATCAAAAATGGTTTCAACCATAATGATATCGGCGCCACCTTCAATTAAGGCGCTGGTGGATTCTACATAAGCGTCGACTAATTGGTCGAAACTGACATTACGAAACCCTGGGTCGTTAACGTCTGGACTGATAGAGCAAGTACGGTTGGTTGGGCCTAATACACCGGCCACATAACGTGGTGAACCTGTTTGCGCTGCCACTTCGTCGGCAGCTTGGCGGGCGACTCGGGCGCCAGCAAGGTTAATTTCAGCGGCCAGCGACTGCATGTCGTAGTCGGCCATGGCAATGGTGGTGGCGTTAAAGGTGTTAGTTTCAATAATGTCGGCACCGTTTAGCAGGTACTGAGTATGAATATCTTTAATGATTTGCGGTTGGCTGAGTACTAATAAGTCGTTGTTGCCTTTAACATCGCAATGCCAATCTTTAAAACGCTCGCCACGATAATCTTCTTCTTCCAACTTATAGTCTTGGATCATGGTGCCCATGGCGCCATCTAAAATCACAATACGCTGCGCTAACAATGCATTAAGTTGTTTAAGTGTTTGACTGTAAGAAGTCGATTTCGCCATAACAGTTACCTTTTTATCACTATGTTGCTTGATACCTTGATTGAGATAAGCATACCCTTATTTTTACAATAGTAGGGCGATAACATCATTGCTGTGCACAAGTGTTGTAAATAACAGTTATACACAACGGTTGCTTTAACCGTTGCAGGCAATTGCCTTGGACAATTACTGCGTACAATGATTATCTTCTAAATGATTATCTTTTAAGATAGTATTTTAGACATATAAACGTATAGACGTCCATAGTACGCGAATTTTTATCACTAGAGCAAGGCTGAATTAAATGAAACAAGCCAAGATAATATTAATGCGCCATGGAGAATGCGAAGGTGGGGCAATATTTCGCGGCCAAACCGATGTAAAGCTCACCGACACTGGAATGGCCCAAATGCAGCAAGCGTTTGCTGAACTGCAATATCCAATTAGCCATGTGTTTAGTTCGCCATTGCAACGGTGTCAGCAATTCAGCCAGCCTTTAACGCAGCGATTAACATTACCGTTAACGACGATACCAGCACTGCAAGAAATTGATTTTGGTGTCTGGGATGGGCAATCGTTTGATGCAATTTATCAGCAAAACCCAGGTAAATTTGATGCTTACTGGCATAACCCATGGTTGGCTGATAGCACGCCTGATAAAGCCGAGTCGGTAAGCGATTTTGCTGCGCGAGTAGAAGCCGGGCTCATGAGCGTGGTTAATGAACTGTGGCGCTCACGTCATCAGCAGCACTCTTGTTTACTGTCTATCGACGAACAACAAGGGCAAAGCTTGCCGCAAACTGCTCAAGCTGTCGATTGTCCCCATGCGTTAGTGGTTACTCACGGTGGGGTGATGCGTTGCTTAATGGGCTATGTGCTTAAGGTTGGCCAATCTAGCGGATTATTCGCTAACCTAGCGATCCCCTATGCTGCTATTATGGTGCTCGATGTCTATTGGCCTGATGATGTTGATAAGGTTGACGCTTTTCAAGCGACAGCAATGAATAGCAATACCGCTGAAGTGAGCTTTACATTACATTGGCCGTAACACTTCATTGGCTGAGCGTTATAACCATAGTGTCATTATTTTTGCGCCATAATTTGCGTAATAATTTGCATAATAATCTGCGCCATAACGTGCGTAGTCATTAGTGTCACAATTTGCATAGTTATCAGCGCCGTTATTTGAATAGTTATTTGCGTCATAATTGTCGTAATAATCTGCGTCGAAACCATAGTGCCTTTCAAGGTATTGGGAATTGGGATAAGCCCAAACTGTACCCGCAACTGTAGATGTACCCATCGAATATGGGGACATAAGTCAGATACCAGCTTTGAATCGCCTCAATATCCATGCCTAAGCGGGTGACTTAGGGGAGTTATTAAATAGATGTTTGTGTTAATTAATTGGACATGGCGGGCTAACTTTCATGTCTGAATCTGTATTAGATGTAAATCATCTTTTTTGGCAAGTCGATAATAAAACGATTCTTGCGGACATTCATTTCAGTTTGCCTAAAGGCCAGATGCTAGGACTAATTGGTCCCAATGGCGCAGGCAAGTCGAGCCTGTTACGCTGCTTATATCGCTATATTGTGCCGACCAGCGGCGATATTGAGATATTTTCTAAACCCATCAGTGAGTATTCCTCTAAGTTGTTAGCGCAGAATATTGCTGTGGTGCAACAAGATACCCCGCATTATTTTGACATGACCACCGAGCAATTAGTGTCGATGGGGCTTACTCCGCATAAAGGCTTGTTTGACTCAAACACAGCCCAAGACCGTGAACGTGTGGTGAGTGCCTTAACCAAAGTTGGATTACAGCAAAAAGCTCAGCAACAATATGAACTGTTATCTGGCGGTGAAAAACAACGTGCCCTAATTGCCCGCGCCATTGTGCAACAGCCGCATATTCTTATTTTAGATGAACCGACCAATCACTTAGATATTCGTTATCAAATTCAAATTCTTGAACTTGTTGCATCTTTAGGCATCAGTGTTATTGCTTCTATACACGATCTGAATTTAGCCAGTGCAATGTGCGATAAATTACTGCTACTCGACCAAGGACGATTAATTGCTAAAGGTACCCCAACAGAAGTGCTAACCGAGCGACAAATTAGTGACGTGTTTGGTGTGTGCTGCGACATTAATCTTCACCCACAACACGGTAAGCCGCTGATCAGTTATTTTTATGGTTACCAACCCAGCCATAAAGGATGCCCCGATCATGATTGATGCATCGCAACGTCGGTATTACGTTTGTTTCAGTCTGTTGGTATTGGCTACCCTGCTTACCCCGGTATTTGCCGCCAGTTTTGGGGCGGCTAACATTCATCTTAATGACGTATTAATGATATTTAATACCTTATTAGGCGGCAACATGCCGAGTGCGATTGAAGGCAGTGAACATGCGGTTACGATAACCCAACGTATTGTGCTTGAATTACGCTTACCGCGAATTTTGTTGGCCTTTGTGGCTGGCGCAGGGTTATCTATAGCCGGCAGTGTTTTACAAACAGTGACCCGCAATCCGTTAGCCGACCCGTATTTGTTTGGCATTAGCTCCGGAGCGTCATTTGGTGCAGTGCTGGTGGTGTCGTTATTCAGTCAAACCGGTTTGTTTGCCGAAATGTTTTCTGGTGTATTGACTATAGCGCCAAGCTTTACCGCGCAACCTTGGTGGTCTTGGTCGACATTAAGCATACCGATAGGAGCATTCATCGGCGCCAGTTTATCGGTGTTGGTAGTGTTTATTTTGTCGGGACCTGGTCGAAGTAGTCAAGTTGAACGTATGTTGCTGTCTGGTGTAGCAACGTCGTTTCTGTTTGGTGCATTGACTAGCTTGCTGTTGTATTTTTCAACCCCTCAAGCTGCGGCGTCAGTACTGTTTTGGAGTTTAGGCAGTTTTGCTAAAGCCAGTTGGTCTAATTTACTATTACCCAGTGTGACGGTAGGGGTTAGTTTACTGATTATGTTGGCATTTAGACGGCAAATTATGGCGCTGCAAGCGGGTGATGAAACGGCTCATACGTTAGGAATAAATGTCGCTAAATTGCGCTTAAGTATGCTGTTACTGTGTTCGCTTATTACGGCAATGTTGGTGGCAACTTGTGGTGGCATTGGATTTGTTGGTTTGATGATCCCGCATACCGTTAGGCTATTATTTTCCGGACGTCAGCCGATGATCTTAACCGCGATGTTAGGTGGCTTGTTTATGGTGTGGATTGACGTGATAGCACGATGCATTTTATTTAACCAAGAATTGCCAGTCGGCATTATTACTGCTGCATTGGGCAGCGTGTTTTTCTTGTTTATTTTGCGTCAACGCCGTTAAACGCTGAGCTCTTTTTATAAGTATAGAGATAATTATAAGCACATAGCTAAGAATTAGATAAGCACATAGATAAGCTCTTTGATAAGCACTGGATGAGCACTGGATGAGTGCTGCAATACATCATATTGAATTTTATCTGCCCGAATTGTTGGAGTCGCCATGTTTGTTATAGAAGCCGTTAAGTCAGATGTTGATGCCAATATTCAACATAAGATTAATCAAAAAACCAAACCATTAGGGGCGTTAGGGCAGCTAGAAACCTTGGCGCTACAGATTGCTCGGGTGCAGTACAGCGGCGATAAACAGTCGTTAAGCACACCGCTGCAAATCACTAAACCAACGATGTTAGTGTTTGCTGCCGACCATGGCATTGCCGCTTACGGCGTGTCGATTGCGCCAAGCGAAGTGACCACTCAAATGGTACATAATTTTGTCCAAGGCGGCGCGGCAATTAATGTGTTTTGTCGCCAAGTCGGGTTTGAGCTTGAAATTATCGATTGCGGAATATTACAACCGCTTACAGGCCAAGCCAATGTTATCGACCAACGCTTAGGCGCAGGCACTAAGGCTATGCATTTAGCTGCGGCTATGCCACTTGAAAAAGTCGCCCAAGGGTTTGAATTTGCTCGACAGTTGATTGCTCGCCATGTTGATGCCGGTTGTAATTTAATTGCTTTAGGTGAAATGGGTATCGGCAATACTTCTGCTGCGACTGCGGTAATGTCAGCTATGCTCAATATTGATGTTGAGCAATGTGTTGGTAGAGGCACGGGAATTGATGATGCTACCTTGGTTATTAAAACAAAACTCATTAACCAAGCACTTGATTTACATCAACATGAGTTAGTTTCTCCTGAAGCTATTTTGGCTCACGTTGGCGGTTTTGAAATAGTGCAAATGACCGGGGCGATACTGGCTGCTGCGGAACAAAAAATATTAGTGCTGATTGATGGTTTTATCGCTACTGCTGCAGCATTAGTTGCGGTAAAATTATCTCCACAATCAAGAGACTATTTAGTTTTTGCTCATGAGTCGCAAGAGCAAGGACATAAGCTTCTGTTACAACAGCTACAAGCAACACCATTGTTGTCGCTGGGATTAAGACTTGGAGAAGGCACTGGCGCTGCGTTAGCGTTACCGTTAATTCAAGCTGCGGTGAATTTTTACAATCAAATGGCCAGTTTCGATGATGCTGGCGTTAATAATGTGGTTTAAGGGAACAACATGTCTGGCGAGATAAAATGGTTGCGGCAGTTAAATTTATTTTTTGTGGCGATGAGTTTTTTTACTCGGATCCCCGTTCCATCGTGGGTGGTGATTGATAGCGATAAGCTCAACAAAGCTAGCCGTTATTTTGGTTTAGTGGGCTTACTCATTGGCTTAATTTGTGCGTTGGTATTTTGGCTTGCACAGCTGATTTTACCGGCAAGCATTGCCATTTTATTAGCCATGGTCGCGGGTGTATTAGTGACCGGCGCCTTCCATGAAGACGGCTTAGCCGATACCGCAGATGGTTTTGGTGGTGGTTGGACGGTAGAAGACAAGCTGCGCATCATGAAAGATTCGCGTTTGGGCAGTTATGGTGCCTTGTCGCTGGGATTAGTGTTATTGCTAAAATGGCAATTGTTAGTCGAACTGGCTTTATATAGCCCAATGGCGGCGGTCAGTGCGCTTGTAGCAGGCCATACACTCAGCCGCGTTGTGGCATCAAGCTTGATTTTTAGTGAGCAATACGTCCGTGATGACGACACCAGCAAATCAAAGCCGATTGCCCAAGACCAGCAATTAAATGATTTATTTATTTTAATCGCCAGCGGTATTTTTGTGTTGTTATGGCTTAACGGTTTGGCGGCGTTTGTGCTATTTATTACCTTGTGGCTAGTACGCATTTTGTTAGGCGGCTTTTTCCGTAAACAAATTGGTGGCTACACCGGTGACACACTAGGCGCTGCGCAGCAAATCAGCGAAGTGTGTTGTTACTTAGTTATTTTAGCGGTTGGATTAAGCTAATGATTCATTTGGTGTTAGGCGGTGCGCGTAGCGGTAAAAGTCGATATGCAGAGCAATGTGTGGCGGAATACGCTGCTATTGGTTATTCATGTGTTTACTTAGCCACAGCCACAGCGTTAGACCATGAAATGTCTGCGCGCATTAATCAACACCAACAAGACCGTATGTCCAGCGTCCATAGCTGGACATTGCACGAGCAAGCTTATGACGTTGGCCAAACATTGTTGGCGATAGATAAACCACAACAAGTCATATTGCTCGATTGCCTGACGTTATTATTAACCAATCACTTATTGTTAAATGACGGCGCCTCGTGGGCCACGCAAAAGTCATTACTCATCGACAGTTTGTCTGCTTTGCAAAGCGATGTGGTGTTAGTCAGTAATGAAGTGGGCTCGGGCATAGTTCCCATGGGTGAGTTAAATCGTCGTTTTGTTGATGAAGCGGGCTGGCTCAACCAAGAAATAGCCGCAATATCTGATCAAGTCACTTTGGTGGTCGCAGGCCTACCGTTGGCCTTAAAAGCATAATGTCATTGGTTGACGATCAATCTCCAAAAGCTCCAACATTACGTGGCGCATTAATGGTGCAAGGTACCACCTCTGATGCAGGTAAAAGTACGCTTGTAGCAGGTTTATGTCGTTTATTTTCCCGTCAAAACATTAATGTCGCGCCTTTTAAACCACAAAATATGGCGCTAAACAGTGCCGTGACTATTGATGGTGGTGAAATTGGCCGAGCCCAAGCATTGCAAGCTATTGCTTGTGGTTTAGCGCCCCATACAGATTTTAATCCGGTGTTGTTAAAGCCAAGTTCAGACACTGGCGCCCAAGTCATTATTCACGGTAAAGCGTTAACTACATTAGAAGCCAAGGCCTTTTTCGGACCCGAGAGTTATGGTTATAAAACCTTAGCGTTAGCGGCAGTGATGCAATCTTACAGGCGCTTGCAGCAACAATACTCGTTAGTGGTGATTGAAGGGGCGGGCAGTCCGGCAGAAATCAATTTACGTGAAGGTGATATTGCCAATATGGGCTTTGCCGAAGAGGCAGATTGCCCAGTGATCATTATTGCTGATATTGATAAAGGCGGTGTGTTCGCCCATTTAGTTGGTACGTTGGCATTATTAAGCCCGTCTGAGCAAGCGCGAGTAAAAGGCTTTGTGATAAATCGTTTTCGCGGTGATATCAGCTTGTTGCAGCCAGGAATTGATTGGCTTGAAGCCTATACCAACAAACCTGTATTAGGCGTATTACCATATTTGCACGATCTACATCTAGACGCTGAAGATGCGTTAATTGATACCCCTCAAAGCTCATTACCGACAGCATTATCTGCCAACCAGCGTATGTCTGTATTGGTGTTAGTGTACCCAAGGATCAGTAATCATACCGACTTTGATCCGCTGCGTTTACACCCGCATATTGATTTTCATTATGTGAGTATGCAGAGCATGGCTCAATCATCCCATTGGCCCGCTGCAGATTTAGTCATATTACCTGGCAGTAAGAATGTTCGTGCAGATTTAGCTTTTGTGCGTGAGCAAGGTTGGGACATCGCCTTAACAAAACATTTACGTTATGGCGGTAAAGTCGTCGGGATTTGCGGCGGTTACCAAATGCTCGGTGAGCTTATTGATGATCCTTTCGGTATTGAAGATAATGCTGGTTGCAGTGACGGATTGGGCTTATTACCGATTACGACCGTATTAACTGCCAGCAAAACCTTAACTCAAGTAAGGGGTCACTTACGCTTACAAGACCAGCAGGCAGAGTTTAGTGGTTACGAGATCCATTGTGGTGAGTCTTCACTCACTCAAAGCGACGTTATCCAGCCGCTATCGATTGAACAATTCGCCCAGCAGCCAATGGCGATGGCCAAGCTTGATGGCATGGTGAGTAATGATCAACAAATTTTAGCGACCTATGTGCATGGATTATTTGACCATCCCGCTGCATGCCAACTTATTTTGCAATGGGCTGGCTTAGACAGTCGCCATACTATCGATATTAACCAAATTCGCGAGCAGCAACTAAATCGTCTTGCCGACGTATTAGAAGCGCATTTGGACATGAATACATTGAAAGGAATAATCTCATGACAACTGATAACCACGAAAATGAACAAGCTAACACTATTGATGCAAGCAAAGCTGAACGTCATAAAGCCCGCCAGCAGAAAGTCAAAGTGGGCGTTGATGCCAAAATTGCCGCAGCGCAAGACGAAAAAGGTATTTTGCTGGTACTAACCGGTAACGGAAAAGGCAAATCGACATCTGGTTTTGGTTCGATTACCCGCGCTGTGGGCCATGGTCATAAAGCCGCAGTGGTGCAATTTATTAAAGGCACTTGGGCTTGTGGTGAACGTAATTTACTCGAAGGTGCTGGAGTGCCATTCCATGTAATGGGTACCGGCTTTACCTGGGAAACTCAAGACAAAGAAAAAGACACCCAAGCCGCAATGGAAGCCTGGCTTGAGGCAGAAAAACTGCTTAAAGACGAATCGATAAATATGGTGCTGCTTGATGAGCTGACTTACATGGTCAGTTACCACTATATCGAACTTGAGCGAGTATTAACCGCTTTGAGAAATCGCCCAGCGATGCAGCATGTGATTATTACTGGCCGCGCTTGTCACCGTGATATCATTGAGTTGGCCGATACGGTCAGCGAAGTACAGCCGATTAAACATGCGTTTAACGAAGGTATTAAAGCCCAGTTAGGCTTTGATTATTAACATTTTTTTCTTGAACTTATGGCCTGCGGCCACTAATGTCGTGGCGCTTCGCCCACACCAGATCTTTCAAACTTCGTTTGAATTAAGCTCGCAAGGTTCCACCCTGCACGGGCCAAAAGGGGATCAACAGCAATCCCCTCTTGGATCACCCCTGCCGTTCCGGCAACATTTTCAAAGAGCGAAAAGGTCGCGACGGAAATTGATTTAGCTTTAAATCGCGTATTTAATCGTCTTCGACCTTATTCAAAAATGCTAACGCCTCCGATGGGGCGTCCCTTTCCCTCGAAAGCTAGATGGCCATCCTTGGCCAGCTCACGTCATTTTCTTCAACGTCCTCAAGTTCAGAGTTGAATCAAACCCATTACAAGCAAGGCAAGTAACTTATTTATGACCCATTATGTGGCAAAACTCATAAATGGGTAATATAAAAGCTAAAGTATCGAAAAACCTCTCTTAAAAGGCGCAATCAGCACAGGTGATTAGCTACAAGGCTGTACAAAAAACAACTACCTAAAAAATCAAATTCCTATAGCATCTTGCATTTAGTAAAAAGTTACCGATTAATATGGATATGGCATAGGCTAAGTCCAACAAGCGATTTATTCCTTGCAAAACCACACAACGCATAAAAACTATAACGTTATATTTACCAGGAAGGTTCCATGAAAGCATCTGTTCTGCTAACGATATTTCTAATGCTGCCGGCAGTCGCGCAGGCGGAAACTTGCAATCTAAAAAATTCAGAAGTTTACATTAACCTTATATCTGATTTGAAAAACTCCATTAACCCTATAAATAGGTTTAATGTTAAATACATTTACACCCAAATACGTGCAGTTGATATTCCAGAAAATGAAATACCTGACAAAATCGCTAATTATACAGCGTTGCTTTACTACCTCCATGAAAACATTACAATCCATGGAGTTTATGCACCATCAAATAGCGCGTGCAGCAGATATATTTACAAAATATCCGGGGCACCTGATGAATACAAAAAACTTAGCTATGTAGCTGTTGGACTCGTGGATAATAAAATTACAAACATTTCATTTGAGGACGATGATACACCAATTGATGGTAAAGCTTTTGCTACACTTTCATATAGCGAGGTCAAGTAAATATAACTCATATGAGCCTCCTACCAGTCAATAGACGAGCCATTTTATAAAAGCTGTACTTGACTGTTTTTATAGTAAAATTTAAATTAATTATCAAATTCATCTATTTCGTATGTCGATTATATTTCAATCAACTAAATCATTAATCAAAGTATATACATAAAGGAGTTGTTGTTGACTCGTACTGATATGATTCAAAAACTGCAACAATTCGCCCCAATAATTAGGTTGGTGACAGTAACTGATGACATGGGCTTTGAGTTTTCAGCGGTTGTACCTGACGGGGTGATCTATTCTGAACCAGGTATGTTATTGGAATATTCAAGTGGTCAGTGGCCGCCTAGTGAATGGGAAGATGATACTGATCAAGAGTTGGCGATGTTACGACAAGAGTTTTTGCTAGATGAAACTTGGCAGGTTATACCTTGGGCAGATTTAGAAGATGAAGAAATTGCCCAGTGGCTTGAAGATGTTCAAACGTCTAATGCGTAAGTTAGGAATAACTGAGATAAATCACAGCAGAGATGTCATGACTAACAATCTATTTTTGTACAGCTTGAGTTAAGGCCTTTATGTCAGCCGTTTCTATGATTGATTGAGCACTTAAATCTTCACCAAACCAGCGATCAGTTATACTTTCAAGTTGGCCATTTTGTTTTAGGGTGTTTAATGCTTGGCGCATGCTTTTGGCTAATGCTTCATCTGTATCTTTATGGGTGGCAATACCAATGGGCATGTTTACCACAGGCAATACAGCGGTAAAATCGCTTAGTTTAAAGCCCATTTTTTTAACGTCTTCGCGAAAACCCACTTCGTTATTGTAAATCAAATCTACGCGGTCAAAATTAAGCATTCTTAACGCCGCTAGTTGGCTTCTTACTAGGTATACATTGGGATGTATTCCATCGAGTTTAAGCCGATCTAGTGAGGCATCGTTTCGCGATAATGCCATAGAGTAACGATTAATATCATCTATGGTTTTAAGCTGAATGTCGGGACGATTACTTTTTCTATAGATCATATCTTGCACAGTATAAAAGTCGCCTATCCATTTGAAATAGGCTAAGCGTTTGTTGGTATTGGCAATTGAAAAAATGAACGTATTCGGGTACTTCTGCGCATTATAATAAGCGCGGCTCCAAGGCATGATTTTAATATTGATATCAAAATCAAGATATTGCTGGGTAGCATGTAAAATATCGATCGAAAAGCCTACCAATTCTCCTTGAGAATTTAGCGACTGAAATGGAGGATAGCTTTCTGTGTAAAAAGTGACTGCAGGTCTAGCATTTGAAACTGGCGAACTGAAAAATGTAATGATGAAAATCACCACAGATAAGTAGCGGAACATAAATAACAACACCTTAATTTAAGGCTTCCATGCACTTCATATCCGTTTTTATAACAAGTCTAACATAGTGTTATTATTTTGTGATCATTAACCCGTTGTGTTGTCAGATAATTAATAATCTGTGATGATAAACAGGCCATCGTACTTTGTTAAACAATATATTCATCAGCCCAATCTTTTAAACGTTCTAAAATGTCCAATGCAGTTCGGCCAAGTTCGGTAATGCTATAAGACACAGCAATAGGACGGTCACTAATCACATGTCGAGTCACCAGTCCTTGGGCTTCTAATTCTTTAAGGCGCTGATCGACCATTTTTTTACTCGCCCCGCCTAACATGCGCGATAAATCATTAAATCGCACTGGACCATCTTGCAAGTGCCATAATATCGATGCTTTCCATTTACCGCCTAATACCCGCATTCCACGCTCGACCGAGCAGGGTTCAGCACAAGCATTAATAACTTTTTTTTGACCGTTAGTCATTGTTTCAATTTTAGTTTTCATAAATTTAACTTAAGTTATTCTAGGTTACTAAAAGTATACTGGTTGCTTTTGTATTCCATTGTAGCAAAATAGACATTAATTAGACTAGTACCATTAAGGAATGTTTCTCCATGGCAGTATTAACCTCTTACGATCCCGCTAGTTATCGCAAAGTCGATGGCGGAGAGCATATTGAAGCCACTGCGGTTGGCAGTGTTGAAACCTTAGCGATATCTCAGTTACCACAAGTTGTCGCCAACGCTCAAGTTGCACAAAAGGCGTGGGCTCGTTTGTCATTAATTGAACGCCAACAATATGTGGTTAAGGCATATCAGCAGCTTGTGGCAGTGCAAGATGAACTGGCAACATTAATTGGCCAAGAAATGGGTAAAGATTATCGCCGTGCCACCTATGAAGTTGGCGGTACAGTGCAAAATGCACCTTATTTTGCCGGTGAAATAAGCGATGCACTAACCACTGAACAAGTTGATAATCGCACCGAATTACAATATCGACCATTAGGTGTAGTGGCAGTGATTTCGCCGTGGAACTATCCGATAGCCATGGCTAACAACTTACTAATGCCTGCCTTAATTGCGGGTAACAGTGTGATATTAAAGCCGTCTGAACAAACTCCGCTGGTGGCCGAGTTATTCATTAATACCCTTAATAAGGTGCTGCCAGAACATGTGTTGCAAGTGGTTCAAGGTGATAAAGCCCTTGGCCAAGCATTAGTGGCAGCAGACATTAATATGGTGGCGTTTACTGGGTCGATGGCCGCAGGTAAACACATTATGGCCAATGCTGCGTCTGGCTTAAAAAGGTTAGTGATGGAGCTTGGCGGTAATGACCCCTTGATTGTGATGGCTAGCGCTAATATCGATTCCGCGGTTAGATTTGCAGTCGCTAGTTCGTTTGAAAATGCCGGACAGATGTGCACTTCAACAGAGCGCGTTTACGTGGATGAGCGTATTGCTGATGAGTTTGAACAAAAGGTGTTGGCTTTAGCCAGTCGTTACCGTGTCGGTAAATGGGACGACGCTAATGTGAATATTGGCCCCATAGTGAATCCAACCCAACACCAAAAAGTGCTTGAACAGTTGCAAGATGCCAAAGCCAAAGGAGCGAGCTTTTTACTCGGTAGTGATGAGTATCCATTACCGTTTATTCAACCTACTGTGGTCTCAGGTATTACCCCTGACATGCTCCTAGAACGTGAAGAAACCTTTGGCCCTGTGGTGGCTATCAGCCGTTTTAGTGATATTGATGAAGCCATTCGTCGTGCTAATAACAGTCACTATGGTTTAGCTGCAGTCGTGTTTGGTGGTCAAGGTGCCAAAGCCGTTGCTGAACAACTTGAAGCTGGCATGGTTGGGGTTAATCAAGGTGCTGGTGCGGGCAATGCTCCATGGGTAGGAGCAAAGCATAGTGGTTTTGGTTTTCATGGTACTGCTGCAGGGCATCGCCAATTTGCCCAAGTGCGAGTGATGAGTTATTAATTTTTGGGTTTAACCCATATTGATGAGTAAGCCGTCATTAGTAAGCTTTTATTTGTAGAACATCATTAGTAAACAGTCATTAGCACATTTTTTAGTAAAGCATTGCTAGCCCATTTTATGGTTAAAGGTATAAACAAATGAACACAACAAGTGTAAATTCAGATTATTTTGTGGTGGCACTAGAACCCGGTGCTGAACATCCGGCTTTGCCAACATGGGCTAATCATCAAGCTAATGTGGCTGAGCTTAATGAAGCAGAGCTGACGGATGCTGAGCGGGCTAACGTGAGTAAAAAAATGTTAGCCGAAGTACCAGGTGCGTTCCAATTAATGAATGTATTGACGCCAGATGAGTGCAAACGGTTAATTTCGGTCAGTGAGTCGATGGGCTTTTTACCCGACGCCGCGGTGTCATTACCACGCAATGTACGCCATAACGACAGCTTAACCTGGGTAGTTGATAACACCACAGAGCAAGTGATTTGGAGTAGAGTTAAGCATCTTATGGATGATAACTTGGGCATTTTTGGTGGTAAAGCTGCTTTAGGATTAAATAATCGTTTTCGTTTTTATCGCTATAACGAAGGCGATTTCTTTAAGCCACATTCAGATGGTTCGTGGCCTGGAAGCCAAGTTGTAGATGGTCAGTTAGTGCGAGATGCCTTTGGTGATCGCTACAGTCTGCTGACATTTTTAATTTTACTGACAGAAGACTTTGAAGGCGGTGCAACGCGCTTTTTAGTCAATGCCGACAACCCAAGCTTACCAGCAAAACACGGTGATAATATGCGCCAAGTTGATGTGCGAACGCCTGCGGGGAGTGTGTTGTGTTTCCCACATGGCATGCATCCGCTGCATTGTATTCACAGCTCAGAGCCTATTTTCTCTGGGGTTAAATACATTATCCGCACTGATGTGTTGTTTGAGTTGTAACATTATTTATCTATATGGGTTAGCTTATTGATAAGCTAACCCATTAGTTAACCACTGTATTATTTTAACTAAATAAAGCACCAGGTTCGCTTTTTTAGAGCCATTGTTGTACTTTTTCTCCTTGCGTAATCCTCGTGAATTAAGTCGATGTTGGTAATCCGCCATGTATTTTCTGCTCCATATAAGCACGCTGCTATCAAACTGACTCGCTTATCTCTTTCAAGAATAAACTGCTATAAAGCTGATCAAATAAGCTTACTCTTCGGGGGCGCTATTGTGATGGCGAATGCTCGTCAAATAAAATTATCAGCGTAAATAGCCAGTGATATGAATAGCATTTTTACCCATTAGCAGTGACAAAAACATACTGATAGCCAGAGGTGATACGGTGCAATAAATCAATTGAGTAAACAGATAAAAAGTCGATGAGTTTTTTACTATTGAGTTTATCAATCGGCGCTGTTGTCCCCCGAGTACACTAGATTCATTAACGCGATTTAATGTGCCGCAGTACTTGCTATTTTACTGACTAAACTATCTAATTGCGCCGCTTTCCTAACCACATATATAGAGACGTTTACATGAAATCAGTACTGTGTAGTTTGTTTGTTGTCAGTGTTATTAGCCTATCTGGATGTGCTGCACCGCAGAATAATTTCGCGTCTAAAGTGAAAGCCGAAGGTGAGCAACACCTCGACTTGTCTCAGCAGTGGGAACAAGGACAAAAAGACCTCAGAAAAGGTAACAGTTTATTAATCGATGGGCGTGAGTTAATCGGTAAAGGTAAAAACCAAATTCGTGAAGGTGAAGCGTTAATAGCACAAGCCAAACAAGCTGCGCAGCAACAACGTCAACTATTTCAGTCGATGGCGAATACATTAAACGGCGCTCAAAATGGTGCCCGTGCAGTAGTGTTAGTCGATAGGTTGGATGATGTAGCCGATGCTTGGGAAGATGCTGATGATAAGTATGCAGATGGTAAAGAGCTGATTGAAGACGGCAATACCAACGTTGCTGAAGGCGAGAGTTCAATTGAACAAGGCCAAAACATGGTGACGAGCGGCCGTAGTAGAATGCAACAAGCGGAATCTACCTACCAACAACGTACTGGTAAAGGTTTAGTCGAGCAAATGCATTTAGAAGAGCAACCTAGTAACTTCTAATCAATAGAACTGAGACTAATCAAATAAACCGATATTGTTAATTCAATATCGGTTTTATCGTTTCTACTTTCAGCAAAAAGCGATTATATTATACGACTGCTCTATTCAAAATCGGCTTTGATTTCAAACACCATATCTTCGGCGGTCACTGGATGATTTAAGCCTAAATATTGGGCGTGTAAATGCAATCTGTTGGTCGCAACACCGTATAAATCATCACCTACTATTGGCATGTGCAATCCGTCATGATGAGCACAATGCATGCGTAACTGATGGGTTCGACCCGTTTTAGGATACAAGTGAACTAAGGTTTGATGTTGTTGACGCTTAAATACCTGCCAATGCGTCTCGGCATGCTTGCCATGTTCATAACACACTAGCTGCTTAGGACGGTCGTCTAAATCTACCCGCAATGGCAAACTAATATCACCCTCATCTTGGCTAGGCACCCCCTCAATTAACGCGATATAACGTTTGGTCACGCTGCGTTGAATAAACTGTTGTTGTAGGGCTTTGTTGGCTTCTTTGGTGAGAGCAATCACCATTAAGCCTGAGGTCGACATGTCTAGGCGATGGACTATCAGCGGCCCCGTCGCATTGGGGAACAGCTGCTGCATACGGCTAAACACCGAGTCGGTGATATTTTTGCCAGGTACCGATAATAGTTCCGCAGGTTTATTAATAATCACCATCGCATCATCTTGATAAATAATATCAATGTGCTGATCTTTACCCGGATTAATCAACAGTGGATCGTTATCAACTTGTATGCCTTTTAGCATGTGTGTCAAAATAGGTCGGCATTTTCCGTGACAAGCGGGGTAGAAGTTTTTGTGCTGTTTTATCTCAGATTTAGGCGATGAACCCCACCAAAACTCTGCCATGGCAATCGGGGTCAATTGATGTGTAAACGCGTATTGTAATAACTTAGGTGCAGCACATTCACCCGCACCTGCAGGTGGCAAATGGTTAGGTGCGTCATTGAATATATCGTTTAAATCTCGCGCTTCACCCAAGACATTCAAAAACTGATATTGAGCAAAAAGTTTGTTTTGTAATCCATTTGAAAGTTGTTTGCGCTGACGTTTAAGCTGTTTGATTTGCTGCGCAAGTGCATCTAAGGCCAGTTTAGTGACTTCAATTTGAGTCTGCCACTGTTGCTTTAACGCGTTCAGCTGATGCTTTTGTTGCACACTTTGACGGCTTAACTCGATAGACAATGTTTTATGGCTACCGTCGTTAATGCTTGCTTGCGCTAATGCATCATCTGCTTGCTCACGTTGCAGCTTACGCATTTTACGACCTTCAACTATTGCGTTACGTTGCTGCTCAAGTTCACTTTCCGCTTGGTGTTGTTGCGCAGTTAACGTCGCGGTTAATGTTGCCAGTACTGGATTGGCTTCTTGCTGACTAATCGACAGATTAATTTGGTTAATCTGTTTATTTTCATGACTGAAAAAACTGTCTTGGGTCAGCATATCAAACACCGGCGGCACAAACGGCGGCAAGATATTTTGGTCGGCTAACTTACCTGAAAATGCGGCTAAAAAACCAAGTTGCCCGTGCGTGTCTTTAACCACCAACACACCAAACATCTTACCAATGACCATGCCAAGGTCATGTTCGCTGTCTAAGCCAAAATTATGTCCCCAGGGATTCGTCTCAAGTAACACCTGCTGCAACTGCTGTGCTGCCAGTATCGTCAATGGATGAGGTTGATAATAAAACGGGAAGGTAAAAGATTCAGGTAACCCTTGTTCGGCAAGCGTGTTATTGAAAGCTATCGCATCATTAAAAGGAATAAAGCACGGGTCGTTAACAGACATCAAAAACACACTCACTACACTAAAGGGCGGCTATTTTACCCTTTCAAACTAGCAGATGCATTATTTACTGAGCTCGGTTGTTTTGGAATGTTAATCTAAACGTAGTTTGGCAAGGAAATCGTTAACCAACCCTTGAGTATGATCAAGCAACTGAGCATTACCAATGGCGCCATGCCCTGGCACAATAACCTCAGCGTCAGGATATGTCGCTTTAACCTTACTAATCGTTACTGGCCAATCGGTTAACGATGCCTCTGCAATGTAGCCCATACTCTTACTGTGAGCGCTTTTTACCAGGCAGCCGCCAAACAGTAATTGCGCCTTAGGGAGCCATACCACAATGTTATCTAGCGTATGGCCAGCGCCTAAATAGCGAGCTTCGAGTAAACCATTAGCTAGGGTAAACGAGTCACCATCAAACGGCTGATTTGCGAGAGTTTGATGTTGTGTGGTCAATATTTTCTGAGTCATTGCAGACACATGAGTGCTAACCCCAATACTGTTTAAATAACCTATCCCAGCCGTGCGGTCGGCATGAGAATGAGTCGAAATACTGGCTTTGAGTACAAACTCTTGCTGCTTTATCCACTCGACTAACGCAATAGTGTCTTTCTCGCTCCATGGAGTATCGATTAAATAAGCCTCTTTGCCTTCAACAACCACTAAGCCATTAGCATCGACCAAACCAAAGTCTTCAGTTTTGAAATATGACTGGTATTCAAATAGTTGGATTTGTGTCGCTTGAGCTTGGTTAGCCGTAACCAAAGCATTGCTACTGAGCGGTGTAATAGTCAGTTGGCCTGATGACTCAGCGCTCATCGCAAGCGGTACACAGCAAATAAAACCAACTAGTAATATCAATATTCGTGAAAACATAATGGTACTCAATTAACGTTCAGTCAAAGTTCAGCCGAAAAGAATAGGCGTTAAAGTGTATCACTGAATTTGTGAGTAATGGATAACATAGAGGGAAGTCATGCCTGATGACATTGGTTGAGTTAAGCGGATAGTGTTGAACGAATCGATGGGCAATAGCCTTAAGCTATTAATTCAAAACTATCAATTCTTAAGCTATCAATTCTTAAGCTATCAATAATAGATGAAACCGTACTGGTTTCATCTATATTTGGACATAGTTATTGATAAGAGACGTTACTATAAATAACGACGATTATGCCTTTGGTCTGTGCAATACACAGACTTTGTTACCAGAAGGGTCGCGTAAGTAAGCTAGATATAATGGACCATTTGGACTGTCGCGAACACCAGGAGCATCTTCGCAAGCTTCGCCACCACTCGCAACACCAGCAGCATGCCAAGCATTGGCTTGCTCTGCGCTATCGGCATGAAAACCTATGGTGCTGCCATTACCATTACAAGCGGGTTCACCATTAAGCGGTTTAGTGAGGGCAAATACACCTGCGCTAGTAACATAAAAACAACGGCCTTTAGGATCAATCATCCCAGGTTTAATGCCTAGTGCGCCAAGTGTGGCGTCGTAAAAGGTTTTTGATTTGTCGATATCATTAGCACCAAGCATGATGTGGCTGAACATTGTGACTCTCCTTGTTGGGGTGAATAAACACCAATTTTATATATCTATTTTACTTATTTGTTAACTTATTCGTTTTTACTATTAACTACCTGATTAAACAGGGCGTGTACATTAATATTGGCGTTAAGTTTAGCGGCTAATAAATACATGCCTGCTAACTTGCGATGTATGAAAATAGCATCGGTCGGTGGTGTGTGCCATTCATTTTGTTGAGTGCTCATGGCTTTACCTGCCTGAGTGATCCTTTTAGCCAAATTACTTGCACCAAAATCATACGTTCCTTGAGTACGTAATGGCTCACAAGCTTGGTAAAAAATATCAATAATCAGTTGTTTTTGTTGTGGGTCGATGGCGTCTTGAAAAAAGCCGATTTGTTGTGCCGCTTGTATCATTTGTTGTTTATCATCGGCAATCGCACCTTGCATCAATTGCATATAACCTTGCGATAATGTGTCGCTAATGGTGCGAGTGGCGCCAAAGTCGAGTAATACAATTTTCTGGCTGTCGGCTTGATACTGGAAATTGGCAAAATTAGGATCGCTTTGCACCAGTTGAAAACAAAACAGCTCTTTAAAACACAGCTCCATCAAGGCACTGGCAACCTTGTCACGCACATCTTGCGGATACTGTTCGACCGATTCAATCGCGACGCCTTCAACAAATTGCATGCATAAAATGCTGTCGTTGCTCAATTTCGGATACACCTTAGGCACGATGAAGTGAGGGCTGTCGCCTAACTGTTGCTGATAAAGTGCGATTTGCTGTGCTTCAAAGTGATAGTCTGCTTCGTTATGCAACTGCGCTTTAGCTTCGGCCAATAAAGTATCGAGTTTTACGTTAGCGGGGATTAACCGCGAGACTTTTAATAGGCTGGCAACGTTATCTATGTCGCTGTCGATGCTGTCGCGGATCCCTGGATATTGAATCTTTATCGCCAGCTTTTCGCCAGTATCCAAATAGGCTAGATGTACTTGGCCGATAGATGCGGCGGCAAACGGGCGCAGTTCAAATTGGGCAAAAGGTGCTAGCCAGTCATGGCCCCAGTGCTGAACTAATAATTGAGTTAATTGTTTGTGCGGCATGGCTTTAGCGTCAGAACGCAGCTTCGCCAATATTTCAGCCAATTCAGGAGGCACTAAGTCACCGGCATCCATTGACAACATTTGCCCTACTTTCATGGCAGCGCCGCGCAGTTGCGACAGCTTATCTGCCACATGACCAATATTTTTAGGGGTCATCATCAGTTGTTGCATTGACGGCGATTTACCCTGGCTAAGCTGCTTTGCCCCTTCTAACAGCACATTACCCGCAAGGCGAGAAGCCAGTCCGCCCATTTTTGATAATCGGGACAATCGACTGGTTGGCACTTTAGCTTCATTATTTTTCATCAGATCTCACTTGTGTCGCATGAACTCGTAGCGAATATAAATAATTGTACGCTGAAGTTGATTATTTCGTTCAATATGAGCCAATAGCGTGGTCAAAATTTACTATTTTCTATGTTACTCTGATTTTAGAGGCATTTAAGCCATTCTTTGGGTGAGCAAAACAATAATAAGGACCCTAGTTTGAGTATTATTGAACAATATTTAAGTCAAGCTGAAGCGCTGTTTCAGTCTAAAAACTATTCATCGGCCAGAATGTACGCACGTAAAGTGGTTAAGCGTGATGATAAACACCTTGGGGCATTGAGCTTATTAGGTCAGATTCATTTACAGCAACAACAATATAACGAGGCCGAAAACTATTTTGTCAGTGCAGCAACTATTGATCCCCATGCGGTTTCAGTGTTGACTGGCTTATTGGCTATTGCTGAAGTGAAACAAGACTTTTTCTTGGCGAAAACGTATTTATTACAATTAATTAATACCCAAAGTAACCTAGGGGGAAATCAATACAAACTCGGATTAGTCGCCACTAAAGTCGGTGATATGGCCTTAGCTGAACAATGTTTTGAATGGTGTGTAGCAAATGATTTTTCTGACCCCGCTGTGCAGCTTAATTTAGGTCATATATATAAAGCCAAAGGCGACACGTTACGAGCGGCAGATTTTTATCAGCAATATATTCAATTAAGCCCAAAGCAAGTGGGTGTAGGCTATTGGAGTTTGGCAGATTTAAAGCAGTATCGATTCAGCACGGCTGATGTAACCTTATTGCAAGGTTTTGCAACCGATGAGTCGTTAAGCAAACAAAATCAGGCGTTGGTATATTTTGCTTTGTGTAAAGCTTACGAGCAAACACAGCAAATCGATAAAGCCTGTGAGTCGATGTTATTAGCCAATCAAATAATGGCGCAGCACAGACCGTTTAAACAAGCCCAGTTTGCCAATATTGTGTTGTCACTACTTGGGCATACACCATCGCCACATATTGATAGCTTGCCGACCGCGAGTCAAACACCAATTTTTATTGTTGGTATGCCTCGTTCTGGTACCACATTAGTAGAGCAGATTTTGGCTTGTCACAGTGACGTTGGTGCTACCGATGAGTTACCGTTTATGGAACGCTTTGCGCTGCAAATGGACATGTCGGGTGGCTATAATGCAAGACTAAGTCAGCTTTCTGCCAGTCATATCGATCAATTCCGCCAACGGTATTTAGCTGAAGTGAATCATTACTTTAGCGATGCACCAACCTATGTAATCGATAAAAACCCAAATAACTTTTTACACATAGGGCTAATTAAAACCTTATTTCCTCAAGCAAAAATCATCAATGTGGTACGTAATACCGTCGACAATGGCTTGAGTGTATTTAAGCAGTTTTTCAGTTTTGGTCATGACTATTCGTATTCGTTTGCGGGTATTTCAAGTTATTGGCAACACTATTTAGACATCATGCAACATTGGGATAGGTTGTACCCTAATGAGATTTTACATGTTTGTTTTGAGCAATTAGTGCGTGAGCCAGAGTCACAAATTCAACGAATATTAGATTACTGTGAGTTAACGACTCAAGCGCAATGTTTTACCTTTTATGAGTCTGACCGAGCCGTATTAACGCCTAGCGCTAGTCAAGTTAGGCAGCCTATGAATCCTAAGGCAATTGGTCAGGCAGACAAATATCAAGCTTTTATACCTGAGCAAATAGCCGAGTTGGATGCCATTGCGAAAAAAGCAGCACTGCAATTCTTTAGTTAAGCAGAACTTGGAATAAGAATTTGCTATAAGCCAAAACAACCTAGTTTGGCTGACTTTATAGAAATGGCGCCTCAGGGCGCCATTTCTATATATATTCTCAGATAAACCTATGCAGGTATTCGTCTCACTAATTCACTTTACCGTGACAGGCTTTATAGCGCTCGCCACTGCCGCAGGGGCAAGGACTATTGCGAGATGGCGGTGCAGCAATAGTGCGGGCGTTATTTGCAGCTGCTGTTTTTGGTATTATTGTTGATGTTGATGTTGCTGATGCAGATTTTACGGATGCTAAATTTGCACTTTCTGGTGAGTTTTTTGGCGAAGTAATAGCCTGTTTGCGTGTTGCTAATTGCTCACTAAGTTCAACATTCATACACGCCACGATAACCAATTGTTCGAACGCCTTTACCGCCGAACCAGAATGAGTCAGTTGCAGTGATTTAGCGCACTGTAGTGCTTTGATCATGGTTTGTTCACGTAGCTCATGATAATGCGGCCAACCTGCTTTAGTGCACTCATATTGCAGCCATAACATCCGCCAATCGGCCACAAACTCTGCGATGACTACTGAAAATGCATTCACTTCGGCAATCTGATTTACAGGGTTGTGCTTAACCTCAGTTAACAGCTCATTAGTTAAGTATTCAACCTCAGCAACAGGCATGATCACTGGGGCATTAAATTGCTCGGTGATGAAGGTTGTAGGTGAGTCTGGGTTAAAACCGACGAATTGACTGTTTAATGTTGTTGATTGATCATCTGCGATTGAACGCGAGTGTTGAAACACCGTGCGCCAAAATTGACTAGAACCTGCTAAATCAACCACTAAATGAACTCGGTATTGGTCGCTGTTATTCTCCACTTTGTGGAGCTTCCAAGAGTCGAAAATCCAACACTCTCCGGCACCCATGTGCACTTGTTTGTCATGGCAAAAAAACTGTACTTGTTCAGTGGTGGTAATGGGAATATGCACTCGTACCCGTTTATACCAATGGTAATTAATGTCTGAATGCAGTGGCACTTGTGCACCTGGCGCTAAGCGCATTAATCTTGAGCGGCTGAGCACCTCACCAAACGAAGCGAGTATTTGTTTTATGTAAGGGCTTTTTGCTAACGCCGCAGTGGGCTGCATTGGCCCTTTAAAATCATTATTAAACTCGCCATTGACCGATATTAACGGAATAGCCGAATTGCCCTGAAAACCTTCATGATGAGTTACCCAATCTTCTTCGGTAAATTGTCCGATCTCTTTGGTTAATTGACCAACATCAAAGCGAAAAGGTAACTGATAAAACTCATGGGGTAACTTCATAATTGGGCTCTCTGTATGCGGCGCTTAACGTTATGATTTTCTTTACAAGGTATTTTTACCCGTTCTACTGACTATTTACAAATGACTAATGCAATTGGCTAACGCAACTGGCCATGGCATTGCTTAAATCGTTTGCCAGACCCACAAGGGCAGGGACTGTTACGAGATACATTTTGCTCGCTTGGCGTAGCGAGTTTTTCAGTTGGTTCGGGTGTCAGTGCTACAGGCTCTGCAATGTCGTGTTGCTGCCATTGAGTGTCATAGATGGGATGACCGCGCTGGCGTAAATGACGATTGATTTTGTTCAGTGTTGCAGCCGTACTCGGCCAAATTTTGGCGATGTCATGATAATTTTCGAGCCACTTATTGGCTTTAGGTGTCGAGATGGTGTAGCGAGAATGCGCTAATGGCTTACTGCATAATTGCGCTAAAGCAGGGTCAAAATCCGTACCGGTAAATTGGCATAGCTGCTTAACGGTTTTCGCAGGATCTGCAATTAATTGATCATAAGACACCATGCACCAGCGATTACTGTCAATCTTTTGCAATGAATCCATAATCGCTTCATTAGCGGATTGCCATTGAAACGCGGCAATAGCCTGTAATGGCTGGCGATTAAGTTGCTGCCATTTTTCTGGTAACAGTAGCGACCAATTACGCTTATCCCATCCCGGTAGATTTGGGTAAGTGACAAACTTATTCGACCGCCACGCTTGCATAATACTGCTGATGTTTTCTTTAGGCTCCCTCACTAAATAGATAAATAAAGCGTCGGGAAACAGCGCATTAAAAAAGTCGACCCGCAAACTGTTTTTTGGGGTTTTTTCTAAAAAGCGGATATTAGTCGTATCAATACTATCGGGTTTATTACCCTGATTATCTTGCAGCGCATCGCTAAAACGTAGCAGTAATTGCTGGTGTAATTCGTCATCGATATCTTGTTCCGTTAACGCATTAGAACTAAATTGACGATAGGCGATATTCAGCTTGGGTATGGTTTCAATTAGCGCATGACTTTCGCCGCCAATGGTCCATATGGACTGGCTTTTTGATAGAACTTCAAACAACAAAGTGCTGCCTGAACGAGGCGCGGATAAAATAATAATGGGCCGATCAAATTGATGCATAGCGGTATGATGTTATTGTTATATTTTTTAACATCATACCCACACCGATATCATATGGCTACTTTATCAATTTCAGTAGAGCCTTAAAGCGGTCACCTTGGGCAACATGTTGCAGCTCAAACAGTAGTGATTCAACATTGGTGAGATTGGCACCATCATTAAGCATCATTTGCACCCCAAGTACTTTATTGTCTGTACCCCGTGATGCAACAGCATCGGCAACAAGATGCACTTGATAGTCGTTGGCCAGTAAATCTTTACACGTTTGGTAAACGCAAACATGGGTTTCGATACCCGCAAGAATGACATTATTGCGGTTTAATGCTTTAAGTTGTTGCTTTGCTTCTTCACAATGCCAGCCACTAAAGTGCTCTTTAGCGATAGGTTTAGTTGTTTGCGATAATATTTGTGCGAGTTCGTCGCTGGTATGGCCTAATTTATTGGGTAATTGTTCTAACCAAATAATCGGAATATCAAATAGTTGTGCACCTTGAATTAATACTGCAAGCTTTTGGTGTAGTTGAGCTGATTGCTGCATAACCTGGGCTAGCTTGCCTTGTACGTCTACAATCATTAATACACTTTGTTCTGCTGTTATCATGGTCAGTTACTCGAATGATTAAGTGAGCTGTCGAGTATTGGTTATTTAGCCGATGGTTAAAATAGGCATTTAGTCTATTATGGCTATGATAATTGTTATGAATGTTCGCTCAGAGAATGTCAGGGATTGATATGAATAAACGTATTGTCATTTGTGCCGATGGAACCTGGAATCGGCCAGAAAAAGATCTTGAAAAAGATCACGCCACTAATGTACTTAAACTCGCCAGAGCCATCAAACCCATTGCTGATGATGGTGTACCGCAACAGGTGTTTTACGATTGGGGAATTGGTTCGTACTATGACTCCATGATTGGTGGGGCAACTGGGCGCGGCTTACATAAAAACATTATGGATGCTTATCGCTACATAGTGCAAAACTACTCTCCTGGCGACGAGATATACCTGTTTGGTTTTAGCCGTGGTGCATACACAGTGCGTTGTTTGTGTGGCCTCATCAATAATTGCGGTATTGTCACTCGACCAGATGCCAAGCTTATTCAGCAAGCGTTTGACCACTATAAAATGAAAACTCAACCTTTTTCACCAGATGGTGATCGCTCTGTGGCGTTTCGTCAGCAACATTCGCATCCTTCACGTGAAGTGGCTTTTGTTGGCGTGTGGGACACCGTAGGGGCGATGGGGATCCCGCTGTCTTTTTTAGGCATGTTTGAAGATAAAGATGAGTTTTATGACGCCAAGTTAGGCCGAAATGTCAAAGTGGCTCGCCATGCACTCGCGTTAGATGAGCATCGCAGCGATTTTGAACCAACCATTTGGGCACCTCGTACCAGCATAGACATACAGCAGGTTTGGTTTATTGGCGCCCACAGTAATATTGGTGGTAGCGTTGCCCCCAATGATGACGGTAGCACCTTGTCTGATATAGCGTTGCAGTGGATGATAAGCCAAGCGCGAGCAGTTAACTTAACGGTCGAGTTACATTTAGCCGATGCTTTATTGCCTAATCCTATGGCGGATATTCAAGATTCATATCGCAGCTTTTATCGGGTTAAAAAACGCTTTATACGCGAGCTTGACCCCGAGCAAGCGCCGATATTATTGCATCAGTCGGTTAAAACGCGCTGGCTGAATGACAGTAATTATCGACCGAAAAATTTAGTAAATTACATTGATAACCATGGTTGGCCCGATAAACTGGTGCAATAATCTGTGTTAACACCATCATTAAATAACGAGTGCTAGCAACCACTAATAGCAACCACTATTAGTCACCACTATTACTAACCATTATTAAAAACATTTCGATTAAGGACAGTATTTTGCTACGTGTATTTTTAACGCTCATCACAGTGATTGGACTCTCATCTGTATCACTCGTTTTACCCGCGGCTGAATCGACGGCTTCAGATGATTTACAAGATAAGCCACACGCTAAACGGATTATTGCTTTATCGCCTCATGGCGTTGAAATGCTGTTTGCTATTGGTGCCGGCGACTCAATTGTTGCCACCACCGATTATGCCGACTTCCCTGCAGCAGCTAAGAATATTCCGAGTATTGGTGGTTATTACGGTATTCAAATCGAGCGAGTGATAGAACTGAATCCCGATTTGGTGCTGGTGTGGCAAAGCGGTAATAAAATGGAAGACATTAATCAGTTACGTGATTTAGGTTTTACCGTTGTGAATAGTGATCCTAAAAGCTTAGCTGATGTTGCCACGGATATTGAACTGCTGGGTAAACTCACCGGACATTCGGTTAAAGCCAAGCAAGTGGCAGATGACTATCGTCAGCAGTTGGCTGATATTACGTTGCAAAACCAAACGAAACCAGCGGTAAAAGTGTTCTATCAATTATGGTCAACGCCACTGATGACAGTGGCTAAGGGCAGTTGGATCCAAAACCTTATTGAAGTGTGTCATGGTGAAAATGTATTTTATGATGCAGCAAGTGAGTACCCACAAATTAGCATCGAAAATGTGTTACTAACCGGCGCTGAAGTGATTTTACAAAGCCAAGATGAAGGCAATATTTTAGGTATCAATTGGTCTGACTGGCCTGAACTACCCGCGGTAAAAAACCAGCATATATATCAGTTTGATGCCGATTTACTGCATCGGGCAACCCCAAGGGCAATTCAAGGCGTTAATGCGGTTTGCGGGGCGTTGGATAAAGTAAGAAAGTAAGACTTTATTTCGTCGCGGCGGCATATTCGATTTCTTATTTCGTCGTGGCGGTATATTCGATTTCTTATTCCGTCATCCCGGTAATGATTGTGAGCCGGGACCCAGCTTTTTTGTTCAAACTTCGTTTGAATTAACATCGCAAGGTTCCACCCTGCACGGGCCAAATACTTTGTCATTCCGGTAATGCTTTTGAGCCGGAATCCGGGTGTTTGCTTGTTGCTTTTATGGCCTGCGGCCACTAACGTCGTGGCGCTTCGCCCACACCAGACCAAGAGGAAACCAACGGCTGTTCCCTCTTGGAACTCCCAGCCGCCCCGCAACATTTTCAAACAGCGAAAAGGTCGCCATGGGGATTGATCCAGCTTTTGACTTCGTTTGAAATCTTCTTCGGCCTTATTCGAAAATGCTAACGCTTCCGATGGTACATCCTGTACCGCGAAAGCTAAGCTCACATCCATGTGAGCTTCACGCTATTTTCTTCAACGTCCTCAAGTCCAGAGTTGAATTTGTCCCTTTACAAGCAAGGCATATTGCTCGTTTCCCTCATTCCGAGTTAGCAAGGTGTATCAGGGGAAAAGCAATAACCGAGCAAAGAAAAAGATGAAATACAATAAACCCTACCTCAAAAGGTGTAATCAGAACAGACAATTAGCCGTAAGATTGTACAAAAAACTACCGTAAAAAAGCAAATTCCTATAGCATCATATGATGAGTAAAAAAGTTACCGATGCGACATCGGCCTAGCACTACAAATGATTTAAACTCTGCCAACATTTCAAGGCATGAATACTAAAACGTTAACAGCCAATTGGAGGTGACATGGAAAGTCTAGATAATATAAAAGTACTAACACGTGGAGAATCTGCGATTATTGCTGGAGTTTGCTCCGGTATTGCAGAGTATTATCATTTACGAAAAAACAGCATCAGGTTAGTATTTTTGTTAACGAGCCTATTTTTTGCCATTCCAGTATTCGCTTATATTGTTTTGTGGTTAGTGCTACCCAAATACCCGACGACAGAGGCTATGGCTCGAGACTTACGGCGAAAGAAACGACAAAGAAAATAAGGTACTTCACTTTATTTTGGTCAAGTAATTGATATTTATTGGGTTTGGTTATCTTGAGCCGATGCTGTAGACAGATTTTTGTCTCAAAAGCATTATTCAAATGATGGGTGGCACAGATTTGTTATTAGCAGATATAAAAGTATTCATATCAACACAAAAAAAACTGACTAAAGCTTTATTGAATGAGCATCCGGAATGTACTAATTATTCATTGTTATTCAACCTGCCAAAGCATGGCAGAATTAAAGTTGATGATATGTATTGGAACTTCAAAAAGCATGGATCAGGTGTGGAGTTCAGCTGTGTTGATGATGGCAGGTTAGTTGACGTCTGTGAACACATTGAACAACCAAACTTGTTTGACGAATGGCGGCTATCTTTCTACCTAGTATCAATTCATGAAGGAGATTATAACTTAAAAAGTGAGTTGGCAGGTCTATGCCAATCTGGTCAAGTGTTACCTAGTAAAAAGTACCCTCGATTACTACTTCTTGCACAATGACTACTTGATGAGTTTTAACAATGCCTAGTCTGGATACCTGCTTAAATAATGGGTGGTACTATTTTTTTGACTCAACCACTTTTGCTGGGCTGAAATATTCAGGCTGTAAGTTGGTTGCTGTTTAAACAATGTGTGGCATGGTTTTTTTACAAGCACTTTAAACGGAACATAAACAGTTGGCTATGTTTTGCTGCGCTACACTATTTTAGCCAACTATTTCTGTCCGCTTAAGTGGGCGCTATATTAATGAGTTTGTACATATGAATGATTTATTAAAAATCCATAGAATTATTGAGGGCGCAATCGTTGGTTTAGACAGTGATATTGTATTAAACGGCTGGTGTCTTCCAGATGGAATAAATTTAAATAGTTATATTAAATTTAAAGCTAATTCAACTAAATCGAATGTTGAGCTCTTAGAACTATTTTATGGAAGAGAGTTTAATACAATTGTTTTAGCTGAGTTAAATAGACCTAGCTTAATACTAATATCCCCATATGATTTAATGCTAAAAGAAGTTATAACAGCTTATGAATTAGGCTATTTCAATATTTGTATTCCATCGTTATTCTCAATAATTGAAGCAATGTTGGTATTTCTAGCAAATGATGGTGATTTTACAAAAATACGTTACATTCATGGGCTAAACAATACTCTAGAATTACCAGGAAATAGTAATATTGAACTCAAAAGTAAATTACATAATATTAAAGAAATAGTTGAGAACTATTTTCAAAAAATAGAGTTTAATAGTGAAGTTAGCTCATCAAAACTAAATAGACATGAAAGCGCCCATGGAAGAAAAGTCGGGTCGTACAATAAAACTGATTGTCTAAAGCTATTGGTTTTAATATCAGTGATTAAATCATGTTATAACAATTAGTGCACAGTATAGCTAACAGGACGTTAACGACTCTCATAGCCATACATTTCCCTAATGGTAGTAGACTCAAATTCTAAAATGCTTCTGCCCATAAATGACTTAGATGCCTCGGCTAGAAATATTCAAATTCAACTCTGGACTTGAGGCCGTTGAAGAAAATGACGTGAGCTGGTCATGGACGGCCAGCTAGCTTACGAGGGGAAGGGACGCCCCATCGGAAGCGTTAGCATTTTCACTCTTTATTGCAAAAAGGGCCGAGGCAGGATTCAAATACGGTTTAAAGCTGGCTCAATTTCCGTCGCAATTTTTTCGCTGCTGTTGTTTGGTTAAATAGCGAAAATGTTGCCGGAACGGCAGGGGTGATCCAAGAGGGGATTGCTGTTGATCCCCTTTTGGCCCGTGCAGGGTGGAACCTTGCGATCTTAAGCGTTAGTGGCCGCAGGCCATATCTTAAACTAACGTTTGTCTAAAAAACGAGTTAGCCTCAGCTTACAAATGTATAAATTCAACCTTGAACTTGGATCTGTTGAAGAAAATGATTACAGCATCATGTTAAGTAAAAGTTACCTAAAATGTATATATGGTATCGACCAAGTCCAACAAGTGATTTATGCTTTGTAAACCGTGTTAAGCACAAATACTAAAACATTATTTTTTATGGATATTTGATAATGGATATGACTCAAAAAGAAGTGGCAGTTGTTAAAGCTGCCATTAAATCACGAAACAAAAGTAAACTGTTCCAGCCAGTGTTATTTGCGATATTAGTTGGCCTTTTAATCGCCATGTTGTTTGGTGTTTTACCTGAAGAACAGTTTGCCTATTTGGCTATTCCCTTAGTTATTTTAACGATATTGTTGCCACAACTTGGTGCTTCACCTAAATATAATGAACTAGTTGATATACTTGAAAAACAACTACCGCAACACGACACAATGGAAAGTGTTTTGTCTCAAGAGTTAAATAAAATACAAGCCAGCCAAAAAGATCATTCATAGTCATTCATGGTTTAAATTTCTGCAAAACATAAGTTTTTGAAAATATTGCTGTTTAATTTACGTCATGATGAAAAGGAAACATCCCCCGGTTATCAACATCCTCGCTTTACTTAACTAGCTGAAATAGTTTTAATTTTTGTTTAAGTCTTACTACTAGATACACAAAAGGCTATATCGAAGAGAATTAAATTACTGGTGTAGATGAGTCAGCGAGTATCCAAAACAGGGATGTTTTGGTTAAGCCCACATGGATGTGCTCGCGGCGTCTCGCTTAATCATCTGCACATTTAGAATAACTAAGATACCCATTTTTATGTTGCTCTAACCAATTTTTGTACCTAAATTAGTTAGATGCCTAGGTTAGAAATGTGCAAATTCAACTCTGAACTTGAGGCCGTTGAAGAAAATGACGTGAGCTGGCCATGGACGGCCAGTTAGCTTTCGAGGGGAAGGGACGCCCCATCGGAAGCGTTAGCATTTTCGAATAAGGCCGAAGAACACACAGACGAAGTTAAAAGCTGGATTCAACCACGTCGCGAAATTATCGCTTTTCAGATAATTTTGATGTGGCGGCTGGGAGTTCCAAGAGGGAATAGCCGTTAATTTCCTCTTGGTCTGGTGTGGGTGAAGCGCCACGACGTTAGTGGCCGTAGGCCATAAGTACAAAGCATAAACAAACACCTGGATCCCGGCTCAAAAGCACTACCGGGACGACGAGAAAGTTATTAACAAGGTAACCCCCGCTATACATAAAACCATAAGTGTCCGCTCGGACACTTTCTCAATGATCGGACAGTTTTCAACGCTGTCCGCGGACACTTCTAGAGTGTTCGGTTATCTTTTTAAATCCTTATCATTCTGAAAATAAACAATAAATAACTATTGGCATGGCTTGTGCTTTATCTTGGCATAAATGTGAAGAGGTGGGTGCGGTCAGCGCGTTACCTAAGGACCTGAGATGATTAAAGACACAAGTAGCCAAGATACTGTTATTGCGCCTAAGTTAGGCCGTAAATTGCGCTTACCCTTGATGATAGGTTGTGGTGCCATATTGATGAGCGCGTTGGTGTGGGCGAGTTTAAGTCATGACAGTAATCAACGCTCGGTTGATGGTGCAGATTTACGTTTGGCAACCTTAACCCGTGGCACGTTGGTGCGAGATATTGCCACTACCGGTAAAATTGTCGCGGCCAATGCGCCGATTTTATATAGCACGGAAGAAGGTGTGGTGACGCTATTAAGTCAGCCAGGTGATGAAGTTGAGCTGGGGCAAGTGGTAGCCAAGATTGAAAGCCCGCGTTTACAAAGTGAATTGCAACAACAGCAGTCGATGCTTGAAGGCATGCAGGGCAGTTTAGAGCGTGCCAAGTTAGATGCTCGCCGTGAGCAATTGCGCGTTAGCCAGATTTTAGACATGGCGAAAGTGGATTTAGAAGCGGCTGATCGTGAAAGCCGTCGTGGCGATCAATTGATTGAGTCGAGTTTGATCAGCAAAATCGATTTTGAAAAAAGCAAAGATGATTTACACAAAGCCAAATTATTACATAAGCATGCCCAGCAAGAAGTCGAGCTTATGCGCGATACCCTCAGTTTTGAAATTAAAAACCGCACCCTTGAAGTACAACGCCAGGCTTTAGTCGTGAGAGAGTTAACTCGTCAAGCCAACGCCTTGAGTATTATCGCGCCGGTTAGCGGCATTATTGGTAACTGGCTGGTGGAACAAAAAGCCCGTATTGCCGCCAGCCAACCAATATTAACTGTGGTCGATTTAACTGCCTTTGAAGCTGAGTTAGCTGTGCCAGAGTCTTATGCCGATGAACTGGGTTTAGGGATGGATGTCGAGCTGAGTTTTGGTAACGTTAATGTGGTAGGCCAATTATCGTCAATTTCACCCGAAGTACGTAATCGTGAAGTGACCGCCCGAGTGCGTTTTGCTGACAGTAACACTTTGTCGTTACGTCAAAATCAGCGTTTGTCTGCCCGAGTCTTACTGGAAAACAGACCCAATGTGTTGATAGTGAAACGCGGTGATTTTCTCAATATGGGCGGCGAAGTGGCGTATCAAGTGAGTGACGCTGTTGCTCATAAGAAAGTCGTTAAATTGGGCGCACGCAGTATGAGCCAAGTTGAAGTGCTTGAAGGCGGTGAAGAGGGTGATGTATGGGTGATATCCGGTACCGAAACCTTTAAAAATGATCCAACAATTCAAATCCGATAGCTAAGTTGATAATTAAGTCGATAGCTAAATCAATAACGAATCAAATAACCAAACACTCAACGGAGTAAGGACATTCTATGACTTTTATTCAACGTAGACAGCTTATCGCGCTACTGGCGTTATTTATTCTCGCAATAGCGGTGAGTTATCGCATTGATAATCATACAGATTGGTTATCGGTTAGTTTGCAATTAATTGACATGAGTAGCCAGGTTTCGAATCGATTAAGAGATATTAGTCCTACCGTTAGTTTGCATATTGATATTAGCGACATGGTCAAGATTAAGCTGCTGTTTTAGCCATGACTGATACTAACGGCACTGACGCCAATAACATTAAAAACAAAAGTATTTAACAAAGCCGTATTCAGATTTGCAAGATTGACATTATCAGCCCTAGGCGCTGGGATGCGACAACCGAATTAACCAAGGAAGCCATTATGTTATCCATGAAAAATATCAGTAAAGTATTCAAAACTGACTTAGTTGAAACCCATGCGCTACGCGACTTTAACCTTGAAGTGAAAGAAGGTGAGTTTGTTGCGGTGACAGGCCCGTCTGGTTCAGGTAAAACCACCTTTTTGAATATTGCGGGTTTGCTCGAAGGCTTCACTTCTGGCGAGTTCAGCCTTGATGGCGTTAATGTGTCGAATTTAAGTGACAACAAAAGCGCTAAAGTCCGTAATGAAAAAATTGGCTTTATCTTTCAGGGGTTCAACCTTATTCCTGACCTTAACCTGGCCGAAAACGTCGAAGTGCCATTGCGTTATCGCGGTATGAATGCCAGTGAGCGTAAGCGCCGAGTAGAATCAGCATTAGAACAAGTAGGCTTAGGTGCGCGGATGAAACACTTACCGACGCAATTGTCTGGCGGACAACAACAACGTGTCGCCATTGCGCGTGCATTAGCAGGCGAACCACGGTTTTTATTAGCCGATGAACCAACCGGTAATTTAGACAGCTTAATGGCGCGCCAGGTGATGGAATTACTTGAAAATATCAATCAACAAGGCACCACCATTATTATGGTGACACATGACTCAGAGCTTGCGCGTCGTGCCCAGCGCAATATTCAAATTGTTGATGGTCAAGTATGTGATTTTTCGATGTACCAACCAGCTGCTACCGGCACTCGCTAAGGGGAACACTATGTTTTTTTACTATTGTGATTTAGCGTGGCGAAGTATCCGTAAAACGCCGATGTTATCGATGTTGATGGTATTAGCGATTTCGATTGGTATCGGCATTACTATCACTACGCTCAATGTCTATAAAACTATGTCTTATAATCCGGCGGGCGATCGCAGTGAGGTGATTAATTCAGTGCAGTTGTGGAGCCAAGGCTTGGATACCTGGGATGAGTTTATTCCAAGCATCACCTATATGGATGCGATGAACTTACGCAATAACAAAGAATTAAGCCTCAAAGCAGCGACTTATCGAACTGGCTTAGCATTGCAATCTGACAATCCTAAAATTGAACCCGTGTTGAACAGCGTTCGGTTAACCGACAGAGACTTTTTTCGGATTTTTTCGGTACCCTTTATTTATGGCAGTTACTGGGATACCAGTGTTGATTTACGCCCAGCTTACCAAGTGGTGATTAGTCAAAAATTAAATTTACGCTTTTTTGAAGGTAAAAATAGCGTAGGCAAAACACTCTTTTTAGACCGTAAACCTTATCAAATTGTTGGGGTGATTGATGACTGGAATCCGCAACCTAAATACTACGATCCACTTAATGGTGCCTTTAATGATGCTGAAGAGATATTCATTCCGTTTTCGTTAACAGGCCAAGAAGAATTTGATGTATGGGGTAACACCAGCGGTTGGAAGTTCGAACCCATGATCACATACAGCGACCGCTTAGCGTCAGAAAAAGTATGGATTCAATTTTGGACTGAACTGAACACCGATGAGCAGAAACAAAGCTTTTTAGGCTGGTTAACGCGTTATGTTGAGCAGCAAAGAGCGCTCGGCCGCTTTACTGATACCGCTAAAATCCCTAGCGAATCAGTGCAAATTAGCGACATCGCGAAATGGCTTGAAGATAACGATGTGGTGCCCAAAGATAACAAAATACTCGTCGGTTTAAGCTTGCTGTTTTTAAGCGTTTGCTTGGTGAATATTCTCGGGCTGTTGCTAACCAAGTTTTTAAAGCGTGCGCCAGAGGTGGGTGTTCGTCGTGCTATTGGTGCCAGTCGTGGACAGATTTTTAGTCAGTATATGGTCGAAGTGGGTATGATTGGTTTTATCGGTGGCGTAGTGGGTTTGTTATGGGCTTGGGGGTCGTTAACGGCGCTGCATAGCTATTTTTCAATGGACCAAAGTGTTACTGGACTTGATGCCAGTATGTGGATTATCACGCCATTAATTGCTATTTCTACCGCGGTATTGGCTGGGGTTTACCCTGCTTGGGTGGTGTGCCGCACTAAACCCAGTGTGTATTTAAAAGCCCAATAACTCCAGTTAAGCTTAAGAAAGGACATCACCATGTTACATATCAAACCGATTTTATCCAGTTTAATGCGCAGTAAAAGTGCGCCGGTTTTATTGCTATTGCAGATTATTTTGTCAGTTGCGATAGTCGCCAATGCGAGCTTTATTATTAACGAACGTTTGTCGCTAATGCAGCGAGAATCTGGCTATGCCGAAGATCAGATCCTGACCTTTAACCTGTATAATTTCGATCCTGCTATCGACAACATGAAACAAAACCAAGTTGACCAACAAATTTTGCGTTCGCTGCCCAATGTAATTGATGCCAGTTACAGCAATATGTTGCCGTTAAGCGGCAGCGGATGGATGGATCGCTATGTTGACGGCCCAGATGCCGATACCGCTAAAAGCACCCCTGGGTTTGCCTTTTATTTGGGTAATGAGCACTTACTCAATGTGATGGGAGCGAAGTTAATTGCCGGGCGAAATTTTACCGCCGATGAAATTAATACCAGCTTAGATGACAGCGGCATGATGGCGTTAGTGTCGCAACCGTTAGCCAAAGCCTTTTGGGGCGATGAGTCACCTTTAGGTAAAACCATGTATCAAGGTGAGCAAGCCGTGACCATTATAGGCGTAGTTGATAAGCTGCAAGGTGCTTGGGTTGACCACGAAAACTTTGAATACAGCGTGATCCAGAATATCGATTTTGGTGGCAGTAGTAGTAATAAATCATACATGGTGCGGGCATTACCTGAACATATTCCAGCGTTAGAAGAAGCCATTAGTAAAGCCTTGTATGCAGAAAACCCAAACCGTGTAGTGGAAAACTTCCAAACACTCACCACGATTAAAAATTTAACTTACAGTAACCACCGTTTAATGGCGACAGTGTTAAGTATTATGGTGGTGTTATTGTTATTAATTACAGCGTTGGGATTAACCGGTATGGTGATGTTTAATATTCAACGCCGCACCAAACAAATAGGCACTCGCCGCGCGCTGGGTGCACGTAAACGTGACATTATTGAATACTTTATGGTGGAAAATTACCTAATTTGTATTGTCGGTGGGGTCATCGGTGGCATGCTATCGTTGGTACTTGGGCAGCAATTAATGTCACTGTATAGCTTACCTATGGTACCGGTGATTTATCCGATTATCTCTGTTATTGGTTTGCTGGTTGTAACTACGCTAGCGGTAATAGTGCCCGCAGCTAAGGCGGCTAATATTTCACCCGCCATGGCAACGCGCAGTGTGTAGACCGCATACCATTAGAGGCTCAGCTTGGTACTCAGCTTGGTACTCAGCTTGAGACTCTATGCGAGACAGTCATTGCTAATGTATTGAATTTTGCCCTAGCGTGCTAGGCTTATAAACGTGACTAATAAATACAGATATTTGGATATAACTCAATGAGAACAACATCATCGTAATGGATAATATTTTAATTGTTGATGACAATCACGCCATTTGCCAAGCGCTTGCGTTAATGATTGAACTGCATGGCTATCAGGCAATTTTTTGTCATTCACCAGAAGCGGCTATTGAGATTGTGACTAATAAAGAGATCAGCTTAGTCATTCAAGACATGAACTTTAGCCGTGATACCACCTCGGGTGAAGAAGGCAAGCAACTGTTTTACGCATTGCGTCAGTTACAGCCTAATTTACCGATTATTTTAATGACCGCGTGGACCCAATTAGAAACCGCTGTCGAATTGGTTAAAGCCGGTGCGGCCGATTACATGGGGAAACCGTGGGATGACGCTAAGCTGCTTAATAGTATTAGCAACCTATTATCAATTTATCGACTGTCTCAGCAAAATAGCCAATTAACCCGGATAGACAGTGAACGCATGTCGGCCATTAATGGCGCCGATTTATGTGGCTTAATTTTTGGTAGTGGCGCCATGCAGCGCTGTGTTGATTTGGCATTGCAAGTTGCGCGATCCGATGTGTCGGTGATGATCACTGGCCCAAATGGTGCGGGCAAAGACAAAATAGCCGATATTTTACAGGCCAACTCGCCATTAAAAGACAAACCGTTTATTAAGGTCAACATTGGTGCTTTACCAATGGATTTATTAGAGGCCGAATTGTTTGGCGCAGAAGCGGGCGCTTTTACGGGCGCCAATAAAACCCGTATGGGCCGTTTTGAAGCTGCCGATGGTGGCACATTATTTTTAGATGAAATTGGTAATTTGCCATTATCTGGCCAAGTGAAACTATTGCGTGTGTTACAAACCGGTGAGTTTGAACGTTTAGGCAGTCATCAAACCCGCAAAGTGAATGTGCGGGTGATTAGTGCTACCAACGCGGATTTAGCCGACGACATTGCTCATGGGCGTTTTCGTGAAGATTTGTTTTACCGTTTAAATGTCATTGAGCTAGCCATATCACCATTGAATCAACGCCAGGACGATATTTTACCGTTAGTGAAACACTTTATTGGTGTCAATTTTAGCCTTGATAAGTCGACCCAACAGGCGTTAATTAATCACAGTTGGTCGGGTAATGTGCGTGAATTAGAAAACGCCTGTAAAAGGGCGGCGCTATTAGCTAAGTCACCACAATTAACGATTGATGACTTTGGCTTGATGGCGATAGCTAATGGCGGCCCGGCTACCCAGCATGTGCTTGTTGTTGAGCATCATCTTGGCCAACAAGATCAGGGCATTGATGAAACTCAGTCGATTTGCGAACCCGATAAGCAACAGCTAGAAGACGCTTTAGCGCAATATAATGGCGTCATTGCCAGAGTAGCAAAATCGTTTGGCTTAAGTAGACAAGCCCTTTATCGCCGTATGGAGAAATATGGCCTTAGGGTGACTAGATAATGATGTTATCACTGCGCACTAAATTGCTGATCAGTAACATGTTGAGCTGCCTTTTGGGAGCGATGTCAGGCGCTTTAGTGTGGCTTACATTGGGTGATGACACCTTATGGTTGGCTATTATTGTGATGCTGGCGGTGTGTTATTTTTGCAGTATGTGGCTAACAAGACGATTAAGTGAAAGTCTGCAAGCATTGGAAATCGGTCTACTTAACTTTAAAGATAATGATTTTAGTGTGTCGCTGCATCCCTACGGCGAACCACAATTAGATGCGCTAGTGAGCTTATATAACCAAGCATCGGCAAAATTGCGTAGTGAGCGACAGTTTATTTATCAGCGCGAGTTAATGCTCGATAAAGTGATTCAGAACTCACCTAATGTCATGCTATTAATCGATAATTCCCAGCGAGTCATTTACGCCAATGGCGCAGCAAGACATTTGTTTAATCAGGGTGTCAAAGTAGAAGGCATGTTGTTACCTGATCTTGTGGTGATGTTACCCGACACGCTTAAAGCGGCGTTAAGCAGTGAGCAAGAAGGACTGTTTTCGATGGGCGGTAGCGGGGCCGATGGTGTTGATAGTCATTCTAATACTGATGCTGACAGTAGCGACGTTGAAACCTGGCATATCTCTCGTGGCCGCTTCACTCAAAACAATCAGCAGCACCATTTAATTTTGCTTAAACAGCTCACCAAAGAACTTAACCGCCAAGAAGTGGCTGTGTGGAAAAAGGTGATTCGAATTATTAGCCACGAGCTTAATAACTCGGTCGCGCCCATTGCTTCTATGGTCAACTCCGGTAAGTTTTTAACCCAGCACTTAGACAACAGTAAGCTGCAATTGATTTTTGATACCATCGAAAATCGCACCACACACCTGAGCCAATTTATTTCCCATTATGCTCAGTTTGCTAAGTTACCACTGCCACAAAAAGCCTCAATTGATTGGGCTAAGATGACCCAGCAATTAGCGCAGCAATACCCATTTAACCTGTTATCACCTTTACCAGTTAATCCAATCAAGCTCGATGCAGTGCAATTAGAACAAGTCTTTATCAATCTGCTTAAAAACGCTCACGAGTCTGGCGCGGAGGCAGACACTGTGTCGATAACGTTTGAGGAAGTGACTCATCCAATTAACGGGTTATTAATCAAAGTAGATGACCAAGGTTGCGGGATGTCTAGCGAGGTATTGTCGCAAGCCTTGTTACCGTTTTACTCAACTAAACAATCTGGTACTGGCATTGGCTTGCCATTATGCCGTGAAATTATTGAAGCCCACGGTGGCCGAATTAGCATGCAAAACCGCCCAGAAGGCGGCTTAAGCGTTAAAGTATGGTTGCCTTCACAGCAGAGTTAACACTGACTAATGATGAATAAAGTCTGATTGTTTCGAGTTATATTTTCCAAAAGAGAGTTGAAGCCTTAAAGCGTTTTTCAAATATGGCCTACGGCCACTAACGTCGTGGCGCTTCGCCCACACCAGATTAAATTACCCTGAGTAAGTTGTCAACTTACTCAGGGTAATTTAATCGTCTTCCCGTCTCAAAAGCACTGCCGGGACGACGAGAAAGTAGTTATCAAGCTTTGTCCTGAAATGCGTTAACGTAAATTAGCTACTTACTCACAACTGCTCGAATTAAGCCGCGTTGAAACCAGGTTTGCATGGTTTGCAGTACCATCATTGGCGCAGATTGCTCGTCGTGCCATTGCAGCATTTGTTCGCACTGGTCGGCAAAGTTGTTGCCCTGAATAAACCCAAGTAACAACGCATGTTGCTCTGTCGATAACGACACAAACTCGGTTAAGCGAGACTCTCCCCGCCATAATAACCACGCTCTAGGCGACTCATAGTCTGGCGTCGGTGGTGCGGTATCTATTTTCAAGGCTTGCCAAGCTTCGACTGCATTACTGTTACAAGTGAATATTTGTACGCTAGGATGAAAGCGTAAACAGCAATTGGGCCACAATTTTGGTGATATGGCCTGTAAGTCGCTAAAGCTTGTACGGGCACAATCGGCTGCATCAAATGCATTGAGTAAACGGCGTTCGAATCGCGCTAAATCGGCAATAATGGGATGCTGTTTAAAAAACGCATCTTGCTGTAAAAAATCCGGTAAACCATCACAAAACTGGCGCAGTGATTTATTACTTGATGGATATTGACGAGTATAGTCGGCTGCCATTTTATCGAATAAATCGTCACCCAAATACAAACCTAGCAGCTGGTGGTCGGTTTCAATGGTTTCTTTTAATCGAATTCGGTAAGCATTTGCATAAATTTGTAGGCGATCATCGGCGCTGATCCCCGCTTGTTCAGACACGTTTGCTTTCATCACCGACTGAATCTGTCCGTACTGTGTATCCGAACCATCAGACAGTAAATATTGCATAAATTGTTGTTGAATTTCAGCTAAACGACTCATGTTTATGCCCTGACTTTTTGCGATGAAGCATGATTAGCGCTGATGAATTTGCTGACGTCATCAAGTGAACGAGTGCCAAACTGTGAGCGTGCTAGGGCAGGGTCGTCGGGCAAGGTTAACTGAGCAATGTTTTTCGCTTCGAGTAATTCTTGGTATAACGCTGGGAACTCGGGAATATTAGCGTCGCGCTCAATCATGGTGCTAACCGCGCCAAAGCGCTCTAGTGCCGCTTGGTATAAGGTCCACACTGACGGCGGAATATCGTGGTCGTGGGTATCAATGACATAATCACCAAAATCGCTGTGGCCAGCTAAGTGAAACTGTTGTACCCGGCGTGGGTCGATTTTTTTAAGGTAATCGAGTGGATTAAAATGATGATTACGGGCGCTGACATAAATATTATTGATGTCGAGTAATATTAAGCAATCTGCGGCTTCTGCTACTTGGCTTAAAAAATCCCATTCATCCATGGTCGAGTCTTGGTAAGACAAATAGCTTGAGACGTTTTCCAGTAAAATTCGACGACCGAGTACGTCTTGTACTTGCCGAACTCGCTGCGCTACATGATTAACGGTTTCTTCGGTATAAGGCAGTGGCAGTAAGTCATGGCTATTGACGCCGTGAATTGAGGTCCAGCAAATATGATCAGATATCCATTTAGGTTGAATGTCGTTACTGAGCTTTTTAAGGGCTTTTAAGTAATCCATGTCTAAAGGATCGGTACTGCCTATCGACATTGATACGCCATGCATCACTACAGGATATTGTTCGGCAATGGCTTCTAAATAATATCGGGGTTTACCACCAGCGACTAAGTAGTTTTCAGATAGCACTTCAAACCAGTCAATATCTGGCTGGTGTTGCAAAATGTATTCAAAATGGTCGGTTCGTAAGCCCAAGCCAAATCCGAGAAAGTCTTCTGTAATGCGCGTATCTGGCATGGTGAATCCTATTTTAATGCAAATTTTCTAGCTTGATTTAGGCAAAACTTGCGTTAATAATTGAGATAGTAAGCTGATGACCCTGTCACAATAGTAGGTGACAGCGTCATCAAACGAAGCTTAATTAGCTTGTTTTACCGCCAATATCAGCACAAGATTTTGCTGTAGTGCTAACAAAACCAGTGCCTTTACAACTTGCCATACCGCCACAAGCGTTATCAGCACCTTTACAATCGTTATGGCCTTTACAGACGTTAACACCGTAACAATGTACTAAATCGGCTTTAGTGACTTTACCAACCCAATCATCTTTTTGCGTGCCGCCTACATCAGCACAGGCTTTTGAAGGCATGCCAACAAAACCAGTGCCTTTACAACTTGCTTGACCGCCACAGGCATTGTCGGCTGTTTTACAATCGTTATGGCCTTTGCAGGTGTTAACGCCGTAACAATGGACTAAATCTGTTTCGCCTGCTGCCAAAGGTGCCGTGCTTGTTTCAGCGGCCATAGCCTGACCTGATAAGCTTGCCATTGCGAGTGCTAATGCTGCGCCGGTTAAGCTGCTTTGTGCTTTCATATTCATGATGTATTCCTTGCATTTGTGGTTATTATGTTTACTGCTATTCATGTTTACCCATGACAAGATTGACTGGGTACAGCCATTATTCTTGTTAGGAGGTATTAGTAATGACCGTGGTGCTGCGAAAGATCTTTCAAGTTAAAGTGTAGACTAGTCACTAAAATGTTGTTGATGTGTTAACTTGTGATTGATTTATAAGGTGAAACAATAATTTACGATTTTGCAGATGAGTGCTTAAGCATTATATGAATTAGGTTGTTATTAAGGCCGGTAGATTATGTTATTTTGTTCTGATTACACTAGTGGTTAACACAACGCGTTCAATCGTAACGAATACAACGAATACAACTAAAACACAGCTACACATAATAAGAATATTAATAACTAAGGATAGATTATGCAGACGATACTGATATGTTTATTGATTGCCATGCTGTTGCCGTATGCGGCAAAAGTTCCATTAGCGATGGCAATGGCTAAATTAGGCCGATATGACAATGACCATCCAAGAGCCCAGCAAGCTCAATTAACCGGTTTTGGGGCGCGAGCATTAGCAGGGCATCAAAATGCATTTGAATCGGTAATCGTATTTGGGATTGCAGTATTAACAGCATTACTGACCAATAATGTCACCGATATTGTTGCGCTTTTAGCCATAGTACATGTGGTCGCACGGCTGGTTTACCATGCGCTGTATTTATTGAATTTTGGCACATTACGTTCATTGTCTTGGTTTGTTGCCATCGGTGCATCGATTGGAATATTTTGCCAAGCGTTTTAAGCTTATGTTACTCAAACAACGGTGACTCCCATAAAAAAACGCCTTAATGGCGTTTTTTTATGGGAGTCAGTTGATACTCGTCATCATGAGGGTAGTCTAGGCTTAGTATTGGTTTAGTATTGGCTTCGCATTGGGTTTAGTATTGGCTTAATCTAGACTCGCAACACGTTCGTAGCCCATTTCGGTTAATTGGTCGTTAACGCAATCAAGCAAAAATGCGCCGACTTCACTTTCTGGCAGTTGGTCTTCAAGTGCAATTTGCTGGCAGGCTTCTTTTAATGAAACTACATCGCTAACGGGTGCTTGGGGAAGTGCAGCAGCACTAAAACTCATCGCTGTACCGCTAATTAACATAGCAGCTAAAGTCGTAAGGGCTAAACGTGAATGACGTGAATGTTGCATGGTTGTTCCTTCTTGGGAGAACTTTGTTATTTTGACAAATACTACTGCAGCTTAGTTCCGTTAGATATAGCGATTAACGCGCTTTTTATGATTTTATATACAAAAAGTAAGGTATTGAATATGGTTTCGTTGCTCACTCAAGTAAAAAGTTGTCAACTTTGCGTATCAAGCCTGGTAGATGGTGTACGTCCAGTAGTGCAAATTGATCCGCAAGCAAAAGTGTTGATCATCGGTCAGGCCCCTGGACGTAAAGTACATTTGTCGGGTATTCCATTTGATGACGCCAGTGGCGACCGATTGCGTCTGTGGTTAGGGGTAACGAGAGACGTTTTTTACGATGCCAAACAGATTGCTATTATGCCGATGGGCTTTTGTTATCCGGGCAGTTATGCCGGTTCTGGTAAAGGAAAATCTGGCGACTTACCTCCTCGGCCAGAATGCGCGCCTAAATGGCATGGTTTATTGCTGCAGCAGTTAGTTAACGTCAAGTTGGTCTTGCTGGTGGGGCAATATGCACAACAGTATTATTTAACCGATAAGCCAAAAACATTAACCGAAACAGTGCAGCAATGGCGCAGGTTTGGGCCTCGTTATATCCCAATCCCACACCCCAGTCCGCGCAATAATATTTGGCTTAGTCGTAATCCATGGTTTGAAGATGAGTTACTTAGCGACATTCGTCCACGCATTGCGAATGCGTTAGCCTAAACGTGGTGTTTTTTGATCTACTGTATTTAACTACTGTCTTGAACTACTATATTTAAATACTGTCTTGAACTAGTACTCAGTTGTTTTTAAGTTATTGTTTTTGATTGATAAAGTCGATAGCACTTTTATCTAAGCAGCGTTTAGACAAATAAGTCGTGGTTTTTTGCAGTTTAATTAACAAGCCCGCATCGGTTTCAGTAATTCGATAAATATCGGTCCACAAAATCTGTTGATTAACATGCAGCGACTGACTATTGATACCATTATCATCTATTGTAAGATTGACATGCTCACCTGCCGCTTTACTCATCATTTGACGCCATAACCACCAGGTTTTATTAAAACGAATACTCAAAAACTCTACCACGGCTAAGCCAATAAAAAAGTAACCTAAATAGTAGGTTTCTTTGGTGCTCATTGATGTTGGGCTTAGTGTGTCGAGCATTAAAATAGCCAAACCAACCAGTGCAAAAATGGCGGTTTTAATAAAACGTTTTGGTGATGTGCTGGGATGAATTGATTGCAGATAGCATTCTTCAAAGTACGACTTGTCTAGTACATATTCAGCAGTATAACTAAAGGCTTGTGACATGATGACCTAATTTACGGCAGTTGATGGGCATGATTATCGCATAGTCATCAGTTTGCTCAAAGCCTGCTTAGTGGTGAAATAAAAGCGCCATGGTGATTCATTCACACATGGCTCATTTGTATCAACAACACTGGCTGATTAAGGTCGTTATTCGTCTGTGGTGATAGCTTGCATTAATGCTGCCGACAATTGCTGCTGTTGTTCAGGGGTTAACTGCTGATCGTCTTTATTGGATAATAAAAATACATTGTCTGCGCGTTCGCCGACCGTACTGATGGTGGCCGAATGAATATTCAAATCCAATTCCCTGAATGCACTGGCAATTTGTTCCATAAACTCACTGGTGTCTAATGCTGACACATTGACTAAGCTACGGGTCGACTTTCGTGAATGCAAAAATTCGATATTGGGCTGATTATCGAAACTCTGATGCCGTCTAGACTGGCGTTTTTTCGGTAAATTAATACCTTTATCCAGCACTTGATGTAACTTGTTGATGACTTGTTCACGACGCTGTGCACTGGTAATTGGCTTTTCATCAAAATCGAGTACTTTAAATGACTCAACCACATAACCGTCTTTAGTTCGGGCTATTTGTGCCTGTTTCACCGAAATACGTAATGTCGCTAATGTATTGAATAATTTTACAAACAATCCGTGTCTGTCTTTGGTGTAAACAAACACGTCACTGCAACCTTTTACCACGACATCGTCGAGTAAAATTAGCGTGTTGTATTGATTGTCTGTTACAGGCGTAAGATCGTGGTTAATCATCGCTTGGGTGTATCTGGCGATATCATCCGCTTCGGCATTACTGAAAAAGGCGATAGGTAAACGACGCCATAATTTTTTGATATCGTTACTGCTATCGTCATCTGTGGCTAATAAATTCAGTGCTTCTTGTTTGTGTTCCCGTACCAAAGTACGCAGTTGCAGAATATTTTCAAAACCATTGCGCAGTGCTTTACGAGTAACAAAATACAAATCTTTTAATAGTGACGCTTTCCAGTCATTCCACAGATCATCATTGGTTGCCTGAATGTCGGCAATGGTCAGGCAGTACAGGGCGTCTAAACGGGTTAAGGTACCTACTTTTTTGGCAAAAGCATTCACGACATCAGGATCATAAATATCCATGCGTTGTGAGGTAATAGACATTAACAAATGATTTTCTACTAGCCAGCAAATCAGTTTCTCTTGTGACACTTTTAAGCCATGAAACTTAGCAAATAAATTGGCATCAACAGCACCGAGTTTACTATGGTCACCGCCACGGCCTTTGGCTAAATCATGAAACAATGCAGCAAATAACAGCGTCGACTTATTAGACATTTTTTGATAAATATCAGCGGCTAATGCCAGATCTTTATCCAACGTTTTGATGTCGTTTCCGTAGATATATATATTTTTAAGCACCTTGTGGGTGTGCTCATCGACTGTATAGGCATGGAATAAGTCAAACTGCATCTGGCCAACAACTTCACGCCATTGCGGTAAATAAGAGGCTAAAATACCGTGTTGATGCATCAAGGTGATGGCGAGTCCCATGCCTTGAGGGTGAACAAATATCGCTTTAAATTGCTCTCGACAACGCTGAAAATCTTGTAAATCACCCATTAAACGACGTCTTACTTGGCGTAAAGATCGTAAGGTTTCTGCGGTAATACCGATTATTTTGTCGTGATGAATCGCGATAAACTCAAATAACGCCATAATTTGGGTGCGATCGATAAATACGGTTTCGTCGCGAACGTGAATGTACTTATCAACAATTTCAAAATTATCGTTAATCGCGATTATTTGTGGATTGAGCTCTGGAATAATTTCTCGTTGGAAATACGCCATTAAAATTTTGTTTAACTCGCTGATGCGCTTCATGGCGCGAAATAATTGGCGCATCATTTTTTCAATAGCAATATTGCCGCTTTCACCGATGGGCATACCATCACCAAAACCCATTAATTTAGCCACTTCAGCTTGGTATTGCAGTAATAAACGATTTTCAGAACGTTGGGCTGCTTGATGTAAGGCAAAGCGCACTCTAAATAAAAAGTGTTGGCACTCCATTAATTCAGCATATTCGTCATTAGTTAAAAAACCAAAGCGACGTAGTGATTGCATATTGGCAACGCCGAAATGTTTGCGAGCAACCCAGGTAAGGGTTTGAATATCACGCATACCACCTGGGCTGGTTTTAAGATTGGGTTCAATACTGTATGAGGTGCCTTGCGCTTTGGCATGACGCTCTTGTTGTTCGCTGAGTTTGGCATTAAAAAATGCTTGGCTTTGCCATAAATCCTGGCCGTACAGTGCATTCAACACTTGCTGTTGGTGCTGACTATTACCGAATAAATGACGAATTTCCAGTAAACTGGTTGCAATGGTTACGTCATCCTTACACGCTTGGAATGTGTCAGTTAAACTGCGTACAGCGTGACCTAAATCGAGATTAAGATCCCAAAGTTGAGTCAGAAATTGGCTTACAGAAGCGGCTTCCGTAGGCGTTAATGGACCATCGTGAATAACGCAGATGTCGATATCAGAGAAAGGATGTAAGGTTTGCCGGCCGTAACCCCCAACTGCATTGAGCGAGATACGCGCGGGATCTAATTCGAAGGGTTGCCAAAGTTGGCATAATAGCGCATCGAAAAAATGTGATCGCTTATTCAAGGTGTCATTAATTGCACTTTGAAAAATGTTATCTTGTAAATATTGATCCAGTGACTTAATCGCCTGTTTTAATTCAGCGCTGGTCATATCTGGGCGCAAATCTGTACTAGCAGGTTGCGAAAGCATGTTACTCCTTAATGTTTTTGCCTTTTAACAGAATAAGGTATTCTTAAACAAATTGGTATCATTCTATATTGGTGAAGTTTTATGGTGTCTAAACGAGGTCGACTGGACCAATTTATTGCTGGTACGTTACAAATCCCCAAAAAAGCGGTTCGGCTATTGTTAGTCACCAATAAAGTGCTTGTCGATGGCCAGTTTGCTAAGTCACCAGACTTACAAATTGATGAGTTTACTCATATTGAATGTAATGGTGTGGTGCTGCGTCAATATCAAAAACAGTACTATATGCTTAATAAACCTGATGGGGTAGTAAGTGCAACCATTGATGATAAACACGCTACGGCATTAGGATTAATAACTGGCGTCAACACTGATATGTTACATATTGCTGGTAGATTAGATTTACATTCTACCGGGTTATTATTATTAACCAACGACGCTAAATGGTCCGAAGCATTAATGTCGCCGCAGCATAAAGTCGACAAACAGTATCTGGTAACCTTAGCTAATCCGCTAGAGCAAGGGTATGTAGAGGCATTCGCTAAAGGGATGTATTTTGAATTTGAAGACATCACCACATTACCGGCACAACTCACGGTATTATCAAGTCATCAAGCTCGGGTGGTGTTGCGTGAAGGTAAGTACCATCAAATTAAGCGAATGTTTGGTCGTTTTAGAAATCCGGTGGTGGCGCTACATCGTGAATCTATTGGTGAAATCGTGCTTGATAGCCAGTTAGCGTTGGGTGAATTTCGTTCATTAACAAAAGCTGAAGTTGATAGCATTTTTCAGCACTAGATCAATTTTTTTTATTTGGATACATGTTAATTTAATCGCCTCATTACAGCAGATTAGGTGATATGTGGATATTCAAGCACTGAAAAAAGTCAGCGAATTAGATGTATTTAGTTTGTTGGTGTTTAAGCTCATTTACGAAACTGGCTTTGCTAATTTTGCAGCCAAAGAGCTTGCTGTATCCGCGCCAAAAATTAGTCGATGTTTAACATCATTAAGGGCTATTTTTAATGACGAATTATTTTTTCGTCGCCAACAAGGGCTAAAACCGACCCCATTAGCTGAACGTTTGTACCAGCCTGTATGCCAATTGTGTGACATGGTGAGCCAAATTGAGCGAGTGGCAGACGACCGCTTAAATCACCATCAAACACCGATTTTACATATTGCAGTATCGCCGAGCATTATTACCAGTGTAGCCATTGCGTTAAGTAAGCTTCCGCGTGATGTTATCGGCAAAGTTAAACTTCACAGTTGGCAAGCTGACACGGAAGAGTTGATTTACAATGGCGAACTCGATTTTGGTATTGGCTTTGAAACTCAAGATGCTCATGGTTTAGAGGCTTATCCTATTGCCAATGTGACGTCTTTATGCGTTGTAGGTAATATTAACCATTCATTTTGGGGTAGTGTTGAGAACATCAAGTTAGAAGATATTATTCAACACCCTGTGGTGTATTTACGCTGTAAAGGCTTTAACAATCGTATTGATCCTTTAGAGTTATATTGTCAAACCCATGGTTTGCTACTAGAAGATATTGAGTGCGCAAGAAAACTCGAAGATTGGTATTGGCACATACTGACCATGGACAGCTTAGCCATTACGATTTGTAATGAAGGTTCGTTTGCGCAACAAATTCCTCAATTACGAGTAGAAAAACTTCCACATGATGAATTTAATAAGCTCAATAGCGTGATGGCTATGCCAAGTTATTGTTTAATTGAGCGAGCAGAACACTACCGCCGTTATTCGTCAAATGTTAAGGAAGTGATAATCAATATCATTAAGTCATTGCTAGTGTGAAGATTGGTAACATTTTTTGATGAGATTCAGAACACTTAATTTTGTGGTCTGAATCTTTTTTATAGCCATTATTTATGTAAATCGCTGATTTTATGGTTTTTTATTGGTCACCCACTATTTTTTACATTATCAAAATACATTTAATACCTCTTTAGGGTTACTTAATCTGAAACTGACGGTTTCATTTTTGCGTATACCTAAAACTAAAACTATCGATTACTGTTAACGAATTTGTAACCAAACCTCACAGGTTTACCACTGCAGACGGGTGTTTTGTTCTATTTCCTTATATTTTAGATGCGTAAAACCTACAAATTTAAATCGGGGGATTTAAAATGAAGAAATATAATAGAACATTACTTGCTGCAGCGTTTATTGCAGCGTTAGGTGTGACCGGTTGTGGTTCTGACGGCAGTGATGGTGCTGACGGAGCTGCTGGTGCCGCGGGTACAGATGGAACACCTGGCACGCCTGGTACTCCAGCTGGTTCGGTTGTTACAACAGTTGAAAATGCCTATGACTTTACCTTAACACTGGCTCCTACGGATATCGTCGTAGTAGGTGCTGATCCATTTAACGTTAAATTTACTGTAACAGGTAAAGGAAGTGGCGGAGCGGACGTTCCATACACTGGGCTTGATAAAGTTGCGTTATACGTGACCAGTCAATCAGCTAATGCTACTGACACTGGCGCACCAATGTTGTGGACAAACCATGCACTTGCCAATGATTTTGGTAGCAGCATGTATTGTACCTTAACCGGTACTGCCGCAGCTCGAGGCGGCGCTGTAGTCGATGCTTGTACATTAGTTGAAGATGAAGCTAATCCTGGTACTTATACTGGTACTTGGGCACATGATGGTAATGCGCCTGTGGTATTAGCAAGTGGTGATGCAAACGATTTAGTCCGTGTGTTTATTCGTGCCTATGACGTTACGATGGCTGATGGTACAGCAGTAAGTGATAAGATTTTATCAACGCCAGTAGATTTTATTCCTGCTACTGGCGAACTTGCTGTTTCTGCAAAAGATGCTGTGTCTAGTGCAGCATGTATTAGATGTCATAGCCCAATGGAAGGTTACGCTGATACTGATATGCGTATTGCCAACATTGGTGCTCATCATAATTACCAAAAAGTTGAAAATTGTGTAGCTTGTCATAATCCTGCTTATGCTGGTGGACAAGACGATCCTGAAGTTGGTTTTAACGTTAACTTCAATGCCATGATCCATACTATTCATGCTGGTCATCATATTGCTGACAAGTTGACTGGTGAAGCCAAAGAAATGTTTGGTGGAGTTGGATTTCCTGCTGAGTTAAATGAATGTACTGTTTGTCATGATAATGGCACACAGTGGAACGACAATGTCTATGCTGAAGCCTGTTTATCATGTCACGTTGATGTTGATTTAACGACGGGTGTTAACCATAGAGGTATCGTTCCTGCTAGTGACGCTGTTTGTTCTGGTTGTCATGGCGCAGGTAGTTTAAGCCCAATCGAAGCTCACAGTGTTGATCGCCGTGCCGCCTTTGAAAATGGTTTGGTACTAGAGGTTGCTTCTGCTGAAGTCGCGTCAGACGTATTAACTGTCATCATTGATGTTAAATTAAATGGTGTGGTTGCGGCTGATGGTACTGATTTAACTCAGTACTTAAACAAAGCTAAATCAGGTGATGATATTTTAATCGGTACACTTGATGGCAATGGCGATTATGTGCGTGGTTTAAGTATCAATACAGCTTCTAATCCAGAAATGTTTGTGGTTCAAAGTGGCAAGTTAACCTTAACTAAAGCACTTACACCTAATCAGTTAGACGGCCAAATACTTTCAGTTACTTCTGAAATGAACATGTGTGGTAATACAACGACCGATATGGTTGTTGTTAATACCAAACTAGCTGAAGGTGCAGGAACCGATACTGGTGCTTGTGATGTACCTGTTCCAGCTAACATTGTCACTAAGTACTTTATGTTTGATGCAGTTGCGGCTAAAGGCGTATTAACTGAGGACAATCTACGTTTCGTTAGTCCTGAGTTGACAGCTTATACCTCACCTACACAGGCTGGTAACGACCGTACAACAGCTGACGAAGCTAAATGTAATGCTTGTCATGACAACTTGTCTCACGTTAAATCACCTAACCATGGTGTGACTAACTTTACACAATGTGCTGATTGTCATAACAACAACTATGCAGGTTCTTACCATGCAGATGTTTACAAGCAAGCTGGTGTAGATGCTGATGGCGAACCTACGTTTGAAGTTGTTGAAGGGTTAACTTATAACAACCGTGATCTAGTGACCGTAGCACATCGCTTCCACAGTGGTTTGTTTGCAGGTAGCACAGGTGCTGGCATTTACTTAGGTACAGATGGTGAAACTTGGGTTAACTATCCTGCAACTAAAACAAATTGCCAAGCTTGTCATAAAGATGCGAATGCTGCAGGGGATGCTATGCCATTCTTCTCTGGCACTGGTACGTTAACATCTGGCAGAACTGCAATTGCAATCAGTGGTGGCGAATTTATTTCTCCTGTCGCTGAAGCATGTCGTAGTTGTCACGCTCACTCTGGTGCTGCTGCTCTAGCTCACTTCAAGAGTAATGGTGCGACAGTTGCTGGTGATAGCGTAATGTCTGCTGCCGGTGTACCAATTGAGTCTTGCGCAACTTGTCATGCTGAAGGTAAAACTTACGGTCTTGATAAAGTTCACTCTGGTGCAGCGCACTAAATATCTAGATAACTTCTTAATCATCACTTAAGAAAGTAAGTAAGAGGGAGGCAGCAATGCCTCCCTTTTTTTATTCATTTTATCCATCAGTGTATAAGCACTTAATGGCCAGCCGGTATTAATATTTCTTCTCAAGAAGATATCGTTCAGTATCATTTATTACCCAATCTAATCCGATTTAAACCAAACCAACCTAATCAAATCTGCTCAATCCAGCCAATGCCAGTAGCTTTAGTTATCGCTATTTAATCGACCATTGAAGAGGTTAATGACATTTCAACGTCAACTTAACCATCTAACCTAGTGGCGCTTTATCTAAACTGATAATGACTTAATGGGCCAGACACTTCGGCATGTAAATCGTTGAGATTATTGACACATTACGTCTGTTATTTGATGTGCGTCATTTGATGTATAAGGGCTACCAATTGGCAATGGACTGTGTAGATAATAAACAGAGTAGGTGATAAATAGAGTAGGTAATAAACCATAGTCGGTAATAACAACGGAGTTAATGCGTTATAAGTTAATGAGAGGTAAGTTAACGAGGGGTTGTATTATTGCTTCATTAAAATCTATCGACCTATTTGGGATGAAAAACAAAAAGGAAGCATTGCTGCTTCCCTTATATCAAATCGGTACTTTATGGAAAGTACTCTACAGTCAGCTCAACTAAGCCACTTGTTGGCGCTGCATCCTTAATAGCCATTTTCCGTAGATGAAAATACCTACAGCAGAAATAATCCCAATGGCGGCGATAATATACCAAGCCATGCCGATATTGTTGGCTTGATATAAAGCTTGGGTTAATGCCTGTGGGTCTTGACCTGTGGTACTGACTAAGCGACTAAATGCTTCACCTTGAGGGATGTTAGCAATATCGGTTAAGTTCATACCATGTTCAGATAGCGCTTCACGGGCGATGCGTTCTTTTGACGCGTACATGTCATAAAGCTTAGGGCCGAAATAACCTTCTAACGTCCAACCTATGCCTTGAGGAAGCATGACAAAGCCTAAATACATGGCTTTTTTACCTTCAGGTGCGATGTTACCCATAAACTCGTTTTTCTTTGGGCTGATCATCATTTCGCCGACAGAGAACATGGCAATAGCCAATACAATCATCCAAGCCGCATTAAATGCACCGACCAAGGCAATGGCTAAAATACTCAATAAGCAACCGACAAACATGGTGGTGGTAATGCGATATTTAGCCGTAAGCGCAGCAACAATAAAGCAAGTGGTCATGATCATCCCCGCGTTGAGGTTAAGCATGCCCTCTGGCATCACTTTGGTACCGTCATTATTCAACCCTAGCCAGAACTGCAATATGCCGCTGCTGGTGCCTTCTGGGCCAAATAAGGAGGTGACAATGACGCTGGTATCAACCCATTCCGCAATGTGAATAGGCAATACATCAAATAATGAGTTATACAAAAACCAAAAACCAGCAAACACCAGCATGTAGTAAATCACCACAGGTTTTTTTAGTTCTCCTAAGGCATCCTTCCACAGTGCTTGTTGTGTTATCTCCCCTGTTTTTACTTGGCGTGCGCGCTCTAAACGCTCAGCTTTGCCAGGCTCTTTATAAGCTAATAAGAATAAAAAGTTAAACGAGATAATGGCTGCGCAGGCGTAAAATACATTATCCCAAGATAATTGACGCATGTGTACTGCAACCAATGGACCTAAAAACCCACCGATGTTAACCACTTGGTAAAAAATCCCCCAAGCCATTGAAGTATTATTTCGGTTAGTTGACAGTACTAAGGTGCCTTGAATACCAGGTTTGAATACCCCGGTCCCCATGGCTAACAACATGGCACCGGCAAGAAAACCCCAGAAGCTGGGGAAGAATGCCATGGTTAAATAACCACATATTTTGATGATGGTAGAAACGAAAATGGTTTCTTTGTAGCCAACACGATCAGAAATCCCGCCAGTTAACACCGGCACGAAGGTTTGTAGTAGCGCCCACACGGATATAATAATACCGTAATCGCTTAAATTAATGCCCAGTCCGCCTTCTGAAACAGGCGCTTTGGCGTATAAACCAGCACTGGCTTTGACGCCATAATAGGCAATACGTTCTATTAGCTCCATGCCACCGACAAGCCAAAATATATAGCCTAAACTGGTGATCGCGGCCCACATGCCTAACTGTTTTACTTCACTCAAGTCATTGCCTGAGTGTGAATTAGTGCTCATAAGTCACCCTTTTATTTTATGGTCTGTTTCATTTTTATAACAAAGGCTGACACTTTACCTAAGTTCGTGATTAATACCAAACTCTATCCATAAGTGATCCGCCCAGAGTGCCGCTCATTTGTGAATTTGTGATGTGGTTACATAGGCAAGCCTCGACTGTTAAGTGTATACAACGTTAACGTTAACAATCTAAAGGCAATAAAAAAGCGGATCGTAAGATCCGCTTCAATAGTTAATCATAGGCCCGTTAGTTCTCAACGGGCCTAACGTTGGTGTTACGGTTTAAGCACCACAACACTTTTTGTACTTTTTACCACTGCCACAAGGGCAAGCATCATTGCGGTTTGGCTTAGCTTCAGAAGTAACCGCTTTAGGTTTATTCAATAAACCAGTTAAATCAACAATGTTTTCAGGTTTATCAGCATCAATAGTGATATTAGCAAAGAGTTGCTGTTCAGCGACCATAGCAGCCACTTCATGTTGGCGAGCTTCGGTTTGAACTGACAATATTAACGGTAACGCTTCCGTGCCCAGTTTGGCTGCACGTTTGGTGTTATAACCACTTTCACCATAAGCTGGCTTAGGGGTTCTACGACCTTTAAAAAAGTATTTATCAGACATGGTTTTGACCCATTAGATAGAATGATGATATTGGCCGAAGCTTATACACCAAAAATGTAAGTTGAGATATCAAAGTTTCAATTTTGAACCAAATAAACCTAATATTATCGCCATGGGTCACATCAACAAAGATAAAAAACCAGCGAGTTATTCGCTGGTTTTTTTAATAGTGCTTTGTTAAACAAAGTAAACCTTAAGACAACAACTTAGTGCAGTTAAATCTTAGCTAATTCGACTTTTTGTTCGTTTAATTTTTCAATATCACGAGTTAAATCGGTCATCTTAGCGCGTTCTTTATCAATTACCGCAGCAGGGGCTTTAGCCACAAAACCTTGATTAGATAATTTACCTTCAATACGGGCAATCTCTTGAGCAAGCTTTTCTAACTGTTTATCGATACGGACCATTTCTGCGCCTACATCGATCAAACCTGCCATTGGGATTAATAGCTCCATATTGCCGACTAACTGAGTGCTCGACATTGGCGCTGTTTCACCCTCTGCTAAAATGGTCATCGTTTCGAGTTTAGCCAAACTTGCAAAGAATGTTTGGTTTGCTTCCAGACGAATACGATCTTCGTAGCTCACACCACGCAGTAACGCATTAAGCGGCTTTGATGGGGCAATGTTAAGCTCTGCACGAATATTACGTACTGCTACAATCACTTGCTTAACCCACTCAAGATCGGCCATCGCGGTCGCATCAACTTGATCTGCTTGATAAGTTGGGAATGATGCTAGCATGATGGTATCGCCAGTTACGCCTGCTAACGGTTTGACACGTTGCCAAATCGTTTCAGTAATGTACGGCATAAATGGATGCATTAGACGCTGCATTTTTTCAAGCACATTGACCAAAGTGTGGCGAGTACCGCGCATTTGCGCTTCAGTGCCATTTTGCATAACAGGCTTGGTTAATTCCAAATACCAGTCACAGAATTGATTCCAAGTGAACTCGTATAAGGTGTTAGCGGCTAAGTCGAAACGGAAAGCGGCCATGTGGTCTTCAACGTTTTTCACGGTTTGATTAAACAAACCAATGATCCAACGATCGGCTAACGACAATTCCATCTCACCCGGTTTGCCATCTACTAACAGTTGACCGCAATCTAAAGGCTCGCCCGCTTCATCGCTATCAGGATCCGTCTGCACTTCAGTGTTCATTAACACGTAACGTGACGCATTCCATAACTTGTTACAGAAACTGCGGTAGCCATCAAGACGTTTCATGTCCCAGTTGATGTCGCGGCCAGTTGATGCCATTGCTGCTAAGGTAAAGCGCAAAGCATCAGTACCATGAGCTTCAATGCCGTCGGCAAATTCTTTACGGGTACTCTTTTCAATCTTCGCGGCAAGTTGCGGCTGCATCATGTTGCCAGTGCGCTTTTCAACTAAGGTTTCAAGCTCGATACCGTCAATCATGTCTAATGGGTCAAGGACGTTACCTTTAGATTTTGACATTTTATTGCCGACTTCGTCACGGATAAGACCGGTAACGTAAACGGTTTTAAAAGGCACTTGTGGCTTGCCATCTTCATCTTTAATAAAGTGCATGGTCATCATGATCATGCGGGCAACCCAGAAGAAGATGATGTCAAAACCGGTAACCAACACGTCGGTTGGGTGGAAGGTTTTTAAATCTTCTAAATTGTCTGGCCAACCTAAGGTTGAGAATGTCCATAATGCTGAACTGAACCAGGTGTCTAATACGTCATCGTCTTGACGTAGTACCACAGAGTCAGCAAATTGATGTTTAGCGCGGACTTCTGCTTCGTTACGACCAACGTAGACTTTGCCGTTTTCGTCGTACCAAGCTGGAATACGGTGTCCCCACCATAACTGGCGTGAAATACACCAGTCTTTAATATCGCGCATCCATGAGAAGTACATGTTCTCGTATTGTTGCGGCACAAACTTAATTTCACCGGTTTCTACTGCTTCAATGGCTGTTTTAGCCATTGACTGCACAGCCACGTACCATTGGTCGGTTAGTAATGGTTCAATCACCACACCAGAGCGATCGCCATAAGGTACTTTTAAGCCGTGCGGAGCGACCTTTTCAAGTAGACCTAAGCTGTCAAATTCAGCCACGATAGCATCACGGGCTTTAAAGCGATCGAGGCCAACATAACGCTCTGGCAAGGCCATCTCGACGCCTTTGTTTGGGGTGCCATCAGTATTAATCACTTCAACAAAACTGCGTACGGCGGCATCTAAGGTGAAGATGTTGTACATAGGCAGTTGATGACGTTTACCGACTTCATAGTCGTTAAAGTCATGGGCTGGAGTGATTTTTACACAACCGGTTCCAAATTCCATGTCGACATAATCGTCGGCAACAATCGGCACTAAACGGTTAACGATAGGCAATAGAATGAATTTGCCAATTAATGACTGGTAACGTTCATCATCTGGATGCACGGCTACTGCGCTGTCACCTAACATGGTTTCTGGGCGCGTAGTGGCCACTTCTAGGTAATCTTTACCGTCGGCTGTTAATGCGCCTTGGGCCAAAGGATAGCGGAAGTGCCACATGTGGCCTTGCTTCTCTTTGTTTTCAACTTCAAGGTCTGAAATGGCGGTGTGTAGCTTTGGATCCCAGTTAACTAGGCGCTTACCACGATAAATAAGTTCATCATCGTATAGACGAACAAACACTTCTTGAACCGCTTTTGATAAGCCTTCATCCATAGTGAAACGTTCGCGATCCCAATCAACCGATGCGCCCATACGGCGAAGCTGTTTGGTAATCGTGCCACCAGACTGTTCTTTCCAGTCCCACACTTTATCAATAAAGGCGTCACGGCCTAAATCATGGCGAGTTTTACCTTCTTCGGCTTCAAGCTTCCGCTCAACCAACATTTGAGTCGCAATACCCGCGTGGTCGGTGCCGACTTGCCATAAGGTATTTTTACCTTTCATGCGCTCAAAGCGGGTAAGGGTATCCATGATGGTGTCTTGGAAGGCATGACCCATGTGCAAGCTACCGGTTACATTCGGTGGCGGGATCATGATGCAGTAATTGCCTTTTGATTCATCACCATGCGGCTTGAAGTAACCTTGCTCTTCCCAGTTTTGGTAAAGGGCTTGTTCGATAGACTTTGGGTTGTATGTTTTTTCCATAGGAGCGTTATGTTCTCTATCTAAATTAAGTGTTTATTCAGCTAATGCTTGAGTGCTGGGCGTAATGCCTACATTCTGATATTGACGGTAGCGATTGCGAGCAATGCGCTTGAGTTCGTCATCATTAGCGACAAAATCGATAATATGGGGCAAGTTTACCGCAAAATTGGGCATTTGGTCTGCAAGATTAATCAGAACTTGGCGACTTTTATTTGGCCCTAAGGTATCAAAACCTATTTCCACAGGTGCACCTGTTACTGGGCCTTCACCTTTTAAGTTGTGTGGTACAAAGGCGTTTGGTTCAAATTGCCACAGTAATTCGTCAATGGCATAAGCTTGCTGTTTGTCTTTGCAGTGAATGTAAACGGTTTTTTGTTGACGATATTGTTGTTCAGCTAACCTGCAAGCAGCTAAATAGAGCGCATCTAATGCACTCATTTGATTATGATTATCAGGCATAAGGTAAAACAAGGCTTGAGTCATGTGGTGATGCTTTTAACAGGTTAATAAGTTGGGCTCGAGTTTACACTAAAATCGTCTGCGGGTTAATGGCCTCGTGATGCGATATTCATATGACGTTGGAATAGATTAATATCCCTAGCGTCAGTTTAATACTGCTAATTAATCCTAAATATATCGCGATCATAATGGATTTTCTACGCCGTTCAGGCAGAAGTTCTATAATTGTAGGATGGCGGTCTGACTGCTGAGTAGGGGTTAAACTGGATCGCCACAATAAAAACCAAATGATGGTTAAGTTGTATGGCGTGTTGTTTATAAGGATTTGTTGCTTTCGCCATGGGCTTAACACTAGTAGTCGACTATAAACCTGTTGCTGATTTATGGATAAGCTAAAACGGGTGGTGACACGATTGTAATAGACATCTATTTTCTGATTATCAATTAAATGTGTTTTGTGTTGTTTGAGTTCAAATCGCATTGGTTTGCCTTAACGGATTAACTCACATTTTACATGAGTAGGACTAGTCCCTTTGGTGCACTCTTTTAAAGCTCTGCGTTGTGCTTTTAACATTGAGTCATAACCATAACCGTATCCATATCTAACATTACCCATATCGTTAACCGATACAGCCAGTGCTTTATGGTTTTTAAAGCCTTCATAATTGATTAACACATCAATAAGTTTCTGATCATTTGTCACAAACTGACACGCTTTAGGTTGCGGCGTTTGTTCACAGGCTAATGGGTAATGGTCAAATACAGGGTAGGAAATATCGATACTGTCAAACCAAGAGGACCAAGTCGTTTCTTGAGTCTCAATTACGATATCAGCTGGAATATGAATTTGCAGTTGTTGGTCGTCAGAATCTTGTTGTCCTAACCAGACTAAGTTGAGTTTATTATCGTTAGGATGGTCATTGGCAACGAACACGTCGCCAGCACAATTGTCACACAGTTGCTCGTCAGCTTTTATGATTGATATTTGAGTTGAGTAGCCAGAAGCGCCGCCGCAACTTCTTTCAAAGATAACAGCCTTGTACATTTTATCTAATGAAAGTGATTCGGTGTAAACATTATTACCGCACATGGAACTGAGTAGCCAGCCCAATAAAATAGCCATTAACCCAAAAAGCGCCAACGCGCTGACTATTGAAATGAGTATGACTTTCATCGCCTTCATCTGAACATTCCTTTCAGTGAGTTTTATTTCATTAAATTAGATATTTAAGCTATTTTGGGTTTTATATTAAATTTGTTACTTACATGTAACAAGTTAATCATTGTTTATTCTTAGTCAGTTTGGTTTAGAGAGGATCTTTTGGGGATATTGCATTAAGCATATTTAGCGGATAACGAAAATTCGATAGTAAAAATTATCTATTGCAGTTGTTATGTATTGGAAATTAATGATCCGTTATCGCTTAGCAATATCGGTATCAGTTGGAAAATAATCTTGATAAATGGTCTGGTACATACCTGATGATTTTAACTCATCAAATGCTTGCTGCCATAGTGCAATAATCTCATCAGAAGTGTCGTTTGAAAATGCGATATACAAGGTAGAGTCGTATAACTTAATCGGGGTACGTTCTATTGAGTTGATATCGATATCGGCTGCTTTTGCCAAAAATGGCATCACTAGTTCGCTCATTGGCGCAACATCAACTCGGCCATAACTGAGCATTTTGAGCGATTGTAATTGGGATTTATCAGTACTGAGGTTAGTAAATCCTTGGGAATCCAAATAGGTGTGATCAGCATTACCCAGTACTACACCAACATTTCGGACACGTTTTAAGTCTTCTAAATATGCTAATGAGAGTCCGGAATTACGTTTTTGGTAAAAATACACTCCGCTGCTAATAATGGGACCTACCCATTTCATGTTTACTTCTCTTTCTGGCCTTTTAGCAATGACAAACAACGCAGTATTGGGTTGCGACTTTAATAACTGAAAAGCTCTATTAAAGGGATACATTTCAATGTTGGCTGTGTGCTGGGTATGTTGCATCATCGCTTGAACAATATCGATAGAAAAACCGCTTAAAAGATCATTGTCAAGATAACTAAATGGGGGTAAAGGATGGGTGATAAATCGAACTTGCGGATGGTCTTTTGCAAATAGATCGCCCGTTGGCGTGAGTGCAAAGCAAACGCTGAGGAAGATGATATAAAGCGTTAAAGGCAAGCGTTTCATTTATTGGTTTGCCAACGCTAATGACATTATCAAGCGGTTGTGTTGTGTCATTCAATCCATTCCTTGTGATTGTTAATTTGATGATTAATTGGAACATTAAATTGTTCAATAAATAACCTAGCATATGATGAAGTTATAGACAAATTTATAACCTCATCATATAAGGCGTTATTTTATCGCCAGAGCACGGTTACTGGTCATTTTTAGTTGAGGCTTGAGATAATCTTGCTGGATCAGGAAAGGTAAAATTCTGATGTATTTGTGCCCAAGAATCATGGCTTTTAATTATGTGGCCAACGGCAACCAATACTGAACAGGCCAGAATTCCCCAACCAATAGCGTTATCACCCGCACTTGCCCAAATTGCCACCAGACTTGATGCCCCAAAAGAGATAGTAATCTGCAAAAAGTTTTGTAATCCTGCAGCTTTAGCCGCGTTATTGCTGAACTCTTGCAGAGCATTATTGACCACAATAGGATAAATTGCGCCATTGCTTCCTGCTAGCAAAGAGAATGCAATGAGCAGTGGCAATATTGTTTCTGTATCGAGGATCACACTGGAGGTGAAAATGGCCGCAACACACAAACCAAACAATATCAGTAAACAGTTTAGGCTGACTTTTGTGCCAAATTTGCGGATCAGTAATTTACTTGAGTAGCCACCGACAATAAACATGATGGTTTGGGGAATAAAACTTAAGCCAATTTCTGTCGCGGCGTAACCATACTGCTCCATCACTGCAGGCCACAACGTTAAGTAAGCAAAAAAAGCCCCAGAACACGCACCAAAAATTACTACATTACCTAGATATTGGGTATTGGCCAGTAGTTGCTTATAGCGGATATGAGTTTTGCTTTTGTGTACGCTAGCTTTTTCTTTTGGCACAAAAAAATACGTCATGGCAATGAGTAATACTGCAATGATACATAAGCTAATAAACACCGCACGCCAGCCAAAACTATTCAGTATCAGTGCGCCAGCAATGGGCGCTAATGCTGGAGACAATGCCACTAAAGGCATAATATTAGAGAAAATATTTTGAGCTTTATCGGCTGGGTATTGTTCTATCACAATCGCTTGCCAAATAACGGCTGCACTGCAAGCACCAATGGCTTGGAAGAAGCGGGCAATATTCATCATCAACATGCTGTCACTGAACGCAATGAGTGCACTTGCCAGCATAAACAGGCTTAGACCCGCAAACAGTGAATTCCGTTTACCTATTTTATGCACTAACGGCCCATACAATAACTGTCCGATAGCGAGGCCAGCCAAAAAGCTGGTTAACGAGATGGCCACTTCTGAGGTACTTGCATTAAAAGTCCCTTCAATAGATTTGAATGATGGCAGGTACATGTCGGTAGCTACAAAACCTAACATACTCAGTAAGGCTAAATAAAACAGAAACAAGTAGAATGTTATATTTGTTTGTTTTGTGTTGATTAATATATTGTTATTGTTCAAATTAGGCATATCTATTTTCGTCAGTTCAATAAAGGCCGCTAGCTTAATGGTTTACTAAATTAGCTGGAAACGTTTATTTTTGACAGCTGCTATCAAAAGTATTGATACCACGATGTAATTAAAGGATCCTAGGGGGTATGGCTTAAGTTCAATATTAAACCTCGAATGCGTTATTCATCTTGTGCTGTTACCGTACATTTTCTAGCGAGTTAAATTGATATGCTTTCACAGCAAGTTTTTGAGCTAATAGACGTTGTCGCCCAAACAGGTAGCTTTACTGCAGCCGCGAAAAAATTGCATAAGGTACCGTCAGCGATAAGTTATTCAGTCAAACAAATTGAAACTGAACTGGGAGTCGAGTTATTTATTCGTCATCATCGCAGTGTCAGCCTAACCCCAGCAGGAAGGCATTTCGCTGTCAAAGCTCGTCAGTTTCTTAACGAAATGGAGTTAATGAAACGAGACACTCAACGAGTGGCTAATGGCTGGAAGCCTATGCTCTCTATTGCATTGGATAATATTGTGAGAACGGATAGCGTTCATGCGTTAATTGCAGATTTTTATAGACAGTTTCAAGATGTTGAGCTGATTATTCGGATTGAAGTATTTAATGGCGTATGGGAAGCGCTTGCCGCAGGAAGAAGTGATATTGCCATTGGTGCGACAACCGCAAATCCAGTCGGTGGGGCATTTAAATTCACTAATATGGGCAATATTGATTGGCTGTTTGTGGTCAGCCCTGATCATCCATTGGCAAATATTATGGGTCCACTTCATGATGATGAGTTGCGTGTTTTTCCGTCTATTTGTCTTGAAGATACCTCTCGTGATATTCCTAAACGGATTACGTGGTTGTTAAACAGTCAACGACGCTTAGTGGTGCCCGACTGGCACAGTGCTATTAACTGTTTTGTCGAAGGTTTAGGGATAGGCTACATGCCGCAGTATTTGGCTGGACCGTTAATTGAGTCAGGTAAGTTAGTCTGTAAAACGCTCCATAGAGTTAAACAACCTAGCGCCTGCTGTTTGGCGTGGAATGATGAACAAATGTCACCCGCGCTGGCTTGGGTATTGGATTATTTAGGCGATGAAGAGCAGTTACATCGTCAATGGTTAGCCTAGTACAGATGGTTTTGAGAGTTTACTTTACAGGTTAATGTATTGACGTCTTCCACAATAAAAAAAGGGTAAAGCCTTAAGCTTTACCCTTTAATATGCGCCAAAGTTAATACTTATTCGCTAATTTCAACACCAGCACGATTAATTAAGAACTGGCTTAAAATGGGTACCGGACGACCAGTAGAGCCTTTGTTTGCACCGCTGTTCCAAGCTGTACCTGCGACATCTAAATGCGCCCAGTTGTACTTTTTAGTAAAGCGAGACAAGAAACACGCTGCAGTAATCGAACCAGCCGGACGACCACCTAAGTTAGTCATGTCAGCAAATGGGCTGTCTAGCATGTCTTGGTATTCATCCCATAACGGCATGCGCCATGCGCGGTCACCACTTTGCTCACCAGCATTTAGCATTTCGTGTGCAAGCGGGTTATGCGAACTGAATAAACCAGAAGCGTGCTTACCTAATGCAATAACACAAGCACCGGTTAAGGTAGCGGTATCAATCACTAATTCAGGTTCAAAGCGTTCAACGTAAGTTAATACATCACATAACACTAAACGACCTTCCGCATCGGTATTCAGCACTTCAACCGTTTGGCCCGACATAGTGGTTAAAATGTCGCCTGGACGATATGCGTTACCAGCAGGCATGTTTTCACAACCAGCTAATACACCAATAACGTTGATAGGCAATTTCATTTCACACAATGCTTTCATGGTGCCAATAACACCAGCAGCGCCACCCATGTCATATTTCATTTCATCCATGGCTTCGCCAGGTTTTAATGAAATCCCGCCAGAGTCAAAGGTTAACCCTTTACCGACAAGGACAATTGGCTTTTCAGTACTGTCAACGGCGCCCTGATATTCCATCACAGTCATGATAGATTCATTGGCACTAGCACGACCCACAGCAAGGTAAGAGTTCATGCCCAACTTGGCCATTTGCTCTTCGCCTATCGTCGTGACTTTAAGGTTTTCATACACTTCAGCCATTTGACGCGCTTGAGATGCCAAATATGCAGGGTTACAAATGTTAGGCGGCATGTTGGCCACGTCACGACATAAATGCATACCAGCAGATACGGCTGTTCCGTGTTCAATTGCACGCTCACCAATGGTAAGTTCACGGCGTGTAGGCACGTTGAATACCATTTTACGTAATGGACGACGAGTTTCGCCTTTACGGGTTTTTAATGCATCAAACGAATACAGACTATTTTGGGTGCTCTCAATGGCTTGGCGAACTTTCCAGTAGGTGTCGCGGCCTTTGACATGCAGTTCAGTTAAGAAGCACACAGCTTCCATTGAACCGGTTTCATTTAGGGTACTGATGGTTTTTGTGATAATTTGTTTGTATTGGCGCTCGTCTAACTCACGCTCTTTGCCACAACCAACCAGTAAAACACGTTCGCTTAGTACGTTTGGTACGTGATGCAATAGCAACATTTGCCCTGGTTTACCTTCAAGGTCACCCCGACGAAGTAGGTTACTAATGTAACCTTCACTGATTTTATCCAATTGCTCTGCGATACCAGACAGACGGCGAGGTTCGTACACGCCGACAACGATACAGGCTGAACGTTGTTTTTCTGGGCTGCCGCTCTTTACGCTAAACTCCATGAGCACTCCTAGATTCTTAAAGACAAATTTTTATATTTATTAGATAATGTTTGCATTAGGCCATCTGGCATATAATCAACGAAAAGGTGATAACTGTTTGGGATTATTAACGAAAAAGAGGCGTAAATTGACAGCCAAAATAGATGTTAACCATGACCCCAAAGCACCTTCCGCGCTGGTCAGAAAACTAGCAAAACTGTTGAAAGTAGACAGTTTACATGAAAGTTGCTCTGATACCAGTAAAAAGATAAGTTTAGCCACCGGATCCTACTTGTGATTGTATTTAGATATCTTATTAGTGAAGTTTTAAAAGCACAATTTGCGGTACTTTTGGTGCTGTTAACTATTTTTATTAGTCAACAATTTGTGCGCGTGTTAGCCGATGCATCTGATGGTGAATTCCCCGCTTCGTTAGTGATGACATTATTAGGGCTAAATCTGCCTCAATTGACGGTGTTAGTGTTACCGCTGAGCTTCTTTTTAGCGATATTATTAGCTCATGGGCGAATGTATGCTGAAAATGAAATGGTGGTATTGCATGGCGTCGGCGTGAGTGAATGGTATGTCACTCGAGTAACCCTATTGCTTGCTTTTGCCAATTTATTATTCACAGCTTATTTGTCGGTTTATGTCGGACCTTGGGCCGAAGAACGTCAGAATCAGGTATTAGAAAAAGCCCAATCTGAAGCTGGATTAGCAGCCTTAACTCAAGGTCGTTTTCAAGCTAGCCCGAATGGTCGAGCCGTTTTGTTTGTTGAAAAAATAAATAAAGACAATAGCTTAGATAAAGTTTTTGTGGCGCAGCTTCCTGATCCTGAAGATGAAAATGGCCTGACAAATATTGTCGTCGCTAATAAAGGTCGTGTGATTGAAGATAATATTGGCAGCCAACAGTTACAACTTGAAAAAGGCTTCCGTTATCAGGGCAGTCCTAAATCACTCGAACTGCAAGTGATTGAGTTTGGTGGTTATAAAATGGAGATTAAAGAACAGGAAGTGGATGAGCGGCGACGTAAATTATCTGCAATGCCAGTTGATCAATTATTGGATACTCCAGGACCTGAAGCTGCAGCTGAATTTCAATGGCGCTTAGCTATCCCTATCGCAATCCCATTATTGACCTTGATTGCGGTGCCGTTAGCGCGGGTTAATGTTCGCCAGGGTAAGTTTGCTAAAATGGGTCCCGCTATTTTGCTGTATTTAGGTTACTTTGGATTAATGATTGCAGGCCGAAAAGCCCTGCAAGATGAGGTGGTGCCGCAGTATTTAGGCATGTGGTGGATCCATGGCTTTGCGCTGTTATTAGGATTGTTGTTACTTATTAAAGAGCGCCCGACAGGGATGAAGTTCTTAGGCTTATTTAAACGTAAGCAGGTGACGGCATGAAAATATTAGACCTTTATATCGCACGTATGATCGTGAGTACATCAGGCTTGTGTTTACTTATTTTGACTGGGCTATCAGGCATCATTAAGTGGGTTGATCAATTACGTTTGGTCGGGCGCGGTGCTTATACCATGCTAGATGCCGGTATTTACGTGCTGTTTTTAGTGCCACGTGATATTGAAATGTTTTTCCCAATGGCGGTACTGCTTGGTGCGTTAATTGGTATGGGCATGCTGGCATCAAACTCTGAATTAGTGGTGATGCAAGTTTCTGGCATGTCACGTTTACAAATCACTCAATCTGCGATGAAAACGGCTATTCCGTTGATGATTATGGTCATGGCGCTGGGAGAGTGGGGCGCACCCATTGCGGAGAAAAGCGCAAAAGAGCTTCAAGCGACTAAAATATCCGGTGGCAGTTTGATTAAGTCTCATCGTGGTATTTGGGCAAAAGATGGTGATTTATTCGTTAATATTGGTGAGGTTCAAGACGTTAATACGCTCAGTAACATCAGTTTATATGAGTTTAACGATCAACAAGAATTAACCCGAGTGACCCATGCGAATACCGCGGTATTTATTGACGATGCTTGGCAGTTATCTGTGGTTGAAAATACCACGGTTAAAGATGATCGGGTTATTCGTGATCACCTTGATACTGATGTGTGGCAATCTTCGTTAACACCAGATAAGTTGAGTGTAGTGTCGGTTAAGCCAGAGGCATTATCCATTAGCGGCTTAATTGACTACCTCGATTATTTGAAGGTTAACCAACAAGATCCTAGTCGTTATGAACTGGCTTTATGGCGCAAGGTTATGCAGCCGGTAACGGTCGCTGTGATGATGCTGGTGGCATTATCGTTTGTGTTTGGACCGTTACGCACGGTGACCATGGGAGCTCGTGTACTACTGGGTGTTGTGGCAGGATTTAGCTTTTATATCAGTAATGAGATATTTGGCCCGATGAGCATAGTATATGAATTGCCAGCGGCGGTGGGTGCAATTGCGCCCAGCATGTTATTTACTGGCTTAGCTTTGTATTATATTCGTAAATAATCAATTGGTTGTTTAGTCTATATTGAAAGTGAAAGTGAAAGTGAAAATGTATATAAAAATGGCAACCCAAGGGTTGCCATTTTTATTACTTGTTTGATGCGTGTTTATTCGTTTGCAGGTAAGTTAGTTTGGTATGTGACTTATTTATGCACCACGCCAGTTACGCATTTGATTGGCTTCTACTGATAACACGACAACCTCAGAACGAGTCATCATGTCTTGTAGTGCTAACTTATCAGCATTGATGATAATCCACAGATTACCAACACCTAATAAAGACCAAATGACGCGAGCACAGGCCGTAATAAAACTTAAGTTCTGACCATTAGGGTGCTGAACCTTAAGTCGCCAAGCTCGCATACCTAAAGTTTGTCCACCTCTGCTCCAAAACATGGCGTAAAACCCACCAACACAAATGGCTATCCAAAATTGATAAATACCATGGTAAAGCGGGGTGTTGTTGAGCAAGTCTGACACATGCTCGTACTCACCCATCGCGATAAGTCCGGTGCTCTGCAGACCAAAGAAAAACCCAAAACCTAACGCACCAGCAAACATATAAACGGCAATAGCAAGCATTGAGTCATACGCCATTGCACCTAAACGTCGAACAAAACTCGCTCGTGGGAAATTAGCATGATCTGAATTCAACATAGTTAGCCCTTACGTAAACCAAAATGATTAAATCTCATCATCTTCACGAACAAATTTGATACTCGTAAAACCAAAACGTGCAAACTCGGTTTTACGAAATTCTTTCTCTGCTTTAGCGCCTTTTTTGGACGTTAACGCAATTTGCTTTTCCAAGATTAGAAACTTTTTTAAATCAATCCCTTCAGCTTCAGCTGCTGCTTCATAAAGATCATGATGTACGTCATAGCTAAAGGCGATAGTTTTGGTTTGGCCTTTAAAGGTATAGATCACTTGGCGCGCCATGGAGAACTCCTGAAATTAATGTAATTCACTTTTAAATATAAATAATACGGCACCTAAAAGGCATAACCCAGCCTATAAACAGTTAAGCTTTAAGGGGTGTTTGAGATACCTAACGGCAAAAGGGATAAATACACATAAGGTGATGACCTCTTGCACAATCTTTAATTGTCCCACGTTAATCATGGTATAACCAAGACGATTCGCAGGAACTTGCAATAAATATTCGAATAAGACGATACCTCTGCTCACTAAAGCCGCGATAATCCAGGGTTTGCTATTTAAGGTTTTTAAATGACCATATCAAGCAAAAGTCATGAAGATATAACTAATACCAATCTCATTAAATATCTGCTCAGTTCAGAGTCTCTCAGGTTTTTCAATTCAAGGCGCATTGATGTAGAAATGGTTGTTCCCTTTTAAATCGATGCAACACAGAAGTGGAATACCTGAGAGACTCCATTCTGGCGGGTTTCAAAGTACTTTATGCTGCGTTAGGTGTTTTCAAAATACGACGGCATGGATGCTGGAGGTAGAGTAACGCAGGAGCTTGTTACCGAGAATCACTATTCGCTTCAATCATCTGCCTTGCCTACTGCACTTTGAACTCCCGCTGAAAGAGCACATATTTAATAGGATTGGTATAACACAATAAACCGATGGTGATGACAGATGGGTGCATGAGATAGACCTTATTATAAGGATAAATACAGGTAACATGCACCAGCAGGATAACTGTCGAGTGACTTTGTCAGTTTTGCTGAGGTGGTGCTTGGTGTAAACCCTTGTTGCTGCCAATAAGTTTGTGCACCTTGCACAGCCACTAGCCCAATGCCATTAACCGCCGCTGATTTAGCCTGATTGACGATATGATTAAACAGCTTTTTACCTATGCCTAAACCTTGAGCGTTGGGTGAGATGGCCATGTCATGTAAATACCAGCTATCGGCATTAATCTGGCCACTGATCTCGGTATCCAGCGATGGGGCATCGCCTTGCAACCAAGGATGAACAAGCGCGTAGGCTAGCACGTTACCTTGTTGTTCAAACACCACACAGCTAGCGGGAGAAGATCGCCATTTACTCTGCATGACAGATAGCGATTCTGGCGTGAGTTCGACATAGCATTGTGCTTGTATCGCCATAATAGCGGGCCAGTCTGTAGCGGTAATTGGGCGGATTGACATATCACTCAGTGTTCACATTATTTAAGTGACAATTATACTCAGAAACAGCCTAAAACCTAAGCGTTAATCTGTGCTAGAGTAAGTATAAAAAATAGATATAAGGAATATCAACATAATGAAACTCGGTTTACGTTCAATGAGTAAAAACCTGTTTACATCGACAATAGTGACGTTAATTGCATGTTCATCATTTACGGCAACAGCGGGTATTGATGCATTTAAATCGGGTTCTGTGATTAAAGACTATGGCAAAGTGGCTGACGTAAATAGCGGCTTAGTCATACCAGCCGGTATGAAGTTTAAAGTCGCTTTTGATCTAGGTAGTGCATCTAAACCTGCAGAGTTAAACCGTGGTATCGATACCCTGGCGCGCTTTATTAATATGCACGTCGCTGCTGGGGTTAAGCTTGAGGACATTTCAGTTGCGATGGTGGTGCACGGTAAAGCGGCTAATGATATGACTAAGGACAGTTTTTATCAGCAACTTAATGCAGGGCAAAAGAATGCTAATAAAGATTTAATTGCGCAGCTGATTAATAATCAAGTTAGGTTTTATGTGTGTGGTCAAACAGCTGCATATTACGGCATTACACCACAAGACTTATTACCAGGCGTTACCATGGCATTATCCGCGTTAACTGCACATGCAGTATTAGCCCACGAAGGCTACAGCGTAAACCCGTTTTAGCGTAATTGTCTTATTGAATTATTGATTAAATATATCTTGCTTGGTGTATTTGTCGATAATGCTTTGAGTTGTACCATTTAGTTCAAGTTCTGCTATAGCGGCATTAATTTGTGGCAGTAAGGCCGCATGCTCTTTACGAAGGCGCATAACTAAGTGGCCTTTTGAATGAATAGCAGCGAGGGTAATTGGGTTGTTGAGTTTTTTGGCCCAATACAACGCTGGTAAATCACCAGATATAGCAGCACCAACGCGATTTTTATAAAGTGCTCTTATGAGGTCGCGTTCAGAAGTAAAATCGACTCGAATAAATTCAGCATCATCATGGTACAAATAACCACGTACTGTGCCTATTTCTTTACCTTTAATGTTATCAATACTTTGCCAATCGTTGGCTTTTTCTTCTAAGGTAATAATGTTTTCTTGGATAGCGATAATGGGGTTTGACTGGACAAAAAGTGTGCCTAATTCTTGATTAGGAAACCAACCAGGGCTCACAAAGTCAAAGTCTAATAAGCCATTATCGAGTGCATAGTTTGTTCTTTTCGGCGGAAAATTGTGTTTTTCAATTTCAATATTAGCTTTGGCAAGCAATAACGGAACCAACTCCCCTAATATTCCAGGCTCTTTTGGCGATTCTGTAATGTAGTAGGGCACCCAACTGCTTGAAGCGTTGACGTTGTACTTCAGCGCTGTGTTCGCTTGAACGTTGGGACCACAAAAAAACATCACAAGGCAGGTGAGTGCAATAAAGCATTTTTTCATGGTGTTTCCTTATTCTTACCGTTGTATTAATACTACACCAACTTTTAATACTTAATATAGATCAAGACACAGTAAGCATAAACTCTGGTGTAAATTGCTTGGCATTAATACATAAGTTTTATGGTGTTTGATTAATGAGGTTTTTTTATTGCCTGGACTGAGTAATATACCTTGCTCTAGCGCTAAACGAGCCACCAGTTTTTCATCTCCACGAATGTACATTGAGATGGGTTTTACTATTTTGTCATCTACAATGTGTTGATTAAAATCTTTTGCTGAGATAATTAAACTGGATTTACCATCACTGTCGAGTTTCAGTTTTGCATCAATATCGGTATCGGTGATTACTACCCATTCTTGTGCTGTGAGCCCCGCTAACATGTTCTTAAGCCCAACACCTGTAGCGATGTCACTGTTGTTAGCCTGTTGGTATTGATCGGCAATACAGATTAATAATCGTTTTAGTTGAGCCCCAGCTCCTTGACTACGCGCTTGACGGATCCAGGCCGTTAAGTCGTCGGCCATTAGTTTTGAAAAACGTTTTGTTTTTAACGACTCAACCATCCAGTTACATAAAAAATGGCTTTCTTGTGCTGGCGTTCTGACCGCTTTGTGCTGTGAAGCGGAGGTGTTTATGGCTTCTATTCCAGCTAGCGCAAGTGTTAATAAAGCTTGGTTATATGTTTCTGTCGTCATTTCAACTGGGTCAATAAAGTAGTGTGATGGCTAGTTTACCGTGTAGTGGCAAATTGCTAAATAGATATTTGTGTTTAGTCGCTTAGCTGAGCGGTAGTCTCTATTTGAATAAGCCGCAATTCACTTATGAGTAAGTTGCGGCTAAATCGATGGTAGATTATTTTTTGGGTGGAAATTGCGCCAAAATAGCAGCAACCGTTTGATTAATATCTTTGGCTTTATCTTCACCGCCCTCGTCAAAGTGGTACTGACCATTACCACGCCAAATGAGGCGTTTATCTGTGGGATCGATAATATCAATTTGAATGGTTTGAGTTTTAGCGGTGTCACTGCCTAGCGGGATACCAATACTGGTGCCAAGACTAATACCGCCACCAGCCCCCCAAGTACCCGAACCTAAGCCAATAGATAATCCTGAATCTTTTTCTTTGTTTTCAGTCACAAAAGCATAGTTCACTACAAAGTCGGCATTATCGGCTTTAAATACATAACCTTGGCTAAGTAATGATTGTTTAATATCATCATTAATGCGATCTGCAGTTAACGGATCATCTGTTTGCTTTACAGTGAGTTGGTTGAATGTTTTGAGTGTTGAAAAATCATAATTAACATCATAATCTTGCTTTGGTTTTGTTGCACAAGATGCAAGTAGTACTAAGCCACTTAACAGTAAAATAGTGTTAATCCACATTGGTTTACGTGTTGAATCTTGCCCTGAACGTCTTAAATTTATCATGAGACCCTCCTTATTAACTTGCAATAATGTACAAAATTAGCTCAATTAGTATAACCTTAATATAACAATGTTTAATGCTGGCTTTGGTTGATATGGCAAGCGATTGCTTTCTATCTCAGTTACAAATAACTATATCGTGTATTTAAATGTTAAGTACCAAATTCAATATTAGCTGAGGTTAAGTATTCTAATGATGGAACAGTTAAGTTTTTTTGCGGTGCCCAGTCCATGTATCGGCGTTTGTCAGTCAGACAGTCGTGGGTATTGTATGGGCTGTCTTCGAAGCCGTGATGAACGTTTTAACTGGATGAGTTACAGCGAATTGCAAAAACAAGATGTGATCCGTTTGTGCACACAGCGCAAACGTCGCCGTCAATATGCCTTACATAAAGCTAAGCAGCTGGAGTTACAAACCCAGCAAACGTCACACACTCCACAATTAGATTTTGATAGTGCGTCAACACCTGCTGATGATGTTGATTTAACCAACTTTAGTTTAGATTAATACTTTCTATCACGCTTTCATTGCCTGCCAAAATAGTCTGAAACTGGCGTGTCTGTATATTTCGTCATCACCTAAATGCGGGTTGTCAGTAAAAAAGCGGATGGCAGCTAGGTATTGACCATGGCAATTTTCGAGCAATAAGGCGTTGGGAATGTCAGCGATAATTTGCTGTTGTTTACCTTGAGTAATCAATTCGACGACAAATCCAAGAATGCTGTTCATTGCTTGCTTTCTGACCTCAGCATCAATGTCTGCTGACATCGAGTATTGTAGAAAAAAAAGTTGCTTTAAGGGTTGTGCAATGGCCCAGTCGATGGCTTTTTGCCATAACGTATTGGCATCTTGTTCGATATCGCCACTAAAATCGGTACTGCTCACCATGTTGGTAGCAAACTCTTGTTTAATCGATAAAAAAAGCTGATTCATGATGTCTTTTTTTGTCGGGAAATGATGAAACAACGTGCCTGTTGCCACGCTCGCCGCTTTGGCTATGGATGCCGTCGATGTCGCATTGAAGCCTTTGTTAACAAACAGCTGTAAAGCCGCGTTTAAAATGGCTTGTTTTTTATCGGTGTTCACAATCGATTTACTGCTCATGGAGTCAACATACCTACTTTATCTATTTATCTATTTATCTATTTATCTATTTATCTATTTATCTATTAGGTTATGGATAATTTATCTAGTCATATTTTATGACAAACTTTGCTCAGCAAGTATCGCTAACAACAGCAATACTTGCAGTCGCGACTATGAGAGAGTTAACGTAAGAAAAACTTCATCAATAATTTTTGAATCACCCCGCCATAAGGAGGATGAACAAAAATGCCGGTATTGATTTTGCCACTGTTCAATATGGTCTTAGCATGACTAAAGGTTAAGAAACCTTCCTTGCCATGATAGTGCCCCATGCCAGACGGACCAATACCGCCAAAGGGCGCGTCATCGGCGGCCACATGGAATACTGTGTCATTAATACAAACGCCACCAGAATGAGTTTGCTGCAATACTTGTTGCTGCGTTTGTTGTTCAAAACTCATGAGATACAAGGCTAATGGTCGGTCATTTCGGTTGATATAACCTATTGCTTCATCTATCGACTGATAGCTAATAATGGGTAATAAAGGGCCAAAAATTTCATCCTGCATAATGAGCATATCGTCTGTGGTATGTGTGACTAGTTGAGTGGCTATTTTTCGCTGAGTTGTCGATATTGGACCATCAATTGCGGAGGTGACTGTTGCACCTTTGGCTTTGGCATCTTCTAGCACCGCTAGCAGACGCTGGTATTGGCGATCATTAATGATATTGCCGTAATCTTGGTTGGTGTCGAATTTAGGGTACATTTTATTAAAGCGACGTTGATAAGCAGCAATAAACGCGTCAACTTTTTCCGCAGGGCACAACACATAGTCAGGCGCGACACAAATTTGGCCAGCATTTAAACATTTACCAAAAATAAGTCGTTCTACAGCGGTGTCGATTGGCATGTCGGGAGCGATGATGGCTGGAGATTTACCACCTAATTCTAATGTTACCGGTGTCAGGTTATCAGCTGCTGCACGCATAACATGGCGGCCAACAACGGTTGAGCCGGTAAACAGAATATGATCAAATGGTAATGCTGAAAATGCAGCGGCTACATCAGCTTCACCTTCTACTAGTTCGACTTCATTTGAGTCAAAAATCGTTGCTAGCATCTTGCGCAATACCGCATTCGTTGCCGGAGTGAATTCCGACATTTTCAGCATGGCTCCATTACCAGCAGCAATGGCGGTGGTCAGCGGACCCATAGATAACATTACCGGGAAGTTCCACGGCACAATAATACCGATTACGCCTAAGGGCTGATATTGCACCGACACTTTAGACGGGGACAGTAATAAACCAGCATGACGGCGACTGGGTTTCATCCATGACTTAAGATGCTTGATAGTGTAATTGATGTTATTCACACAAGGCATAATATCCGAAATGATGGTGTCGTTTGGCGAGCGGTGACCGTAATCATTAATTAATGCATCGATGATAGGCTGTTGGTAATCAAGTAAAGCTTGCTTTAGCTGGGTTAATTTATCTACCCGAGATTGGTAACTAGGTGCCGGATTGGACTGAAAACGTGCTCGTTGATCAGTTAGTAACTGTCGCAATTGAGTTTGATTATTATCAACGGCCATATTCATATTAAAGCTCCAGCAAAAATAACGATGTTGATTTGATAAACCCTACATGAATCGAGCTAACAAACCGACTGATTAGTCGGTCTGATATTATGCTTGTTTATGATCCAAAGCAAGTTTTCGCATTTGATTTGATTTTGATCACTAAGTAAGTTTTTAATACTGACTATACTTAATTTGTTGAGATGGATCCGAGTGTGTTCTAGTAAGGGGTGTCATGTCGTTGCAAAAGCACACTTTGCATTGTGGAGGAGAATAATATGCGAACACGTAATATTTTATGGCCTACAGATTTTTCTGATACAGCGGCACATGCTTTACGATATGCCATTGAAATGGCAAATTTATATCAAGTAGGCATTCGTATTTTACACGTTGTAGATCAACCTTTTGGTGATGAGAATTACATGATTCTTGCGATAACGCCCGAAGAGTTGGCTAAAAGTATGGAAGATGCAGCGGCGAGTAAAATGCATAAGTTATTAGCTCAGTTGAATACTAATTTAAAGATTGAAACGGTTATTCGACGTGGTGATGCCATTGATGAAATTTTGGCCGAGGCCAACAGCGGTGACATTGGTATGGTGGTTATTGCCAGCCATGGTCGAAGCGGACTGTCTCATTTTTTGCATGATAATGTGGCTGAAGCGATTGCCAATAAAGCTGATTGCCCGGTGTTAGTGGTTAAATAAAATCGACATTTATCGTTTATGTCGTGGTGATTTTCGTCTGCTTAAAAGCGAGAACCGGGTTGAGTTAAAAATGTGAGTTCGGCAGCCGTAGACTCGCGGCCTAATAAGGCATTGCGGTGTGGATAGCGATTAAATTGAGCAATAATCGCTTGGTGTTGTCGCTGGCTGCGTAAATTGTCGGGTGCATATTGTTCAAATAAAGGCAACGCTTGCTGGTGGATCACTATTAATTCGCTATGCATGTAGGGCATGATTAAAAATGCAGCCTGTTGAATGGGTAACTCTGCTAAACAACCTAGTGCAACGGCTTGTTGCGCAAGCTCTAACGCGATATTGTCAGCGGCAAACGCGGTTGGAGTATCGCGATAAATGTTTCGCGAAAATTGGTCTAATACGATTATTTCGGCCAATCGACCTTGGGCATCTTTACGCCAATGTTGTAACTCACCCTTGATGGCCGCCTGTAACGTGGCGCCATATGTGTTTTTTATGTGCAAATCTAACTCGATATCTTTTACCCACCATTGTTTAGGGGATATTTGAACAAACCAAAAATCGATAACATCGTCGACGTTGACATTTTTTGTGTGTATTTCATTCATTATATTAAATCCAATTGTGATTATTATGGACCGTGGCATTGAGCGACTGGGCCACTATTTGTTGTGCAACCGATATGGGAATATACGGGAATATCACACTGCCACTGGCTAATCCGATTTCAACATAGGCTAGCTGAGCATGTTTTTGGCCTTTAGTTTGGGTAATTTTAACATGTTGAACTTTGTCAAATGCGACCCGTTTCCATTGTTGACTGAAAAAGCCGCTATGCTGCCAAATAACCTTATCTGCTAATACATATCCCCATTGTTTATAACGAACATAAATCGCTAGCATCATCATTGTTGTAGCAAACCAAGTGAACTCAAAAAACTCATGGCTATGATGACCACTGTAACCCACAATGGTAAGTATGATGGCTACAAATAGCGGTAAAACGATTCGCTTTGTGAGCCAATTAATATGGATAGGCTTATAACTACTGGGTAATGCACTTGCACCGCCACTAATATTTGGAATGCTAGCTAATAGTGATGCTATTTCAGCTGACTTTACACTAGGAACTAACATGTGCTGCTTGGTTTTTTGTTCAACCTCATGGCCTTTGACTTGTTTAAAGTATAAGGTCCAGCGGTTAAATAAACGTGCAATAGCAGGTTGTTGAACCTGGATTAGTTGAATGCGTTTTATGGCCAACGCATCTTGTTGATGCGAAATGACACCGCCACTTCGCTGTAGGGTTTCATCATGTTTGTCGAGCTGATATGGATGATATTTTAAAATGGCTGCCACAATTGAAATTAACGAAAACAAGCTGTAAATCGCAAATAACCCCACGATGACCATGATGGTTTGCAAACCAATGTTTTGATGGGTTTGCTGCTGGACCCATAACCAAAACTGCTGCGCGAGCGGTGAGTCGAATATGTTATCCCAATCTATTTGGCCTGCAATGGGACCAGCGATAACCGCAAACCAAATAAAATTGTTTTGATAAAAACCAAATAAGACTAAATCAGCTAAACTTTTACGCACAATGGGTTGGGTGTTATCAACATTTTGTTGACTGTTTACGTTTGGAAGCTCATCTGTCGAGGTTGCTTTTGTATGGCTTAAATTTAACAGTAAACGTTTTAACGTTTGTGCCTGTAATGTATCTAAGGCTGCTAAATGAGCTTCGTCTTTTTTAGAACCAGCGGTCTCAATCACCAGAGTGCCGAGTGACAGCGGCTTAAAGTAAAACGGCTGTTCATAACGAATATTTTGTATTCGGCTTAGCGGTATTTCATCCTTTTTGATAAATATTAAACCACGTTTAACTTCAAGTTGATGGTTATGAAGACGAAAACGAAATTTACGCCATTCTATTATCGCGAAAATTGTCACCAGTAATAATAAAACACTCGACGCCAATATGCCCCACTGCATATCAAAACCTTGCTGCCATCCGGTATAGGCAATTGGCACGATAGCGAAACCATTACTAAGAATGTTTTTCAAGGTACTGAAAATATTGCTGACAATGGACCAAGCCGACAGTGCTTGCCATTGTTGTAAATCACTTATTGAATTGCTGTTCTGCTCCCTTGTATCGGCGCTATTGTTTTCTATTGTCGTATCAAGGGTATTGGCCACCTCAGCAATATTGGCATCGGATGAACTATTCGTTGCGATGCCATTGGTATCAACAGGCTGGGCATCATCTGATGATGTTGATGACTTATCCATTGTGATTATCCTGTTGAGGAGGTTGAATGGATAACGGATCCGTTTCAGCGTCAGATGGCGTTGGATCAACAATTTCTGTTTCGGTGCTGAGTAATTGATGACTTGCTGCTGCTTGGCTCAATAAATGTTGACGTAAATGTTCAGCTAAATCGGCATTAAGACCTGGCAGATCTATCTCAGCTAATCCGCTGCCGGCACTGAAGCATTTTAAGGTGACTAAGTTGTATTTTCGCTCGAGCGGCCCTTGAGACAAATTAACATGTTGCAGCCGAGTGTAAGGTAGTGCCGTTGTTGATACCCAAAATAAACCTTCACGAAACACCATTTCATGTTTAAACAATCCGTAAGCAATTTTATGTGCTTTAAGGTGAATAAGTTTAATCATCACAACGGCCAATAACATGGCTGAAACCAAACCAACTGAAGCTATCATCAATGGCAGCGGTTTAGTGATTAATAGAAATGCGCTTAAAACAGTTATGATTATCACCGCCACGACACTGCTAATGATCAATAATAGTTTAGGGTAATTAGGATCAATATTGCTCAGTGGGAACTCGGTAAGTTGAATATACTCATCTTGGGATAAACGTGGCCCATGGTCATAAACGTGCGCTAATGTGTCTCCTGCAGAGGACGTAGCTGAGGTGGTATCACTTACCGCTGACGGATCATTTGATTGCGGTTGTGCTATTGGGCTCTTTGACTGCGGCGGGGTATCCATGTCTATTGGTTTTCCATCTTTGATGCTATCGATTGTTAAAAACTATAACCAGATTGTCTCTACTTAGGTAGCGTTAATCATAATGGGTTATTGATAAATCAATCAATTATCCTTTGAACCATGATTAATTCAGTCGCAATGCTGCGATTAATTCAGTCACAATCGACTGACACTGGCAATAGTGCTTGCGTGATTGGCTACAGATGCAGTAATTTCTATTAAGTGATGAAGAGGTAATAGGGCGTGTGAAGGATGTTTTCGAATAATTACGTGATCAATAAATCGCAAAAAGCATTTTTACGAAAATTGTATTTAGCGCACCTGCTGGATGAAGAACAACACAACTTATTAAGCTTACATAAAATGACTCTTATGCCAAGAAGGACATTGCAAGATGCGATAGCTGCATTTGCTGATATTGGTATTGAAGTGGATTTTGTGCAGCAAGGTCAGCGTCATAATGAAGGTTATTATCGCATTTCAACTTGGGGCCCAATCAGTAGTGCTTGGGTCAATAGTCATTTTGAGCAGATTAAACAACACATTGAAACGGCTGGCGAGTCAGAGATGATCAGTTAGGCCATATAGAGTAATAATGGGTTGTTGAAAGGGTTTTCATGGCGATACAAATACTATTATTTAATGGGCAAGGTCAGTTGATATCACAAGGTGATGAGACTCTCATGAGCCAGTATGACCCGCAACAGCAGCTAATATGGGTCGATATTTCAGGCCAGCACAGCCAAGCGTTTTTCAAGCAATATCCTTTGTTTGGGATTGACCACCTCGATTTTGAAGAAGCACAACGGGAGCGTCATCCCCCTCAGTTTGAAGAATATGATTCACATTCATATTTGTTAACCCACGAGCTTATGGCTAGAGATGAGTATCTTCTGCTCGAGCGCAGCCAGTTGTTATTGCATGTAAATGACCGCTTTTTAGTCACTCAGCACCTGAAACCTTCTATCAGTGTCAACAAAGTTATCCAACGCATTAGTGCACAAGGTAGCCTCGAAAGTTCAGAGATGAGCCGAGTCAGTTTTGAATTGATGCGCCAAATTGTGATTGATTATCTGGCGGTGATGTTGGCATTAGAAGAGCGTTTAGGGGAAATAGAAGATGAAATTTTTGATGTGTCTACAGATGATTTATTAGCAGAGCTAATCGCTTATAGCAGTAAGCTACAAAAAGCCAAACGTTCGTTTAGTTACCACGAAGAAATCTTGCAACAATTACTAGGTGATGACACCCATCTGCATATTAAGATGGACTACGAACAATTGAGCTATTTATATAATCAATTTGAACGCCTATCCAGTCGTGCCAGTCTTTATCAAGGTTTAGTGGACAGTTTAATCAATGGTTATATTTCGGTGAGTGCCCATAAAACTAACCGGGTGATGATGACATTAACAATGGTCACCGCGATTTTTTTACCATTAACATTAGTCGCCGGCATTTACGGAATGAACTTTGACAATATGCCTGAGTTAAAATGGCATTTTGGCTATTTTTCGGTATTAATCTTAATGGCAGTCATTGTGGTTTCAGGTTTATGGATTGCTAGAATCAAACGTTGGTATTAATTAAGGTAAACGAGATAAAAGGGTGATCGGGTGACAGGATTTCAACATGGATTAGATTTTGGTGAGCCACAAAGCGGCTTCACTCAAGATACCGTTGTTGTGCCAACAGCGATGAACCAAATCAGTCCACCAGTTACTTGGATTAAAGGTTTTTTGTCACCCAAGCAGCAACAGTTGTTAATGATGGAAGTAGAACAATACCCATTAGATCGCGTGGCGATTGAAGTCTATGGCAAACAGCATTTTATTCCTCGCACCCAAGCTTGGTTTGGCGATCTGGGTTGCGATTATCACTATTCCAAATTGCACATCACCGCGCTCGCTTGGCCAAAAGTGTTAAGTCGATTACGTGCAAAATTACGTAACGATCATCAAATAGACAGTAATTCAGTGTTAGTTAATCGCTATGCCGATGGCCGTGACTGTATGGGCTGGCACAGTGACGATGAACCTGAAATTGTCACGGGTTCGGCGATTGCGTCTATCACGTTAGGCGCCTGTAGAGATTTTGTTGTGCGCCATAAACCGACGCAAACCAAAGTTACTTTTCCCTTGGCATCCGGCGACTTACTGATTATGCATCCCGGTATGCAGCAACACTGGCAACATGCGTTACCTAAGCGCCTTAAGGTAACTGAACCGCGTATTAATTTTACTTTTCGACACATTATCCCTAATTACTATGGTTAACAAATCTTGTTGATGGCCATAGCTAAAAGCGAAAGGCCTAGAGGCTAGGACACTGCGCGGCTAGATGCTATAAAATCTTAGCAGCCAAGCGGTTCCTATCCTATAAATGACAAGCGATAACAAGCGAAAAGCTAAGCGCCTAGGATGCTGCGCGATTAGGTGCTATAAAATCTTAGCAGCGAAGCGCTCTATCCGCGTAGCGAACTAGCAGCGAAGCGACTCTAGGACCTCGAAGTCCGAAGGTCTAGCTAGTTTGGGGATATCGCTAAAATGGATCATTATTGAACCGTTAACCGCTATGTATACGTACTCATTAGCATTAGTACAAGCTGTGGTAATGAATAGATGAATAATGCTGATGGGCAAACTTTCGAAGAAACGAATTTACAATCGACATCACACTCTACTGTCAATGCACTTTATTGGTTAGGTGATGATCTGCGGGTAGCAGATAATGCCATCTTTGCAGATATAGCCCTGCATGCACAACAGTTGATGGTGGTGTACTGCATCGACCCTAACTGGTTTCGCCAAGCTCAATATCAGGCTGAGTATGTCGGTAAGTACCGACTGCGGTTTTTATTAGAATCATTGCGGGCTTTAGATGAAACGCTTAATCAATATGGTCAACAAGTGCATATTGTTTATGCCTCAGCGCAAAAATCGTTACCCTATATAATTCAAGCCCATAATATTTCAAGGGTATATCGTAGTAACCATAGTGGTGCTGATGAGCAATCGGCTTGGCAAGTCATTCAGCAGCAGTGCCCCAATGTTGAATATTCGACTATTACCACCCAAACTCTGTTTGATCTGCAGCAACTGCCTTTTGAATTAGCCGATCTAGCTCCGACATTTAGTCAGTTCCGTAAAAAGGTCGACAACGTTAATATCAGCCCTGCCATTGATGCAGTATCTTGGCTCCCGTCTATGGTCGCACTTAAGCCACAAGACAAACAACTTCAGTCTTGGCTGGCTTATCCTAGCTGGTTGCCACAAACTCAAACGATGAGTAATGTCTTTTGCGGTGGTGAAGCACAAGGGAAATTGCAACTAGACAGTTACTTTTCGTCAAATTTAGCCCATAACTATAAAGCCGTACGAAACGAACTTGATGGCTGGGAATGTTCAACAAAGTTTTCGCCTTGGTTAGCCAATGGTTGTCTATCGGCAAGGCAAGTCGTCGCAGCATTAAAGCAATTTGAGTTACAACAAGGTGCTAACGAATCGACCGAGTGTATTTTGTATGAGCTGCTTTGGCGTGAGTATTTCCATTTTTACGCGCATAAATTCAATACGCTGGTGTTTAGATTTTCAGGCATTAATGGACGTAAACCATTAACCAGTTTTTACGCCCAACGCATTCGAGCTTGGAAAACCGCCACTACACCTTATCCGTTTGTGAATGCATTGATGAAGCAGTTAAATGACACTGGCTATATGTCAAACCGCGGCAGGCAAATTGTAGCAAGTTGCTTGGTCAATGAACTGCAATGTGATTGGCGTTATGGGGCGGCGTATTTTCAACAGCAATTAATTGATTATGATTCAGCTGTGAATTGGGGTAATTGGCAGTATCTAGCCGGTGTTGGTGCTGATCCACGCGGTTCGAGACGTTTTAATCTGCAAAAACAGCAGCAGACATACGACCCACAAGGATTATTTATTAATGCATGGTTGGGACGTGAGGCATTACAGCAACACAATGAGAGTCATGCGTCATATTGTATCGATAGTGTTGATATAACCGATTGGCCAAGGAGTTAATTTCAGATCGACTTGAGAAAGTTGTGCTCAAACGTTAACTTTTACCTTGCTTGTTTGACCTTTATTCGGCAAACCAGTACCCTTTGATTTAATCGATATGGATTAATAAGAGTATCACTATGTCTGTCGAACAAATCATTACCGATAAATTGAATCACGCCTTTTCGCCTTTGCATCTTGAAGTGATTAATGAGAGTAATCGTCATCATGTGCCGCCTAACTCAGAAACCCATTTTAAAGTGGTTGTAGTTAGCGATCAATTTAGCGAACAGCGCTTACTTGCCCGTCACCGGTTGGTAAACCAAGCGCTAGCAGATGAATTAGCCAATGGCGTTCATGCGCTTTCCATAAATGCTTATAGCCAGCCAGAATGGCAAGCTTTGGATGAAGTGCCTAGGACTCCTAATTGTAAGGGATAACGATAAAGGTTAATTGTTATTAACTTGCTGACAGATCTATACAAAAAACCTCACATGTCCTGTGAGGTTTTTTATTTTGTATTGTAGTGAGGTGATGTTTGTCACTGGTTATGATTATGTTACAGTTATGAAAATAAGCGTGCGATTGAGATAGGATATTTACATGAGCAAGGTGATACAAACCTGCTGGTTGCTGGGCTTAACGTTATTGCTAGGCTGTCAACAAGATACGCCTTCGAAGACAAGTTCTGTTGCGCAAAATGATTATATTCCTCATCAAGTGATTGAATGGCGTTTAGCCACCTCATGGCCAAAAAACTTGCCCGGTTTAGGCATGGCTCCAGAAAGATTTGCTCAATTGGTCGAGCAAATGTCTAACGGTCGCTTAGTGATTTCCGTTTATGGTGCCGGCGAATTAATGCCAGCGTTGTCGGTTTTTGACGGTGTGAGTAATGGCACGATTGAAATGGCTCATAGCGCGTCATATTATTGGAAAGGTAAAGCGCCTGCCGCTCAGTTTTTTTCATCTATACCATTTGGATTAAATGCACAGCAAATGAATGCGTGGCTTCATTATGGCGGTGGCATGGAATTATGGGAGGAAGTTTATCAGCCTTTTGGCGTATTGCCGCTTGCTGGTGGAAATACTGGCATGCAAATGGGCGGCTGGTTTAATAAAATCATTGCAACCCCAGAAGATTTTAAAGGCCTCAAGATGCGCTTACCAGGCATAGGAGGTGAAGTGCTCAAGAAGCTCGGCGGCGTTCCTGTTGATGCACTCGCTGGCAGAGAATTATATGGCGCACTGCAAACTGGCGCGATTGATGCTGCTGAGTGGGTAGGGCCTTATAATGATTTGCCGCTCGGGTTGGATCAGGTGGCTAAATATTATTATTACCCTGGCTGGCACGAGCCGGGTTCGACGATGGAGTTTTTGATTAACAAACAGGCATTTTCCACTCTGCCCAATGATTTGAAAATGATTGTTAAAGTTGCAGCCAGAGCCATTAATCAAGATATGTTAGATGATTATACTCAAGGCCATATTGCTGCAATGGACGTATTGCTTAACGAGCATAATGTGCAAGTTAAACCTTTTCCCGACACTGTGATACGCGCATTAAAATATGCAAAAGATGATGTGCTTAACAGTGAAGCGGCTAAAGACCCGTTATTTAATAAAGTACTGAAGTCTTACATGGCAAACGAGAAGTCAGTAAAGCGCTACTTTAGTTACACAGAAGACGCCTTAAGTCGCTTTGAGTTAGATGACAAACATCAACCGTAAACTCTCACTGTGACCATGCTTAAATAGTGATATTATCGTGTTATTGGGCTTTATATTGTCAGATTATTATTTACTTTGGAGAAAGCAATGCCTTTATTAGACAGTTTTACCGTAGATCATACACGTATGAATGCTCCAGCGGTTCGCGTTGCCAAGCACATGAGCACCCCTAGTGGCGATGCCATTACGGTATTCGATTTACGTTTCTGTGCACCCAATAAAGATATCCTCAGCGAACGTGGCATCCATACACTTGAACATTTGTTTGCAGGTTTTATGCGTGAACATCTAAACGGTGATGGTATAGAGATTATTGATATTTCGCCGATGGGATGCCGTACCGGTTTTTACATGAGCTTAATTGGTCAACCGACAGAAAGTAAAGTTGCAGATTCCTGGCTAGCGGCAATGGTTGATGTAACCAATGTGATTGATCAGAAAGATATTCCTGAGTTAAATGAATATCAATGTGGTACTTACGAAATGCATTCATTAGAACAAGCGCAAGATATTGCTCGTATGATCATTGCTGCAGGCGTGAGCGTCAACCAAAACGATGATTTGAAACTGAGTGACGAAATTTTAGGGAATCTTTAATCTAATCGATTAACTGATATCTTGATAAAAAAGCGGCTTTAGCCGCTTTTTTTTGCGAAGCAACGATTAATATGTCGAGTAAACGTTAACAGTACGCTATTTTTATGTAACTGAAACCGTTATTGTAATGAACGATTTTTACTAAGTGATTCGCCATTTTAGCGATTTTGTGCGTGAACAGACACATATACGGAGATTAATATGTCTAACCACCCATTTAGCCTGTCAGTGATAGCAGCCGCAGTGCTTTATGTTTGCCATTCTACCAATGCCGTTGCAGAAACGGTGACCGAGTCTATTGATAACCTTAATAATCAACTCGATTTACAACAGTTATCGATAAGCCAATTTCATTATCGCCAAAGTGATATTGCACTAGGGTTGACGGGCGCGACAGTGTTACCTACCGGACCACATCAGGATGTGACGATCACACATGCAGGTGCCACTGACGGTGTTGCCATTTTACAAGATGGTATATTCTTTTCTCCAGCGCCGTATTCTGGACAACATTTAGTATTGCAGCCCAATTTATTGCACCAGCAAAAAGTGTTTTTTTCGAGCATGACCAGTGTGACTGAAAGTTCAGAAGCTGCTTTTGGTAAGCTTGATTATCAGTCTGTACAAATTAGTCCGCAAAAATATGCAACCGATATCAACGTTGAAGGCAGTGACAATAATGCCATCAATGGTGGGGTTGTGCTAAGTGGTACTTCGAAGCAAAATGGCATGTTATTAGCCGTGGATTATCAATCTGCAGCTGACGATGTGGGTTATCGTGTCGCCCGAGATGCCGACACGACACAAAAAGATATTCTGTTCAAAATCGCTGCTGATAGTTTACCCGGAGCGCGCAATGAACAAATGACCGAATTTAGTTATCAGTACTCATCGCAAGAAGCTGACCGCGGAACGTTGGGGTTAACCAGTGTTGATTTTTCGGTAAATCCGACTCAATTATATTCAGCAGCCAGCACCGACAATACTGAAGGCGAGCGTCAACGCTACGTGTTAGCACATAAGCTAATCATGTCATCCACTTCGACGATGGCTACCGACTTTTATTATCAAACCTATTCACAACAATCTCAAGCAATGCAATTTGTTGATGGCGAACAAATTAATAGTGCGTTGCTGTCTCGTATTGCCATGTTTGAAGCAACACCTACCGCCGATGGGATGAACTTAGGATCGTTAACCCAAAATAACGATTTTGCTGGGTTTGGTATGCAAACTAAAGGTGTCAGCATGTACGGTCAGCATCAGGTGACTTATAGTGCGCGCTACCATACAGATAAAGCTGAAATGCGTTTAGGTCAACGTGATTGGTCTTGGAACAATGATTTATCACTGACGCCGACAACAGATGATGAATATGCACTGACGTATACTGATGATGCTTCGGCATTTTCATCAGCGGTAGACACTAAATTAAATTATGGTCAGTGGTCTATTAATCTCGGTTTAGGTTATGAGCATGTCAGCGTTTCTCGTGAGCTTGGTGATGTAAATACGAGCCTTAATGCTGCAGACTTTTCTGATGATGGCTGGTCGCCTTCTATTGAAGTAGCTTATCAGAGTGGGCCGTGGTTAGCCGCGTTACAAGCTAAGCAAGCTTGGACAGCCGCTTCAGCCGGCAATATTGAGCAAACGGCGCAAGATGCGCTGCAATATCAATTAGCATTAAGCTACCAACAAGATGCTTTATCGATTGCCATGACGGCTTATATGCATGATTACGATAACCAACATGTAAGCTGTATGCAGGGCATGATATGTGATTATGAACAAATATCATTACAAGAGAATATTAAGGATGTCTCTGTTGTCGGCGCAGATTTGAGCATAGCGTATGGACTAACATTTGATCACTTTTCAATTCCATTCAAAGCCAAATACCAATATACCCAAGCAGAAACAGACAGTGCTAATTGCAATGAATTGATGGCATGTTTTGCTGCCAATAGCCAACTACCTTGGGTGCCAGAACAACAACTGGCGTTAAGTTCTGGTGTTGTTTATGGTGATATGTCCGTTATGGCGCAAGCTTTGTATCAATCTGAGTTAGGTTATCAAGGTGGGTTCACCAATGAACGTGCTATTGATAGTCAGTGGAAGGTGGATATCGCTGCAACTTACCGTTTGACTGAGCAGCACGAGTTGTATTTACGTGTAGAGAATTTGTTAGACGAAGAGTTAGTGGCAAATAGCACCGCAATGGGATTTCAAGCACAATCTGAAATGACTACGTACTTTGGTTACCAAGGCCATTTCTAAGTGGTTTTTTCCAGACATAGGCAGTGTTGAACACTATTTGAACGCTGCTTGCTGTGCCTTTTATTCCCAAATACTATACTGCTCAAGTGATGACTCATTTGGGCGGTGTTATTTGAGGCGCAACTGTTCTTGTAAACAAACAACTAAAATTATTTCTTTAAAAATTAATGCTATATTTTTTTTAAATCAGAATTCAGCAGATAACATTCACTCCTAGGTTCTAATTTAATTAGTCTGATCTAAAAGCCACCGATTGTGTTAGGTATTGGTTTGAAAACACCTATAATTTTCGTGGCGATAGTCTCATATTTGCGGTAAAATGCGCGCGACCAGCGTGATTATGATCGCATTTTCGAGTTAAATCTGCGCTAGCTCAAATGGCAAGTGTTTGTTAACACTTTGTTTTTGTAGCGGAACGTGGCGCATTGTCTTTCCTTCAAACGTAGTGCTTGTGGATATGATTACAATTAAGAAAGGATTGGAACTGCCTATAGCAGGCGGACCAGAGCAAGTTATCCATAATGGCCCAGCCATTAGACACGTAGCGACTTTGGGTGAAGAGTATATTGGCTTACGTCCAACGATGAAAATCAAAGTGGGCGACAAAGTACAAAAAGGCCAAGTTCTTTTTGAAGATAAAAAGAATTTAGGCGTTAAATATACGGCTTTAGCCAGTGGTACTATTTTAGAAATCAACCGAGGTGCAAGACGTGTACTTCAGTCAGTTGTTATTGCTGTGGAAGGTGACGATAGCGTTGCTTTTGCTCAATACGATGCTGATAAGTTAGACACGTTAGACGCACAAGTTGTTCGTGATAATCTGATTGATTCAGGTTTATGGACTGCTTTGCGTACACGCCCTTTCAGTAAAGTGCCAGCTGTAGATGCTACTGCTGCGGGTATTTTTGTGACTGCAATTGATACTCAACCTCTTGCTGCCGATCCTGTGGTAGTCATAGCTCAACATAAAGAAGATTTTGCAAATGGCCTAAAGGTCCTAGCACGATTAACTGAAGGTAAAGTTTACCTATGTAAAGCTCAAGGTGCCGATATCCCTGCAGCTAATGCCCAAGTTCAAGAGTTTGCGGGTAAACACCCAGCAGGTCTTGCAGGTACGCATATTCACAACGTTCTACCAGCTTCTGCAACACGTACTGTTTGGCATATTGGCTATCAGGATGTGATTGCTTTTGGTCAACTATTCACTCAAGGTGTGTTAAACACTGAACGTGTGGTTGCTATTGGTGGTCCTAAAGCGAAAAACCCTCGTCTAGTTCGTACCGTTTTAGGTGCTAGCATGACTGAACTGACTGCTGATGAAACAGTTGGTGATGGTGTTCGTGTGATTTCGGGTTCAGTGTTAAGCGGCCGTACTGCGGTAGGACCTCAAGCTTATTTGGGGCGTTATCATCAGCAGGTGAGTGTACTGGAAGAAGGTGATGAAAAAGAATTATTTGGTTGGGCTATGCCTGGTGCTGACAAATTCTCTATTACACGTGCATTCCTAGGCCATTTAAGCCCATCGCGTCTATTTAATATGACCACTAGTACTGGCGGTTCAGACCGTGCAATGGTACCTATTGGTAACTATGAACGCGTGATGCCTCTAGACATTCTACCTACTATGCTACTTCGTGATTTACTCTCCGGCGACTTTGATGGTGCAGTCCGTTTAGGCGCATTAGAGTTAGATGAAGAAGATTTGGCATTGTGTACGTTCGTATGTCCAGGTAAGTATGACTATGGTTCATATTTACGTGATTGTTTAGATACGATCGAGAGGGAAGGCTAATGAGTTTGAAAGATTTTATCGAACGTATTGAGCCGCAATTTGAAAAAGGCGGTAAGTACGAAAAGTGGTATGCCCTTTACGAAGCGGCAGCCACAGTATTTTATACTCCAGGTAAAGTGAACAAAGGGGCAACCCACGTTCGCGATAATGTCGACCTAAAACGTATTATGATTACGGTTTGGGCATGTACATTCCCAGCAATGTTTTTTGGTATGTACAACGTAGGTTTACAGGCTCAAATAGCGATGGTGGCCGGTGGTTTCGGTACACCAGATGTTTGGCAAGTAGGCTTATTTGAATTATTTGGTGCTCAACTCTCTGCAGACTCTGGCATTACGTCTCTGATGTTCTATGGTGCGTGTTTCTTCTTACCTATCTATGCAGTGACTTTCATTGTTGGTGGTTTTTGGGAAGTACTCTTTGCGTCAGTGCGTGGCCATGAAATTAACGAAGGTTTCTTCGTTACTTCAGTGCTATTTGCATTAACTCTACCGCCAACAATTCCTTTATGGATGGTCGCTTTAGGTATTACCTTTGGTGTGGTTGTAGCAAAAGAAATCTTCGGTGGCACAGGACGTAACTTCTTAAACCCTGCATTAGCTGGTCGAGCTTTCTTGTACTTTGCTTACCCATTAAGCATGTCTGGCGATACCACGTGGGTTGTTGCTGACGGTTATTCTGGTGCAACGGCCTTAAGCCAAGCAGCGCAAGGTACATTTGACTACGCCTCAACGGCTAACTGGATTGACTCATTTATGGGCTTCATTCCAGGTTCTGTTGGTGAAGTGTCTACCTTTGCTATCTTGCTAGGTGGTCTAGTTATCATTTACGCCCGTATTGCCTCTTGGCGAATCGTTAGTGGTGTTTTCTTAGGTATGGTCGCTATTGCGACGTTGCTTAATATGATAGGTAGCGATACCAACCCGATGTTTGCAATGCCTTGGTATTGGCACTTAGTGTTAGGTGGATTTGCATTCGGTATGATGTTTATGGCGACAGACCCGGTTTCTGCGTCGTTTACCAATACCGCGAAGTGGGCATACGGTTTCCTCATTGGTGCAATGGTGGTGTTTATCCGTGTGGTTAACCCTGCATTCCCAGAAGGTATTATGTTAGCTATTTTGTTTGCTAACCTATTTGCTCCATTATTTGACCACTTTGTCGTACAGTCAAATATCAAGCGGAGGATTGCTCGTGGCTAGTAATAAAGATTCGTTCGGTAGAACGCTATTTGTTGTTGTCGGCTTATGTCTTGTTTGTTCAGTACTGGTTTCGACTGCTGCCGTGGTGTTAAAGCCTATTCAGCAAGAAAATAAGTTACTCGATAAGCAAAAGTATATTCTTGAAGCGGCGAGCCTGATAAACACTAAAGAAGGCAAAGTCACTAAGAAAGAAATTCTAAGCAAGTATGAGCAATATGTTGACGCTCGCTTAGTTGACCTTAAAACCGGTGAGTTTGTTGAGGGTAATGCTAACCTTTACGATCAACGCAAAGCGTCTCGTGATACTGACACTTCGTCAGTGCCAGAAAACGATATTGCTTCGATCAAACGTGTTGCAGATACCGCCGTTGTATACCTTGTTCATAATGATGAAGGTAAACTGACTAGCGTCATTCTTCCTATTCACGGCTATGGTTTGTGGTCAACGATGTATGCACTTTTGGCACTTGAGGCTGACTTAAACACAGTTCAAGGACTTGTTTACTATGACCAAGGTGAAACACCTGGTTTGGGTGGCGAAGTTGAAAATCCAAAATGGAAAGCATTGTGGAAAGGTAAAAAGTTATTTGATGAGCAAGGTAACTTGGCCATTAGTGTAACTAAAAACCCTACAGTGGCTAGTTCTGTTCATGGTGTCGATGCTCTTTCAGGTGCAACACTTACCAGTAACGGTGTACAACACTCATTGACGTTTTGGTTAGGTAAAGAAGGCTTCGCAAACTTTATCGCTAAAGCACGCAACGGAGGGTTAAGCTAATGGCTGACGTTAAAGAACTTAAACAGGTTCTGACCGGACCGATTATCAATAATAACCCAATTGCATTGCAAATTTTGGGTGTGTGTAGTGCTCTTGCTGTCACTAGTAAATTAGAAACAGCATTAGTAATGACGATTGCATTAACTGCGGTAACAGCGTTTTCTAACCTGTTTATCTCACTTATTCGTAACCACATTCCAAGCAGTGTGCGTATTATTGTACAGATGACCATTATCGCTTCATTAGTGATTGTAGTTGACCAAGTATTACAAGCTTATGCTTATGCCATTTCTAAACAGTTATCGGTATTCGTAGGGTTGATTATTACTAACTGTATTGTAATGGGTCGTGCTGAAGCTTACGCAATGAAAACCCCTCCAATGATGAGCTTTATGGATGGTATCGGTAACGGTTTAGGTTACGGTGCAATTCTATTGTCTGTTGGCGTTGTGCGTGAACTATTTGGTAATGGTTCATTATTTGGCGTAGAAATCCTCAGCAAAATCTCTGACGGCGGTTGGTATCAGCCTAACGGTTTATTACTACTGCCACCGAGTGCATTCTTCTTGATCGGTGGTCTGATCTGGTTGATCCGTACGTATAAGCCAGAGCAAGTTGAAGCAAAAGGGTAAACGCAATGGAACATTATATTAGTTTATTAATTCGCTCCGTTTTCATTGAAAACATGGCGCTAGCGTTCTTCTTGGGTATGTGTACTTTCTTAGCTGTATCAAAGAAAATCACTACTGCAATGGGCCTAGGTGTTGCAGTTATCGTGGTACTGGCTATTTCGGTTCCTGCTAACCAAATTATTTATCAAGGTTTATTAGCTCCAGGCGCATTAGCTTGGGCTGGTTTTCCTGATGCTGATTTGAGCTTCTTGAAGTTCATCACCTTTATCGGTGTGATTGCAGCACTTGTACAAATTTTGGAAATGGCTTTAGACAAGTACTTTCCACCTTTGTACAACGCGTTGGGTATTTTCTTACCTTTGATTACTGTGAACTGTGCGATTTTTGGTGCAGTATCTTTCATGGTTGAGCGTGATTATAACCTTGGCGAGAGCGTAGTATTTGGTATTGGCTCTGGTATTGGTTGGGCGTTAGCAATTGTATTGTTAGCCGGTATCCGCGAAAAGATGAAGTATTCTGACGTGCCAAATGGCTTACGTGGCTTAGGTATTACCTTTGTTTCTGCAGGTCTTATGGCTCTAGGTTTCATGTCATTCTCAGGTGTTTCTCTTTAAGAGACCTTGAGAAGACGCATTAATTTGAACCTTTAAGGATAAGTGAATGGGTATTCTTGAATCTACTCCGCTAGATGTCTATCTAGGTGTGAGTATGTTTACTGTGATTGTCTTGGTTTTGGTGTTAGTGATTTTATTTGCTAAATCAAAACTAGTGGCAAGCGGTGATATCATGATTGGTATTAACGGCGACGCAGATAAAGCAATTAAAACAGGTGCTGGTGGCAAACTACTTAGTGTTTTAGCTGACAACGGTATCTTTGTATCGAGTGCGTGTGGCGGTGGTGGCTCATGTGGCCAGTGTCGTGTACACATTAAGTCTGGTGGTGGTGATATTCTACCTACTGAGCTTGATCACATTAGTAAAGGCGAAGCACGTCAGGGTTGTCGTTTATCTTGTCAGGTAAATGTAAAAACTGACATGGAAATCGAACTTGATGAAGAAATTTTCGGCATCAAGAAATGGGAATGTGCGGTTCTATCTAACGATAACAAAGCGACGTTCATTAAAGAACTTAAGCTGCAAATTCCTGACGGCGAATCTGTGCCTTTCCGTGCTGGTGGTTATATTCAGATTGAAGCTCCTGCTCATCATGTTAAATATGCTGAGTTTGAAGTGCCTGATAAATACCGTGGCGACTGGGAACACTTTGGTTTCTTCAAGTTAGAGTCAAAAGTAGACGAAGAAACCATTCGTGCCTACTCAATGGCTAACTACCCAGAAGAGTTCGGCATTATTATGTTGAATGTGCGTATTGCTACGCCACCGCCACGTAATTTAACTTTGCCTTGCGGTAAAATGTCTTCGTACATTTGGAGCTTAAAAGCCGGTGATAAAGTGACGATTTCTGGTCCATTTGGTGAGTTTTTTGCTAAAGACACCGAAGCAGAAATGGTATTCATTGGTGGTGGTGCTGGTATGGCTCCAATGCGCTCACACATTTTTGACCAATTAAAACGTCTTAAATCTAAGCGTAAAATGAGCTTCTGGTACGGTGCGCGTTCGCAACGTGAAATGTTCTATGTTGAAGATTTTGACGGCTTAGCGGCTGAAAATGAAAACTTCAAATGGCACGTGGCGTTATCAGATCCGCAAGCTGAAGATAACTGGACTGGTTATACCGGTTTCATTCATAACGTATTGTATGAAAACTACTTGCGTGACCATGATGCGCCAGAAGATTGTGAGTTCTACATGTGTGGACCTCCAATGATGAACGCAGCAGTTATTGGTATGCTAAAAGATTTAGGTGTCGAAGACGAAAACATCTTACTAGATGATTTCGGTGGTTAATGAGTTAATCCATAACATCGACATGTAAGTCATGAGATTGCAGCAGTGCAGACAGGGTGGTTAAACACTGGTCTTGCACGCTGCAATTTTTTTTGTTTATTTATTACAAGTGTAAATTTGACATGACTGTAAATTCAATCAAGTTATTGCTATTGCCGGCGTTATTGCTATTGGTGAGTGCTTGCAGTTCACCAGAGCCCATTATTTCATTATCTGGTAGTACGATGGGGACCACTTATCATATTAAAGTAGTCAACAATGACCGCTTGCCAGAACCGCAGTTACTGCAAGCTGAAATTGATATGGCATTGGAAGTGGTAAACGATCAAATGTCGACTTATCGTTCGGACTCAGAACTGTCTAAGTTCAATCAATTACAAGTTCAACAAAGCGTTAAAGTATCCGCTGATACCATTAAGGTTATCGAAGAAGGTATGCGTCTTTATCAAGAGACTGATGGGGCGTTAGATATCACCTTAGGACCAGTGGTTAATTTGTGGGGCTTTGGTCCCGATAAACGACCTATAACCATCCCGACGCAAGCTCAAATCGATAACGCTAAAGCTAAAATGGGCATCAAGGAACTGTCGATAAAAGGCTTAACATTAACTAAGCATAATGCAGACCTGTATGTTGATTTATCTTCAATAGCAAAAGGTTTTGGTGTCGATAAAATTGCCGCGCTATTAGACAAATATCATGTGTCTGGTTATTTAGTCGAAATAGGTGGTGAGCTTAATGTTAAAGGTACTAAAGCCGATAAAACTCCATGGCGAGTGGCTGTTGAGCAACCTACGAGTGAAGGACAAGCCGTTCAGCAAGTGATTGAACCTGGCACCATGTCATTAGCAACATCGGGTGATTACCGTAACTTTTATCAAGAGAATGGCGAACGTTTTTCACATTTAATCGATCCTCGTAACGGTTATCCTATTAAGCATCAACTTGCCTCTGCAACCGTGTTACACTCTAGTTGTATGACCGCAGATGGATATGCCACCGCTATGATGGTGTTAGGTACTGAGGCTTCATTGGCACTTGCTAAAGAGAAAAATTTAGCAATAATGTTGATTGAGAAGCAAGAACAGGGTTATCAGGTCTATTACAGCGATGCGTTTAAATCGTATGTTAAGTAGGTTCTTTATTTTAAACTGATTGATTAAAAAAGTATTATACCCTTATCTGAATGAGTAATTGGAGTTTGTAATGAGTACATTTATAGCAGCATTTGTAGTGTTATTATTGTTCTTTTTGTTAATGTCTATCGGCTATATCGTAAAGAAGAAAGCGGTAGAAGGTAGTTGTGGTGGTTTAGGTGTTTTAGGAATTGAAAAAGCGTGTGACTGTGATGATCCATGTGACAAACGTAAACGCCGTATGGAAAAAGAGCAAGCTCGCAATGAGTTGCTAAATCAAAATCGAATTATTTAACACCGTTAATTGCCTAAAGCTTAAGTTAATAAACTGATGCTTTGTAAAGAGCCTTCATTTTGAAGGCTTTTTTTATGTTTATGTATTGCTAACGAGTTACAAAGCTTAGTTATAATGATAATGGTTATCAATTGTAAGTGTGTGAAAATAAAGGAAAATTTGCAATTACCCCTATAGTGTTTTATCCTGTTTGTAATTGATCGAGATCACATTATTTATCGAGGGACATTACTATGAAAGGTCATCCTAAAGTCATCAGCCAACTCAATCGTGTACTTACCTGTGAGCTGACCGCCATTAACCAATACTTTTTACATGCTCGCATGTTTAAGCATTGGGGATTGGAAAAGCTTAATGAGAAAGAGTATAAAAAATCGATTGAAGACATGAAGCATGCTGACAAGCTGATTGAACGTGTATTGTTTCTTGAAGGTTTACCTAACCTACAACAGTTAGATAAATTGCGCATTGGTGAACATGCTGAAGAAATGCTTAGCTGTGATCTAACTGCAATTACGGAACAAATTGCCATTTTGCGTGAAGCCATTAAGGTATGCGAAACTCAGCAAGATTATGTTAGCCGCGATTTATTTGAAGATTTACTCGAAGACGAAGAAGAACATCTAGATTGGATTGAGTCGCAGCAAGAGCTAATCAATCAAACCGGTATTCAAAATTATCTTCAATCACAAATTAACGACTAATAGGAAATTATCATGAAAGGCCATCCAGAAGTCATCGACGCTTTAAATAGTTTATTAACCGGCGAATTGTCTGCCATGGATCAATATTTTGTCCATGCTCACATGTATGAAGACTGGGGGTTCAATGAACTGTATACCCGTATTCTGCATGAGTCAGACGACGAGAAGTTGCATGCAGCTAAATTAGTTCAACGCATTTTGTTTTTAGAAGGCACTCCAGATGTTGGCAGCCGTGAAGCGCTGAATATTGGTAAAGATGTGCAAGAAATGCTGAGAAATGATCTTGCATACGAATATCATGTAGCTGATCATTTGCGTAAAGTTATCGCGCTATGTGAAGAAAAAGCTGATTACCAAAGCCGTGAAATTTTAGAAGTGTTATTAGATGACACTGAATCTGACCACATGTATTGGTTAGAAAAGCAACTCGGTCTAATCGAACGTATTGGTTTACAAAACTATTTACAGACCAAAATGTAATGTCTTAATTGCTATGTTACATGTTAATAAAGCCCAACTGCGTTTGGGCTTTTTTGTATCCTTAAGAGAATGATTGAATACTGTTTATATGTACAGTATCATGGTTTTAATTGGGCTAATGATGATGGTTATAGAATGCGTAAAATCATTCACATCGATATGGATTGTTATTTTGCTGCGGTAGAAATGCGTGATTTTCCTGAGTTAAGAGGAAAGCCCATTGCTGTTGGCGGCAGAAGTGATCGCCGTGGTGTGATAAGTACTTGCAGTTATGAGGCCCGCAAATTTGGGGCGCGAAGTGCTATGTCCAGTTATCATGCGTTACAGTTGTGTCCGCAATTGATTTTAGTACCAGGGCGGATGGAGGTGTATAAATCTGTGTCACTCCAAATACGTGAGATTTTTCATCGATACACTGATCTTGTCGAACCATTGTCTTTAGACGAAGCTTATCTTGATGTCACAGATTGCGATGCTCATCAAGGCAGTGCGACATTAATTGCCAAAGCGATACGTGATGACATTTATGAGGTCACTGGATTAACGGCTTCAGCAGGTATTGCACCCATTAAGTTTTTAGCCAAAATTGCATCCGATTTAAATAAGCCTAATGGACAATATGTTATCACCCCAAATCAAATTGCTGATTTTGTAAAAGACCTACCTCTGAGTAAAATTCCTGGTGTCGGTAAAGTCACTTCAAAAAAGTTAGCCGATATTGGCTTAACCACTTGTTATGACGTGCAACAATACCCTAAAGTGCAATTAATTGAGGCCTTTGGTAAGTTTGGCCATGTGTTGGCTGAGCGTGCACAAGGTATCGATTCAAGGCAAATTAGCCCGCACCGAGTGCGTAAGTCCGTAGGGGTTGAAACCACGTTAGCCAAAGACATTTTTACGTTAGAGCAATGTCATCAAGTATTACCACAGCTTATTCAAGAGCTGAGTGCTCGGGTTCATCGGAGTGCGAAAGATAGACAGATCCATAAGCAGGTTGTAAAACTGAAATTTAATGATTTTAAGCAGACCACCATCGAGCATCGCAGTGATGAGATTTCAATTAACCTGTTTCATGAATTATTACTGCAAGCATTACAACGAAGCCAAGGGCGAGGGATTCGGTTACTCGGTGTGAGCGTTGGCCTAGCGGATGTGACGTTGGTTTCTTCCGAGAATAGTGCCGATCAAATTACTCAACTCGATTTACAATTTTAGGCGCCCATTTTATAACGGAAATCATAGAGAGCAAAAAGGCGACATTGCTGTCGCCTTTGATTTATAGCTTATCCGCCAATTATAATCTTGGCCATAATCACTTGATTGATTACGCCTCTTTAGCAGGAATACGCTCTAATACAGCTAGCAGTAATTCCCAATATTGACCAACAGTGGTGATGTTAACCATTTCATCTGGGCTGTGCGGATAGCGAATCGTCGGACCAATCGATACCATGTCCATATGTGGATAAGGTTCTTTAAATAAACCACATTCAAGACCCGCATGAATAACCATCACAGTAGGATCTTTTTTATAAATATCGTTATAGGTGTCACGCACAATTGCCATAACAGATGAGCTAGTGTCTGGTTTCCAACCTGGATAAGCACCGCTTAAATCAATGCTAGCACCCGATAGATTTGATAGTGCGGTTAGCATACCGGTGACTTCTTCACGCCCCGAATCGATTAATGAACGAATAAGGCATAATATTTCTACGCTTTCATCTTCAGTACTGATCACGCCTATATTTAGTGATGTTTCAGTCACACCCTCCACTTCATCACTCATGCGCATTACGCCGTTAGGGCAAGCATGTAATAAGTCGATTAAGGTATTTTGCGCTTCTTCGCCCATGACTTTTGTTGGTGCATCAATAGCGGCTAATGTGAGTAACATCGATGGGTCAGCTACGGCTAACTCTTCACGCACTAACGCTTGGAATGACTCAATAGCTTGTTTTAATGCTTCAACATTTTCAGCTGGCAACATCAATTGAACGTTAGCTTCACGTGGAATCGCATTACGCAGCGAACCACCACTAAAGCTGACCAGCTCTAGGGCTAATTCGTCACTGTATTTAAACAAAAATCGCGCTAATAACTTGTTAGCGTTACCACGACCAAGATGAATATTGACACCAGAATGGCCGCCTTTTAAACCCGACATAGTCAGTGAAAAGCTGGCGTTGCTTTGTTCTGGTGCTTGCCAAGACATCGGTATACTTATCTGTGCATCAACACCGCCGGCGCAACCCATGTAGATTTCACCTTCTTGCTCTGAATCAGTATTAATTAAAATTTCAGCATCAAGGTAACCGGCTTCTAAACCAAAGGCGCCAGTCATGCCGGCTTCTTCATCAATGGTGAGCAGCACTTCGAGTGGCCCGTGCTTAATGTCTTTACTGCCTAAAACGGCCAGCGCCGAAGACATACCAATACCGTTATCTGAACCTAAGGTTGTGCCTTTGGCTTTAACCCAATCACCGTCTACATAGGCTTCTATCGGATCGGTTTCAAAGTTATGTACTTTGTCGGCATTTTTTTGCGGCACCATATCAATGTGTGCTTGTAACACTACTATTTTGCAGTTTTCCATTCCTGCAGTAGCAGGCTTACGGATGATTAAATTACCCACTTTGTCTTCAACAACCGCAAGGCCTTGAGCTTTTGCCCATTGTTGAATATGTTGTGATAACGCATGTTCATGTTTTGATGGATGTGGAATAGCACAAATTTGTTCAAACCATTGCCATAGAGGCTGAGGATATAATTGAGTTAATGCAGTCACGAAACGCCCTCTAAGATGAAATCAAGTCGATATACGACACAAAATATTACTGCCACTATTTTAACATATTCTGCGCAGTTACTTGATATTGCGATAGCGATTTGCCAAGGTTTAGTCCACAAATCTGTAAATAATTATGAACCCACTAATTTATCTATATTCCTAAAGAGTAAGGATCTTGTATGACCCAAGTGAATAAAGCGGTTACCGCGTTCCAAGTGCCAATTATTGATGTCACAAGTGATGAGGCTATTTTTGAAGGCGAAGGTTGGGACGCTGTTGTTGTGATAGCAACGAGTTTAGCTGAGATCAAACAAGATGAAGTGAGTTTGCTTGCTGCACACGCTAGTCAAATAGATTTCCGTGTCGGTAAAAGTGCCACGCTCCTTTTTGCGCCAGGGTTAGCCGGTGGTCGTTTGATTATCTCCCCAGTGACAGATAGCGACAATCAGTATAGCGATGTCAGGATTTTTGCCAAAGCCGCTCGAGAAGGTATTGCCATTGCTAAAGCCGCAGGTGCCACTAAACCTTTACTTGTTGTTCCAAGGGTAACTGACAATCGCTTTGCCAATGCAGAACAAGTTGCCGCACTGGCGTGTGGACAAGAGCTTTGGCAACCGTTAGAGACGCGAGAAGCAAAGTCTTTGCAACCGAGTTTAGAGGCTATTGGATTATTGAATACCGCCGCGCATAGTAGGTTAATTAATGCGGCAGAATCTGGACGAGTATTGGCGCGCGATCTTTGTGGTACAGAACCTGAGCGTATGTCGGCTATTGGGTTTGCACAATATTGTGTTGATGCTTTTGCTGATAGCGGTTTGGCTGTATCTGTGGTTGATCAAGTCGAGCAGTTAAAAGCGCAATACCCATTACTCAGTGCGGTGGGCAGAAGCTCTTTTGATGTTGCACGTCATCATCCTCGAGTGGTAAAGCTTGAATATGTTGGTGAAGGCCCTATTACAAAAACCTTATTCTTTGCTGGCAAAGGTGTTGTTTACGACACAGGCGGCGCTGATATTAAAGTTGCAGGTTCTATGGCTGGTATGAGCCGTGATAAAGGTGGCGCGGCAACAGTTGCCGGTTTAATGAAAGCACTATCAATACTGAAACCTAAAGGTATTAAAGTCATTGCTGAACTCGGATTAGTAAGAAACAGTATTGGCAGTGATGCATTTGTCACCGATGAGATCATTACTAGCCACGCAGGTGTGCGAGTCCGTATTGGTAATACTGATGCAGAAGGTCGCTTAGTATTGGCTGACTTATTATCGCATTTGCGAATACAGGCTCAAACCGCAGTGAATCCACAATTATTTTCGGTGGCGACGTTAACCGGTCATGTTGTGCGAGCCTACGGTGGTTACCCTGCATTAGTTGAAAATAGCGCGGCTAAAAAACAAGGGGTTGCAGCAACACTCGCTGAAGTGGGTCAGTTATGGGGTGAACCATTTGAGGTTTCACGATTACGTCCAGAAGACTTTGATAAAATAGCCGATAAAAATGGCGCTGCAGATGTGGTGTCATCGAATAATGGTCCGTCTTCAATTACGGCTCGTGGGCATCAATATCCTGCCGCTTTCTTGATAAAAGCCTCTGGATTAGCTCAAACAGAGCTGGCATTTACCCATATTGATATTGCAGGTAGTGCGGTGGAGGGCGATCCTCTGTATGGAAAGCCAACTGCAAGTCCTTTGGTTGCTTTATTACAGTTTTCAAAGTTGTAGTCATATTATATTTAATCACCTGTTTTATAATAGATTTATTTATAGTTTACATGTTGATAACAATAGTTATACATAGTTTTAATACGAGGTAATTGTAATTAAATCACTTTTAATGATGTTTTTGTGAATTAAAGCAAATAATACTTGTAATTAAATTACAGTTTTGTATAATTCACTTCGTCGACAAGCAATGTGTTTGTCGACTCTAGTTAATCCAGGATGGATATAACCTCCAAGGATCTGAGTGACAAGTTGTCTCAATGGATTTGAGAAATGTACGTTCCAGGGAACCGAGCCAAGCTTTACTAGGTTTATACAACTTTACTTTAATCAGGAGCATGACTATGTCTTATACAGGTAACAGCAAATTTTATTGGCAGAACACTTGGTTTGCCGACGTAACAGTTTTACGTGGCGGTATATTCGCCATGAAACGTTAAGAATTGACCCTCTTTACGTAGTGTTAATATCCATCAACCTTTTGTTCGTCTCGTTTGACGGTTTTAGACAGGGTGGTAAATTAATTAATTTATCGCCACATCACGTTAAGTGGTGCTAGCTTTCCTTTCCCCATATGGGATGCTTGTAACATGTCTGCCTACTCTATTGAGTAGGCTTTTTTTTGTCTTAAATTCAGCTAGCTTTTAGTTAGATTCAAGTTAATTGGTTAATCGCTAATTGATTAGTGCGCTATTTAAAAAACTGAAATCTTTCAACAAAAAGGCTATTGATAGCTATCAAGGTCGTAAGTATTTATAATTCCCCGAAATAAAGTAAGCCCTCTGTAATGATATCGACTCAGCGAGTATGGTCAGTAGCACAAGGCTTACCGCATCCTCATCTGTAGCAATTTAACCATTAATCCAATGTTAACCTTTGCCCAAGGAACCCCGTTCCATGTTAGAAAAACTATTTAAACTTAAACAGAACAACACCAGTCTTAAGCAAGAGGCTGTGGCCGGTCTGACTACTTTTTTAACGATGGCCTACATCATTTTTGTTAACCCTATGATGCTTGCTGATGCAGGGATGGATCATGGTGCAGTATTTGTTGCCACATGTTTAGCTGCTGCCATCGGTTGCTTAGTTATGGGGTTATTAGCTAATTACCCGATTGCATTGGCTCCGGGTATGGGACTGAATGCTTTTTTTACTTACACCGTTGTTGGTGAAATGGGTTACAGCTGGGAAACAGCACTTGGCGCGGTCTTTATGTCAGGAGTGTGCTTCTTAATTTTATCCTTAGTTAGGATCCGCGAGTGGATAGTCAACAGTATTCCAATGTCGTTACGTTTTGGTATCGCAGCTGGTATTGGATTATTTTTAGCCTTAATTGGCTTAAAAAATGCCGGTATTGTAGTGGCTAGCCCTGCAACATTAGTGACTATGGGCGATATCACCTCATTTCCTGCATTGATGGCTGCGTTAGGTTTCTTCTTAATTATTGCTATGGTTCAACGTGGCTTAAAGGGTGCTGTTATTTTCAGTATCCTAATTGTGACTGTTCTGGGAATGATATTTGGCGATGTGCAATACCAAGGCTTAATTTCAATGCCACCGTCTATTGCACCGACATTTATGAAGATGGACTTGTCTAGTGTATTAGAAGTGAGCATGTTATCGGTGGTTTTTGCCTTCTTGTTTGTCGATTTATTTGATACATCAGGTACCTTAGTCGCTGTTGCTCAACGTGGCGGACTGCTTGATGAAAAAGGCCGTTTACCTCGAGTAAAACGTGCCTTAACCGCAGACAGCGTCGCCACGATCACTGGTGCTGCATTGGGTACATCAACTACCACTAGCTATATTGAAAGTATCGCAGGGGTGAGTGCAGGTGGTCGCACAGGTTTAACTGCCGTTGTGGTTGGATTACTGTTTTTAGCGGCATTATTTGTGTCGCCATTAGCGGGTATGGTTCCAGCGTATGCCACAACTGGAACCTTGTTTTATGTTGCTATTTTAATGATGTCTGGCCTAGTCAATGTTGATTGGGAAGACTTAACTGAAGCCGCTCCTGTTGTCGTGACTTGCTTATTAATGCCGTTAACCTTTTCTATTGCCAATGCTATTGGGCTTGGGTTTATTTCTTATGCTGCGATCAAATTGATGACAGGGCGTTTTAAAGATTTAAATCCAGGTATTTTAGTGGTGGCCGCATTGTTTATTGCCAAGTTTATTTACGGTTAATTAGCTGTCCATGAGTACAGTGAGTTAATAAATTGGCTAAAGCCAATATAAAAAAGGGCTATTAGCCCTTTTTTTGTTTTTCTAATAAGGCGCCAATAACTACCCTATTGCAGCTCAATGCAACTGAGTTAGCAGAATTAAGGACTGTTTGATAACTATTTATTAACCTGAAAATGGTTAATCTAGACAAATATTCCAGTATTAGCGGCTTTCACTATGAATTATCGAGTGAATTGGGTATAAAAATGAACTGAATATTTTTTGTAAGCTGAGTAATACAAATGGGTTATCGCCGCGTAGTAGTTAAGTTAGGCACCAGCGTGCTGACATCGGGCAGTAAAAAGCTTGATAAAGCACATATGGTTGAATTAGCCAGGCAAATGGCCTCGCTTATGCGTTCAGGCGTTGAAGTCGTATTGTGTACATCAGGCGCTATAGCTGCTGGGCGAGAGCATTTACAATATCCGGTGTTGCCAGACACTATGGCCAATAAACAGTTACTTGCAGCTGTGGGTCAAAGTCAGTTAATTTTGGCTTGGTCACAATTGTTCAGTATTTACGGGTTGCATGTTGGCCAGTTATTGTTAACTCGTGCTGATTTACAAGATCGTGAACGTTACCTTAATGCGCGCGACACCTTAAATGCATTATTAGCTCATAATATTATCCCGATAATTAATGAAAATGATGCAGTTGCAACCAATGAGATTAAAGTGGGTGATAATGATAATTTATCAGCCCGTGCAGCCTTACTTTGCGATGCTGATTTACTTATCTTACTGACCGACCAAAAAGGCTTATTTGATGCCGACCCACGCACCCATCCCGACGCACAGTTAATTAAACAAGTTGTCAATATTGACGACAGTTTACGTTTATTGGCTGGCGGTTCAGTGTCAGGACTTGGAACGGGCGGAATGGCGACTAAACTTGAAGCGGCGGATGTGGCTCGACGAGCGGGCATAGAAGTTGTCATCGCTTCCGGTCATCACCCTGATGTTATTGCCAAAGTGGCGGCGAGGGAGTCTGTCGGCACTCATTTTAGTGCAATCGAAAATCCATTAGAAAGTCGCAAACAATGGATCTTGGCTGGTCCTGCTTCACAAGGTAAATTAGTTGTAGATGCTGGAGCATCGGTTGCCGTTGTTGCTAATGGTCGTAGTTTATTATCTAAAGGCATTGTCGATGTTGAAGGCAATTTTGAGCGCGGGGCGACCTTACTGATTGTGAATCAAACCGGTAAGATTTTGGCTAAAGGCATTAGCCGATATTGCGCCAATGATTTAACCAAAATTAGCGGTAAACATTCTGATGATATAGAAAGTCTACTGGGCTATAACTACGGCGATGCCGTGGTTCATCGCAATGATATGGTCGTACTTGATAATTAAGGATAAACATATGTCAGCCACAGAAACAGAATATTTAACTCAATTAGGGCAACGTGCTAAGGCTGCAAGTTTTATTTTAGCGAGTTTAACAGCGAAACAAAAAAACGTATTGTTAGCTACGATTGCAGACCACTTAGCGCAGAGGAAAAATGATATTTTACAAGCGAATGCACAAGATATCATTGCAGCGAAGCAAAGTGGTTTAACCGAAGCCATGATAGATAGGTTGATGCTGGACGAAGGGCGGCTAGGCGGAATTATAGCTGACATTGATAATGTCATCGCACTAGCCGACCCTGTCGGCAAAGAAGTTGACAGTCGGGTATTGGATAACGGCTTACGCTTAACTCGTCGCAGTGTCCCATTAGGTGTGGTGGGGGTTATTTATGAGGCTCGGCCAAATGTCACCGTTGATATTGCCGTGTTGGCGTTAAAGACCGGTAATGCAGTGATTTTGCGTGGCGGTAAAGAAACCCTAACCTCAAATAAAGTGCTAAGTGAAGTTATCCGTGATGCATTGGTGAGTTTAGATTTACCTAAAGATGCCGTGCAGCTCATTGATTCACCAGAGCGGAGTCTTGTCAGTGGCTTACTAAGACTCGACAAATATGTTGATATGATTATCCCTCGTGGTGGACAAAACCTGCAGCGATTGTGTGCTGAGCAATCGAGTATTCCTGTCATTTTAGGCGGCATTGGCATCTGTCATTTATTTGTCGATAAACAAGCCGATTTAGTGCGTGCAATCGATGTGATTGCCAACGCTAAAGTTCAACGCCCGACTGTGTGTAATGCCTTAGATACATTATTAATACATCAACAGGTTGCTGCCGAATTTATTCCTAATATTGCCTCACATTTACACTCACTTGGGGTTCATTTCCATGCTTGTGCAATTACTTTACCTTATCTTGATGGGTTAGGTTTTGATGTTACACCTGCACATGATGAATCGTTTTCAACAGAGTGGTTATCGCTCACGTTAGGGATCAAAGTGGTTAACGATATTGACGAAGCCGTGGAGCATATCCGTCATTATTCTACAGGGCATTCTGAAGCCATTTTAACGGATAACATTCACACAGCGAGTGACTTTATGAATCAAGTAGATTCCGCCGCAGTGTATGTGAATGCCAGTACTCGTTTCACCGATGGTTCACAATTTGGTCTTGGCGCTGAAGTGGCCGTGAGCACCCAGAAATTACATGCCCGTGGTCCAATGGCGTTAGATGCACTGACCACATACAAGTGGCTAGCTTGGGGTGATTACACCTGTAGGCAATAATGCATTTTGTTGTACTTATAACAATAAAGGGCGCAAATAAGCGCCCTTTATTGTTTGTGCTGAGAGACGCTATAACAGAGCGCTATAAATTATAAATAAGATGACTGGGCGTTACTGGCTCAACCAAACGTTCATAGGTGGTTAATAACCAAATTGCAAAAAAGGCACAAGTCATTAATATCGCCACAATTCTAAATGCTTGTGCGTATTCCATCACATAAGTGAAATATCGACGCTGTACTGCATTGGTCATAAAAGTGGCGATAAGTGAAAATACACACAAATACATAGCTGGATATTGTGTGGTACTTACGCCATAAAACTTTTCATAAACTAGAATTACCATAACAATTGTTAAGGTAACAATGCGTATCTTACGTTCGGTATTATCACTGAAATTCCATCTTGGCAGTCCCATTGCCTTACTTCCTCTACAATCATTTGAATTTTTAGTACTTTTTTAAACATCTATATATACTTTTATAACGCTAGTTGTATTTTTTATCAAATGATTAGCGTTATTTAATGCTTTTGTTTGCAGTGTGACAGCAAAATACGACTAACACCGCTGAAATGCCAAGCAGGTTAATATGATATAAACCAATGTCGATTGAAAATGAACGATGTGCTTAATAAGTTCAATACTAGTATGAGTAACGATTATATCGCTATTACAATCTAACTCATCATTAGAGTGGGTGACTTTCGGTAAAGTATTACCGTGTCTACGCTTTGTTACTGCACTATTCCGGCTGGTTTTACTGTTTTTTTCACTATTTCGCTTATTTTGGCAGTGGTTGTGATTTATTGTTCATCCATCTTACCTTATTGGTATGGCCCGCATAAAAAAACCCATAAAACAGGATAAATATTTACTTATCCCCTTGTAATTCACTTTGTTGTCCCAATATAGGTATCAAGGCTGATATGAGTGGTTAATTTTGAATCTCAAGTTAAGCAACAAAATGCTTGAAATACTTGTTGTTCATCCCCATATCAACATCAAATAACATATTTGTGACGACTAACGTCAATTTCGGAGGACCCCATGGGCAAAATTATTGGTATCGATTTAGGCACAACAAACTCGTGTGTAGCAGTCCTTGATGGCGGCAAAGCACGCGTAATTGAAAACGCAGAGGGTGATCGCACAACCCCATCAATTATCGCTTATACCGATGATGAAATTATTGTAGGCCAGCCAGCAAAGCGTCAGGCTGTAACCAACCCAACAAACACATTCTTTGCCATCAAGCGTTTAATCGGTCGTCGTTTTAAAGATGACGAAGTTCAACGTGATGTGAACATCATGCCATTCAAAATTATCGCAGCTGATAATGGTGATGCATGGGTTGAGTCACGTGGTAACAAAATGGCACCACCACAAGTTTCAGCTGAAATCTTGAAAAAGATGAAAAAGACTGCTGAAGACTTTTTAGGTGAAGAAGTGACTGAAGCGGTTATTACCGTTCCTGCTTACTTTAACGATTCACAACGTCAAGCCACTAAAGATGCTGGTCGTATCGCAGGTCTTGATGTTAAGCGTATTATCAACGAACCTACTGCTGCTGCACTTGCATACGGTATCGACAAGAAACAAGGCGACAACATTGTTGCTGTATACGATTTAGGTGGTGGTACATTCGATATCTCTATCATCGAAATTGACAGCAACGATGGTGACCAAACATTTGAAGTACTAGCAACCAATGGTGATACTCACTTAGGTGGTGAAGACTTTGATAACCGTATGATTAACTATTTAGCTGATGAATTCAAAAAAGACCAAGGCTTAGATCTTCGTAGAGATCCTTTAGCAATGCAACGTTTGAAAGAAGCCGCTGAAAAAGCAAAAATCGAGCTTTCAAGCACTAACCACACTGAAGTTAACTTGCCTTACATCACTGCTGATGCATCAGGTCCTAAGCATTTAGTGGTTAAAATTACTCGTGCTAAGTTAGAGTCATTAGTTGAAGATTTAATTCAACGTACTCTAGAGCCGCTTAAAGTTGCACTAGCTGATGCTGATTTATCAATATCAGATATCAATGAAGTGATTCTTGTGGGTGGTCAGACTCGTATGCCTAAAGTACAAGAAGCAGTCACTAACTTCTTTGGCAAAGAGCCTCGTAAAGATGTTAACCCTGATGAAGCGGTTGCTGTTGGTGCGGCGATTCAGGCTGGCGTACTTTCTGGTGAAGTGAAAGACGTACTTCTACTTGACGTTACCCCACTATCTCTTGGTATTGAAACCATGGGCAGTGTGATGACAAAGCTTATCGAGAAGAACACCACTATCCCGACTAAAGCTCAGCAAGTATTCTCAACAGCTGACGACAACCAAAGTGCCGTGACTATTCACGTACTTCAAGGTGAACGTAAGCAAGCGAGTGCTAACAAGTCATTAGGTCAATTTAACCTTGAAGGTATTGAGCCAGCACCACGTGGCCAACCACAGGTTGAAGTGATGTTCGACATTGATGCTGATGGTATCTTACATGTGTCTGCAACAGACAAGAAAACAGGTAAGAAACAAAACATTACTATCAAAGCCTCTTCAGGTTTATCTGATGAAGAAGTTGAACAAATGGTACGTGATGCAGAAGCTCATGCTGATGAAGATGCTAAATTTGAAGAGTTAGTTAAAGCGCGTAATCAAGCAGATGGTTTAGCTCATTCAACTAAAAAACAAGTTGAAGAAGCTGGCGATGCACTAGCTAGTGACGAAAAAGAAAAGATTGAAGCAGCAATCGCAACTTTAGAAACTGCCATAAAAGGCAAAGATAAAGAAGCCATTGATACAGCAACTCAAGCGCTAATCGAAGCGTCTGCTAAGTTAATGGAAATTGCTCAAGCTAAAGCTCAAGGTGAAGCAGAAGGTCAAGCGCACGATGCTGGCCAAGAAAAGCCTGCTGATGATGTTGTTGATGCTGAGTTCGAAGAAGTTAAAGACGACAAAAAGTAATTAGCAATTTCAGCTAGTTACCGTTAAAGCGGGCGTTGGGGTTATCCTCAAACGCCCGTTTGTATAATTTAAGTTTAACAATTTACTCACACCTTCGAGAAACAGAACACTATGTCAAAGCGTGATTATTACGAAGTTCTCGGTGTTGGACGTGACACCAGTGAACGCGAAATTAAAAAAGCGTACAAACGCTTAGCGATGAAGTTTCACCCAGACCGTAATCCGGGTGACAAAGCCGCAGAAGCTAGCTTTAAAGAAATTAAAGAAGCGTACGAAATTTTAACCGACAGCGACAAAAAAGCGGCTTACGATCAATTTGGTCATGCTGGCGTCGACCCTAATCGTGGTGGACACGGCGGTGGCCAAGGTGATTTTGGCGATATCTTTGGAGATGTATTCGGTGATATTTTTGGTGGTGGTCGCCGTGGTGGTGGTCAGCGTCAAGCTGCGCGCGGTAGTGACTTACGATACAACCTTGAATTGTCTTTAGAAGAAGCCGTACGCGGCTTAACCAAAGAACTGCGAATTCCTACTTTAGCTGCCTGTGATTTATGTGACGGGAGTGGCGCTAAAAAAGGCACATCTGCAACCACATGTGGTACGTGTCATGGCCAAGGCCAAGTGCAAATGCGTCAAGGTTTCTTTGCTGTTCAGCAAGCGTGTCCTACTTGTCATGGTCGCGGTAAAATCATTAAAGATCCTTGCGGCAAGTGCCATGGTGAAGGTCGCGTTGAGAAAAGCAAAACCTTATCAGTTAAAATTCCTGCCGGTGTCGATACAGGCGATCGTATTCGTCTTACTGGCGAAGGTGAAGCAGGCGAGTTTGGTGCTCCACCAGGTGATTTATACGTTCAAGTTAGTGTGCGTGAACACGCTATCTTTACCCGTGACGCCAATAACCTTTACTGTGAAGTACCTATTTCATTCAGTAAAGCAGCATTAGGCGGCGAGATTGAAGTACCGACATTAGACGGTAAAGTTAGCCTTAAAATCCCAACAGAAACCCAAACAGGGCGCATGTTCCGCCTACGCGGCAAAGGGGTTAAGTCGGTCCGTAGCCATGCAGTAGGTGACTTACTGTGTAAAGTGGTAATGGAAACACCGGTTAACTTGAATGAAAAACAAAAAGAGTTATTGCGTGAGTTTGAAGCAACGTTAACTGGCGAATCAAAAAAGCACAGCCCTAAAGCTGAAGGCTTCTTTGATGGCGTTAAAAAGTTCTTTCAGGATTTAAACAGTTAATCGCGATGATCTAGCGACCTCGTTAAAGGCTGTTTACTTTGGGTAAGCAGCCTTTTTTATTGGCGAATATCGTCAATTTATCCTATTAACATTAGGCGTTAACATGTCATTTTCAGCGTTATCACTCGATTCAAGTTTATTAGCCGCATTACCGCCGACAGTGAATCAGCCGAGTCGTATTCAGCAACTGGCTATTCCAACTATATTGGCGGGGCAAGATGTGTTGGCATTAGCCCAAACCGGCAGCGGTAAAACCTATGCTTACGGTTTGCCTGTATTGCAACGCATTAGTCTGCTTCCAACGGCTCATTTGTCTGCCGTGATCATCGTACCGACCAGAGAGTTAGCATCACAAGTATCGCAAAACTTAGTGCCGCTGGCACAATCGCTTAATTTGCGCGTAGAGGTACTGTGTGGCGGTGAAGCAATAGAGCTTCAAATTGAGCGCTTAGCTCAACCGGTTAACATCGTCGTTGCTACACCGGGCCGCTTACTCGCATTAGCACAACAAGGTGTTATTGATTTTGAACATCTGCAGAGTTTGGTCCTTGATGAAGCAGACCGATTACTGGACATGGGATTTATCGCTGATATTAATGCGCTGATTACATTAATGCCAAGTGGCCAACGGTTATTATTTTCGGCGACGTTACCCGAATCTTTGGTCGCATTAGCTCAAAAGGTACAGTCTGCATCTTGCGTGCGAATTGAAGCGCATGCTTTAAATAGTACCGTGGCTGATATTGATCAAACTCTCTATCACGTCAATAAAGGCAGCAAAGCCAAAGCGCTGATTCATTTAATTGCTTTACATCAATGGTCGCAAGTATTGGTGTTTGTGAATGCTAAAGATGATGCAGATGCATTGTGTAAAAAGTTAATTAAAGCGGGTATTAACGCTGCGGCGCTTCATGGCGATAAAGAACAAGCGCTGCGAAGTAAGACCTTAGAGCAATTCAAAACGGCACAACTTACTGTATTAGTCGCAACCGATGTATTAGCGCGCGGTATTCATGTCGACGCATTGCCAGTAGTCATTAATGTTGATTTGCCTGCCCAAGCAGCAGTATATGTTCATCGTATTGGACGTACTGCACGGGCGGGATTAAGCGGCGTGGCATTATCATTAGTCGGTCATTCTGAATTACTCAGTTTAGAGGCTATTCGAGAATTAACCGGACAGGCATTACCATTAGATGAATTAGCTGGTTTTGCGGTAACAGACAAACCGATTAGCGAAAACAGTAAGCGAGCGCCGCGTGATAAGCAAGCCAATCGTCGTACCGCCAATAAACGCAGTATTAGTGATTTCGCTAAACGTAAATCAACACGTTAATTAACACATGAATGCTGGCTGATGTTTAATATCGCAAATGGTGCATTGGTCCAGTTGATTGGTATAAAATAAATGAATGATCGATTAGCTTTTTGGCTAAATGAATTTTAAGGGATGACAACATGAAACCTCTCGCGCTAACCCTACTCGTTTCTGCTTTATTAGTTGGCTGTGTTAATAGTCAATCGCCAACAGGGCGAGGGCAAACCTTGTTGTTTTCTGATACCCAGATGCAGCAAATGGGTGCTCAGTCGTTTGAGACCATGAAGCAAAGTGAAAAAATAAGTCAAAACCAAGCGCAAACTCAATATGTGAACTGTGTTGCCAAACGTATCACTGCGGTGTTACCCGACCAATCGCAGCAATGGGATGTCGTGTTGTTTGAATCAGATCAAGTCAATGCGTTTGCGCTACCTGGTGGCCATATTGGTGTCTATACCGGTTTACTAAATGTGGCGACGAATCAAGATCAGTTGGCTACGGTTATGGGACATGAAGTGGCGCACGTTTTAGCACAACATGGAAACGAGCAAGTATCTCGAGCGCAGATAACGGGTCTTGGCATGCAAGCTGCGGATGCCGCATTAGGAGCATCGGGTATTGCCAATAAAGATTTGTACATGGCCGGACTGGGGCTAGGGGCGAATGTGGGCATTATTTTACCTTTTGGCCGCAGTCAGGAATCTGAAGCTGATATTGTTGGTCTTGAGCTAATGGCCAAAGCAGGTTTTAATCCAGCTCAAAGTGTTAATTTGTGGCAAAACATGGCTAAAGCGGGCGGAGCCCAAGGCCCTGAACTGTTATCGACTCACCCGTCACACAGTCACCGAATTGAAGACTTGCAAGCGGCACAGAATCAAGTGATGCCGCTTTATACACAGGCAAGAAAACAGTCTTTGGCTGAGTGTAAAATTGCTCAAGTTAAATAGCGTTTTTTGCCAACATTTACGGGGTTTATTGTGATAAACTCTTGTGCGAATTTTTTATGTTTATTGAGAGAAAATTATTATGTCAGATTTGTTCAGCACTATGGAACAGCATGCTAGCTACGGTGTAGGTCGTCAAATGGGCGAGCAACTAGCAGCAAACTCTTTTGAAGGTATTGATATCCCTGCTGTTCAAGCTGGTCTTGCTGATGCATTTGCCGGTAAAGAAAGCGCAGTATCAATGGAAGAGCTTCAAGTTGCATTTACTGAAATTAGTCGTCGTTTACAAGAAGCACAAGAAGCTGCTGCAGAAGCTGCTGCCGCTGAAGGTGATACATTCCTAGCTGAAAATGCTAAGCGTGACGGTATTACGATAACTGAGTCTGGTCTTCAATACGAAGTGCTTGTACAAGGCGACGGTGAAACACCAACGTATGATTCAACTGTACGTACTCATTACCATGGTACTTTCATCAGTGGTGATGTGTTCGACAGCTCTGTTGCTCGTGGCCAACCTGCTGAATTCCCAGTATCTGGTGTTATCGCCGGTTGGACTGAAGCATTACAGTTAATGCCAGTTGGCACTAAGCTAAAATTATATGTCCCGCATCACTTGGCTTACGGTGAGCGTGGCGCGGGTGCTTCAATCCCGCCTTATTCAGCTTTGGTCTTCGAAGTTGAATTGTTAGAAATTATCTAGTTGTTAAAAACGCCTAAGTTAACTTAGGCGTTTTTGTATATGCTGTTTGTGTGTTTACCTTTAGTTAACACTGGGAGAAATAAATGACTGCAAAAGTGAGAATTGCTGTAGTTGGTGCCAGTGGCCGTATGGGCCGTACACTGATTGAATCTGCTAAACAGCAACAAGTTATAATACTTGGCGCAGCTATTGAACGTACAGGTTCAAGTTTAATCGGTATTGATGCTGGTGTACTTGCTGGTGTTGGCGCGATGAATGTTGCCATTACCGATTCACTGGATAAAGTGGTTGACGACTTTGACGTATTAATTGATTTTACGTCACCTGAATCTTCCATTATTCATCTCGATTGGTGCGCAAAAAATCACAAAGCTATTGTCATTGGTACCACAGGTTTTAATCATGCTCAAAAAGAGCAAATTGGTGCCTATTCAGAACAAGTGCCAGTGGTATTAGCGCCTAATATGTCTGTCGGTGTTAACGTGATGTGGAAGTTGCTCGCACTGGCTACAGAGGTGATGGGTGATTATACCGATATCGAAATAATCGAAGCGCATCATCGGCATAAAAAGGATGCACCGTCAGGTACTGCACTTAAAATGGGTGAAATTATAGCCCAAACATTAGGTCGTGATTTAGACCAATGTGCGGTATTTGGGCGTGAAGGTATTACCGGTGAACGTGATCCTAATACCATAGGTTTTGCAACGGTTCGTGCTGGTGACATTGTCGGTGAACACACCGCAATGTTCGCTGACATAGGCGAACGGCTGGAAATAACCCATAAAGCATCGAGTAGAATGACCTTTGCTAATGGGGCAATGAGGGCGGCTTTTTGGCTCTCCGATCAAAATGCAGGTCTGTATGACATGCAACAAGTATTAGGATTGAACTAGATAATAAAAACACCATTCGTTGGTGTTTTTTTTTGAAAACAATCCTACAAAATATAGACGTAAAAACGAATTTCTTATACAATCGCTAGAATTTGTCAAAATTTCGTAATTTATCGAAAATTGGTATTTTAGTGCAAAATAAAAACACATAATTTTAAGTGGCTTGGCTCTTTTCTGGAGGTCGCGTTGACACAGTCTGCCTTACTCGTACTCGAAGATGGATCAGTATTCTCTGGCACCGCAATTGGTGCTACCGGTATCTCTGTTGGTGAAGTGGTATTTAATACTTCAATGACAGGTTATCAAGAGATCCTTACAGATCCTTCATATTCACGCCAAATAGTAACATTAACCTATCCTCACATCGGTAACACAGGTACTAATGATGAAGACACAGAATCGGATTCGGTTCATGCATGTGGCTTAATTATTCGTGACTTACCGCTTATGGCGAGTAATTTCCGCAACCAACAATCATTAAGCGATTATTTAAAAGCGAATAATGTGGTTGGTATTGCTGATATTGATACCCGCAAACTAACTCGAATTTTGCGTGAAAAAGGCGCCCAAGCCGGTTGTATTATGGTCGGCGACCTAGATGAAGCGAAAGCTCTGGCAGCTGCGAAAGCGTTCCCAGGTCTAAAAGGCATGGATTTAGCCAAAGAAGTGACCACCGATAAAGCTTATACATGGCGTAACGGTAGCTGGAAATTAGTCGGTGGTTTACCGTCTGAAACACCAGCAGCGGAACTCAAATATAAAATTGTCGCGTACGATTACGGTGTGAAACGTAATATTTTACGTATGTTGGTTGACCGTGGTTGTTATGTGACGGTAGTGCCTGCTCAAACATCTGCTGCAGATGTCCTTGCCATGAACCCTGATGGGGTCTTCCTATCAAATGGTCCTGGCGACCCTGAGCCATGTGATTATGCTATTACTGCTATCCAGCAAATATTAACAACTGATATTCCAGTGTTTGGCATTTGTTTAGGTCACCAGTTACTTGCATTAGCCTCTGGTGCGAAAACCTTAAAAATGAAGTTTGGTCACCATGGTGCAAACCATCCAGTGAGCAATGTTGAAAATGGTCGCGTGATGATCACCAGTCAAAACCACGGTTTTGCTGCTGATGAAACCACATTGCCAGCAAACATCAAGGTGACGCATAAGTCGTTATTTGATGGTTCGTTACAAGGTATTCACCTAACGGATAAGCCTGCATTTAGCTTCCAGGGACACCCTGAAGCGAGTCCTGGGCCAACCGATGCCGCACCGCTGTTCGATCATTTCATCGAGCTAATTGAACAATACCGTCAGCACGCCAAGTAGTTATCTGGGAGAAGACAGAAGCAATGCCAAAACGTACAGATATAAAAAGTATTCTTATCCTAGGTGCCGGTCCAATTGTTATTGGTCAGGCGTGTGAGTTTGATTATTCAGGTGCGCAAGCTTGTAAAGCACTTCGTGAAGAAGGCTATCGCGTTATTCTGGTCAACTCTAATCCAGCAACGATTATGACAGACCCTGAAATGGCCGATGCAACCTATATCGAGCCTATTCATTGGGAAGTGGTACGCAACATCATCGCCAAAGAACGTCCAGATGCAATTCTACCGACGATGGGTGGACAAACTGCACTGAACTGCGCGCTTCAGCTTGAAGCACAAGGCGTACTAAAAGAGTTTAATGTTGAAATGATTGGTGCGACAGCGGATGCGATTGATAAAGCTGAAGACCGTAGTCGTTTCGACAAAGCGATGAAATCCATTGGTTTAGACTGCCCGCGTGCGGGTATTGCTCATAACATGGATGAAGCGTATGGCGTATTAGATATGGTGGGCTTTCCCTGTATCATTCGTCCGTCTTTCACCATGGGTGGCAGCGGCGGTGGTATTGCCTACAACAAAGAAGAGTTTGAAGAGATTTGTTCTCAAGGCTTGGACTTGTCGCCAACTAACGAATTATTGATCGATGAATCATTAATTGGTTGGAAAGAATATGAAATGGAAGTGGTTCGTGATCGCAACGATAACTGTATTATCGTGTGTACTATCGAAAACTTCGATGCGATGGGTGTTCACACCGGTGACTCAATTACCGTTGCACCGGCACAAACGCTAACCGATAAAGAATATCAATTAATGCGTAACGCTTCTTTAGCGGTACTGCGTGAAATTGGCGTTGAAACCGGTGGCTCAAACGTACAATTTGGTATTTGTCCTAATACTGGCCGTATGGTTATTATTGAGATGAACCCACGTGTATCACGTTCATCTGCTTTAGCCTCTAAAGCAACCGGTTTCCCGATAGCTAAAATTGCTGCTAAGTTAGCGGTTGGTTTTACGCTTGATGAGCTTAGCAACGACATTACTGGCGGTAAAACACCAGCGTCGTTCGAGCCTGCAATCGATTACGTTGTGACTAAAATCCCCCGTTTTAACTTTGAAAAGTTTGCCGGTGCAAATGACCGTCTAACAACCCAAATGAAATCTGTGGGTGAAGTAATGGCCATTGGCCGTACTTTCCAAGAGTCATTACAAAAAGCGTTACGTGGCCTTGAAGTGGGTCGTAACGGTTTTGATTCTCTGGTTGATTTACAATCACCAGAAGCGATGCAACGTATCCGTCATGAATTAAAAGAGCCAGGTTGTGACCGTATTTGGTATATAGCCGATGCATTCCGTGCTGGTTTAAGTCGTGATGATATCTTCACTCTGACTAACGTTGATCACTGGTTCCTCGTTCAAATCGAAGATTTGGTTACCCAAGAAGCGAAAGTCGCTGAGCTTGGTATGTCAGGTTTAGAGCAAAACTACTTACGTCAATTAAAGCGTAAAGGTTTCTCTGATTTACGTTTAGCTGATGTGTTAGGTGTGAGTGAAGGCGAAATTCGTAAACTACGTCATCGCCATGAAATTCATCCGGTATACAAGCGTGTAGATACATGTGCTGCTGAATTCTCAACTGACACGGCTTACATGTACTCAACGTACGAAGAAGAATGTGAATCTAACCCATCGAACCGTGACAAAATCATGATTTTGGGTGGCGGCCCTAACCGAATTGGCCAAGGTATTGAGTTCGATTATTGCTGTGTCCATGCTGCATTAGCATTACGTGAAGACGGTTATGAAACCATCATGGTTAACTGTAACCCTGAAACGGTATCAACCGACTACGATACATCTGACCGCTTATACTTTGAACCTGTAACGTTAGAAGACGTACTCGAGATTGTGCGTATCGAAAAGCCAAAAGGTGTAATCGTCCAATACGGTGGCCAAACTCCGCTTAAACTCGCGCGCGAATTAGAAGCCGCAGGCGTACCGATTATTGGTACCAGCCCTGATGCGATTGACCGTGCAGAAGACCGCGAACGTTTCCAACAAGCAATTCAACGTTTGAACATGAAGCAGCCAGAAAATGCGACAGTGACAACAGTTGAAAGTGCTGTGATAGAAGCGGAAAAAATAGGCTATCCGTTGGTTGTACGTCCGTCTTATGTGTTGGGTGGACGTGCGATGGAAATCGTATACGACAAGCAAGATTTACTACGCTACTTCAATGAAGCGGTTAAAGTATCTAATGCATCACCAGTATTACTTGATCACTTCTTAGATGATGCGATTGAAGTGGATATCGATGCAGTGTGTGACGGTGAAACTGTGGTGGTTGGCGCCATTATGGAGCATATTGAACAAGCAGGAGTTCACTCTGGTGACTCAGGTTGTTCATTACCACCTTACACCTTGAGTGCTGATATTCAGGCCAGAATGCGTGACCAAGTGTCTAAACTGGCTTTTGAATTAGGCGTGATCGGTTTAATGAACGTGCAGTTTGCGGTAAAAGATAACGAAATCTATATGATTGAAGTTAACCCGCGTGCCGCTCGTACAGTACCATTTGTGTCTAAAGCGACAGGCGTGCCGTTAGCTAAAATTGCAGCTCGAGTGATGGCTGGCCAAAGCTTAATTTCGCAAAACTTTACTAAAGAAGTGATTCCACCATATTTCTCGGTAAAAGAAGTGGTATTACCGTTTAATAAGTTCCCAGGTGTTGACCCGCTATTAGGCCCAGAAATGCGCTCAACCGGTGAAGTCATGGGCGTGGGTGATACTTTTGCTGAAGCCTATGCCAAAGCACAGCTTGGTGCTACATCTGAAGTGCCTAAATCGGGCCGTGCGTTATTATCTGTGCGTAACAGTGATAAAAAACGCGTTGCCGATTTAGCTTCTAAGTTGATTGAGCTTGGTTATGAAATTGATGCCACTCATGGTACCGCGATTATTTTAGGTGAAGCAGGGATTAATCCTCGCTTAGTTAACAAAGTACATGAAGGTCGTCCACACATTCTTGATCGTATTAAAAATGGTGAATATACCTACATTGTTAACACCACTGAAGGTCGTCAAGCAATTGAAGACTCACGTCAGATCCGTCGTGGAGCATTGCGCTATAAAGTGAATTACACTACGACATTAAATGCTGCCTTTGCGACGTGTTTAGCGCATTCTGCAGATGATCGTATCAAGGTGACGTCTTTACAAGAGTTACACAAACGCATCAAAAGCTAATTTTTATGGTGCGTTAACGATTAAGGTCGCCTTTTGGCGACCTTTTTTATGACATTTTGATGATGGATGACTAGCAAGTCTGTAAAAGCTTAGGTAAGCTGTCTGCCATCATCGAAAAGATGCATCCTAGATACGCACGCTAAGTCGATTGCGTACTTCCAACTGAATTTTTACTGTGTTGACTTATCGTCAGCACGGGATGCTTTTGTTTTTAAAGGAGACAAAGACATTATGAGTAAGGTCCCAATGACTGTAGTTGGCGCTGATCAATTACGTAAAGAACTTGAATTGTTAAAGTTCGATCGCCGTCCAAAAATTACTGAAGCAATTGCTTCAGCACGCGAATTAGGCGATTTAAAAGAAAATGCTGAATATCATGCAGCCCGTGAAGATCAAGGAATTTGTGAAGCACGTATTCGTGACATCGAAGGCAAGTTATCTAACGCTCAAATTATTGACGTCACAAAGTTAGAAAATACTGGCCGAGTCATTTTTGGTACAACAGTAACTATTTTGAACATAGATACTGATGCTGAAGTGACGTATCGCATAGTCGGTGATGACGAGGCGGATATTAAGCAAAATTTAATTTCTGTTAATTCACCTATTGCACGTGGATTAATTGGTAAAAGTGAAGGCGATGAAGTATCGATTACCACTCCAGGTGGATTGACTGATTATGAAATCATAACGGTTAAATATCTTTAAGTATTGTGAATAATCGAGTGTGTCTTTTTCTTAACCATTTGTTTTAGTTATTGTATTAAACTAACTGCTTAAGCATTTATCATACTTTTATGCACAACCCAATACCGATATAATGGCCACTAGCCAGACATAGCACTAAATAGAATACTGTTTAGTGCTTTTTTATATCCATCGTAGAGTTAATGCATGTGCTAGATATGATAGAACATGTAAAAAAATTCATTTGCAGATTAAAGGTGCAATAGATATTATCGTTTAAGTTTACATTGTTGTTACATTTTACCGTATGAGCAACAATATTCTTTGAACAATCTGTTAGAAAATCGTTTAAAAACTAATTTGTTAGATTACTTTATTAGACAGTGTTGTTAGATGATTTTATTAGATAGTGTTTTTGACATGTTAATTTTAGAATTTTGAATTTTAGAAATTGTGTAGCTTGATTAAATAAGGTCATTATGACGTTTCCATGGGCTCGTATACTACTAATGCTGGTAATTGTGGGGTTGTGTTCAATCTTCCTCCTCAATAGCCGTGTGTTAGTTTTAGCATCGATGCCATTTGCTTCGTCTACTTCTTATTCTTGTTCATATAATGTGGATTCGCTGACAGATGATCGAATTTGTGAACAACCAATAAGTTCAACCCCTATTGATATCACCTTGGCGTCAGTTAAATCAGTAGACAGCTCAAAAGACACATTAGTTAACAGTCCAGTAGATTCAAATCAACTAACTGCGTTAACCAATACGCTTATTGATGTTAATAGCACATTGTTGGGCTACGTTGGCGAACCTTCATCAACAAACCCAGTCTCTGAAAAATCTGTCTCTGAACGTTCGGTTTCTGAGAATTCTAGTTCAAACGATATTCATTTTGTTCCTACCTATTCAGCGCGTTACCTCAGTATTGTTCAATATCAATCGGATGAATCAAAACCTAATTATCTATTGGCCTATGAATTTGTTTCTCCGCCAGTACCGAGTTTAACCATAGGTTATCAAATTAACTTTAGTCCGCAATTGGACTGGGTATTATCAACAGCTTCAGCCCCTTCAAGACTTTCCGCTTGGAAAGAGTCTAATTTACTTTTCGTTCACGCTCACACCTGTTAACTACATTATATTGATTAAAAATGTCATTAGCCTTGCTAATGAGTTTTGCTGTGGGTAGATGAATTAGGTCAATGCCTATCATCACTCACATACATTTTTATCGAGGTTTTACCCCGATGTAGTGAGATCAAGTGTTATGAAATCAAAATCGAATACCAAACCGTTAAATCAATATGCTCAGTGGAAATACTGGCTATTAATTTGCACACTCATCATCTTATTTATGAGTGCATTGCCATCTTGGTATGGTGAAGATCCTGCCGTACAACTTGCCGTTAAACCGACCCAATCATTAACAGTGGAACAAATCCACCATGTGTTACAACAAGCGGGCATAAACAGTAAGCGTATCGAACAACAACAAGATAATTTACTTGTGGTGTTAGATGATCCCGATATGCAAACCCAAGCTAAAAAGACCTTAGCACAACAGTTTGAACATCAGGCTCAAGTGACCTTAGCGTTAGCTCCAGCGGCCCCAGATTGGTTATTAAATTTAGGCGTTAAACCGATTAAGCTAGGTTTAGATTTACGCGGCGGAGTGCAGTTTCTAATGGATGTGGATCTTGATTTAGTGTTTCAAAACCAAGCCGTATTAGTGAGTGATGCTGTAAAGCAATTTGTCAGAGAGCAGCATATCAGCGGTGTAATGGTGCGTTTTGGCACTGGAGCGGAACTGACGGTTAACAGCGCCAGTGATGATGCTCGTGGTCAAATAAGACAATTTATTGCTCAGCAGTACCCTCAATGGCAAGTCACAGGCTATCAACAAACTTTGAGTATCAATCTTTCCCAAAGTGAACAGCTCAAATTAACCAACTTAACTGTACAGCAAAACTTGCAAATTATGCGCAGCCGTATTGAAGAACTTGGTATTACCGAAGCGCTAGTTCAACGTCAAGGAGAGAACCGGATTAGGATTGAGTTACCAGGAGTGCAAGATCCTGCCACCGCTAAAAATGTTATCGGTGCAACCGCTAGTTTGGCATTTTATCCAGTGGTGCAAGCTGACTCTCTTTATGCTGTTGTGATGAATGATGAGCAGAATAAGCCTGTCTATGTGTCAAAAAAACCAGTACTTGGTGGTGATCACATTATTGATGCTCGAGCCACTACTGGCGATTTTGGTATGGCGAAAGTCAATATCAGTCTTGATGCGGCAGGTGGCAAGTTAATGTCTGATTTTTCGCGAGATAATATCGGTAAACCTATGGCAACAGCTTATAGCGAATACAGCCGTGATGAACAAGGTAAAGCCAAACAAACCACTAAAATTATCAGTGTTGCAACCATTCAGAGTCAACTCGGTAACCGCTTTGAAATCACTGGAGCAGGTAGCCATCAAGAGGCGCAGCAATTAGCTTTGTTATTAAGAGCTGGCTCTATGACTGCACCTGTAACCATAGTAGAAGAACGTACTATTGGGCCTAGTTTAGGGGCCGAGAATATTGTTAATGGTTTTGCTGCTCTAGCCTTAGGTTTATCGGCTACATTACTGTTTATGGCTTGTTGGTATCGCCGTTTAGGTTGGGTTGCAAATGTAGCGTTAATCGCCAATTTGGTGATGTTATTTGGATTGTTAGCGCTCATTCCTGGAGCGGTATTGACCTTACCAGGTATTGCCGGGTTAGTGCTTACTGTCGGTATGGCAGTCGATACTAACGTACTTATTTTTGAGCGAATAAAAGAAAAGCTTGCGGAAGGTCGTAGCTTTGCCAATGCGATTGATGTGGGATTTGATAGTGCGTTTTCAACCATTTTTGATGCTAACTTCACCACGATGATCACCGCAGTGGTGTTATTTTCGATTGGTAATGGCCCTATTCAAGGCTTTGCGTTGACCTTAGGTTTGGGGTTATTAACCAGTATGTTTACCGGTATTTTTGCTTCACGCGCATTAATCAACTTAGTTTATGGTCGTGACACTCGTCGCGCTATTAAGGTGTAATTTTATGAACTCAACTCAAACAAATTATTCAACAGACAAGCTCAAATACTTAACTAAGTGGCGTTATGCATCGAGTCTGATTTCGATTGTATTAATGCTGTTATCGTTAACCGCGATAGGAATAAAAGGGTTTAATTGGGGCTTAGATTTTACCGGCGGTGTGGTCACAGAAATTCAAGTGGATCATCACATCACTGCTAGTGAAATACAGCCATTAATGACTGCAGCATATCAACAAGAGGTCAGTGTTATTTCAGCCAGCGAACCAGGCCGTTGGGTATTACGATATGCCAATATACCTGATGAGAATCAACGCCCAGAACTGGCTGAAGTATTGGCGCCATTAAAGACTGACATCAACGTGTTAAATAGCAGTATCGTCGGACCACAAGTAGGCCAAGAGTTGGTTGAACAAGGCAGTTTAGCTTTATTAGTCGCCATGCTATGTATTATGGGGTATCTAAGTTTTCGCTTTGAATGGCGTTTAGCGTCAGGTGCACTGTTTGCTTTGGTACATGATGTGGTATTTGTGTTGGCTTTTTTTGCGTTAAGCCAAATGGAATTTAATTTAACTGTATTAGCCGCAATAATGGCAATTTTGGGGTATTCACTCAATGATTCAATTATTATTGCGGACAGGATCCGGGAGCAGTTAGTGGCTAAACCACAGTGGAATATAACTGACATTAACAACTTAGCAATTAAATCAACCTTTTCCAGAACTATGGTCACTTCAGGAACTACATTGATAACGGTTGTGGCTTTATGGATTCTGGGTGGGGCACCGCTTGAAGGTTTTTCTATCGCGATGTTTATTGGTATTTTAACCGGTACTTGGTCATCGATTTCAATTGGTGCTACCTTGCCTGAGTTTCTAGGCTTAAAGGCAGAGCATTATCAAGTTATCCCAATACCTGATCATCCCTGATTAACGATAATTCATCTCCAATAAAAAAGCCGCTGTATTCAGCGGCTTTTTATAAAAGGGTGCGAAATTATTTGGCTTTAGGCAAAGCAATTTTCATTTCAGCCGAATGACGGAAAATAACTAACACATGACCGATAAGTTGCACTTTCGTAGATTGGGTTTCACGTACAATGGCGTCAACGATGGCATTTTTTAGCTCTCTGTCGGCAGAGGCTATTTTCACTTTAATCAATTCATGATGTGTAAGAGCGCTATCAATTTCAGCCAGAACACCTTCAGTTAGTCCATTGCCACCAAGCAGCACCACTGGTTTTAGACTGTGCGCCAGACCTTTTAAATGCTGTTTTTGTTTGGTTGTTAAGTTCATTTGTACCAACTTTTGCTGAGTTACTGTTGAAAAACGGGTATTCTACCCTTATATAGAGCTTATGTAACTCTGAATCGTTGCGGAATTTAAATGACAACCAAAAAACGTACGGCGAGCTCAACTCGCTGGATGCAAGAACACTTTGATGATCACTATGTGAAATTAGCCCAAAAACGAGGCTTACGTTCACGAGCAGCATTCAAGTTAGAAGAGATCCAACAAAAAGATCACTTAATAAAACAGGGTATGACAGTCGTTGACTTAGGTGCTGCTCCTGGTGGTTGGTCACAAGTGGCTGTTAAACTTACTGGCGACAAAGGTAAAGTGATTGCTTGTGACATTTTACCGATGGATCCTATTGTTGGCGTTGATTTTCTTCAAGGTGATTTTAGAGAGGATAAAGTGCTGCAGGCATTGCTTGAGCGAGTAGGTCAAGATAAAGTGGATGTGGTACTATCAGATATGGCTCCGAACATGAGTGGTTCGGGTGCTGTAGATCAGCCAAGAGCTATGTATTTAGTTGAATTAGCGCTAGATATGTGTCATCAAGTGTTGACGCCTAACGGCTGTTTTGCTGTTAAAGTCTTTCAGGGGGAGGGCTTTGACGACTACATAAAAACAGTCAAACAGGCATTCAAAGTAGTAAAAACCCGTAAACCAGACTCCTCTAGAGCGCGCTCTCGAGAAGTCTATCTAGTGGCGACTGGTTACAAGTTGTAGTAGTCTAAAGTTAATAATCGCAGGACTGTTAAGAGGTCGAGTAATTTGAGTGACATGGCTAAAAATTTAATACTCTGGGTTGTCATCGCTGTTGTGCTGATGTCAGTTTTCCAGGGTTATTCCCCCTCTTCTTCGAATTCGCAGAAGATGGATTATTCCGCCTTTTTGGACAATGTTCGAAATGGTCAAGTTAACAAGGTCGAAATAAAAAGCGATCAACGAACTATTGAAGGGACTAAACGTACCGGCGAGAAGTTCACCACAATTATGCCTATGTATGATCAAGATTTAATTAATGATCTTCAAACTAAAGGTATTGACTATAAAGGCCAAGAAGCTGAAGAATCTGGTTTCTTAACTCAAATCTTTATTTCATGGTTCCCAATGTTACTGCTAATTGGAGTATGGATATTCTTCATGCGTCAAATGCAAGGTGGTGGCGGTAAGGGCGCAATGTCATTTGGTAAGAGTAAAGCCAAATTGATGAGCGAAGATCAAATTAAAACCACTTTTGCAGACGTCGCTGGTTGTGATGAAGCAAAAGAAGAAGTGAAAGAACTGGTTGATTATTTGCGTGACCCAACTAAGTTCCAAAAATTAGGCGGCCGTATTCCTACGGGCGTGTTAATGGTTGGGCAACCAGGTACAGGTAAAACTTTGCTAGCGAAGGCTATTGCTGGTGAATCTAAGGTGCCATTCTTTACTATTTCAGGTTCTGATTTTGTGGAAATGTTTGTCGGTGTTGGTGCATCTCGTGTGCGTGACATGTTTGAACAAGCTAAAAAATCTTCTCCTTGTATCATCTTTATCGATGAAATTGATGCTGTAGGCCGCCAACGTGGCGCTGGTGTTGGTGGTGGTCACGATGAGCGTGAGCAAACATTAAACCAGTTACTGGTTGAGATGGATGGTTTCGAAGGTAATGAAGGCGTTATTGTCATTGCGGCAACTAACCGTCCAGACGTACTCGATTCTGCATTACTCCGTCCAGGTCGATTTGACCGCCAAGTCGTCGTCGGTTTACCAGACGTGCGTGGTCGTGAACAAATCCTTAAAGTACACATGCGTAAAGTACCTTTGTCAGACGATGTTAAAGCAAGTGTTATTGCCCGTGGTACCCCAGGATTTTCTGGTGCAGACTTAGCAAACCTTGTTAACGAAGCTGCGTTGTTTGCTGCTCGTGGTAATCGTCGTGTAGTCGGTATGGAAGAGTTCGAGCGTGCTAAAGATAAAATCATGATGGGTGCTGAGCGCCGTTCTATGGTGATGTCTGAATCGGACAAAGAGATGACGGCTTATCATGAAGCCGGACATGCTATTGTTGGTTGCTTAGTGCCAGAACATGACCCTGTACATAAAGTGACCATTATTCCGCGCGGTCGTGCATTAGGTGTGACGTTCTTCTTACCTGAAGCTGATGCTGTTAGTCAAAGCCGTCGCAAATTGGAATCACAGATTTCAGTTGCTTACGGTGGACGTTTAGCCGAAGAGCTTATTTACGGAAGCGAGCAAGTCTCTACAGGCGCTTCGCAAGACATTAAATACGCGACATCAATTGCACGTAACATGGTTACGCAATGGGGTTTCTCTGACAAGTTGGGTCCTTTACTCTATGCAGAAGAAGAAAACGAAGTTTTCTTAGGTCGCAGTATGGGTAAATCAAAGGCTATGTCAGGTGATACAGCGTCATTAATTGATTCAGAAATCAAAATGTTTATCGATAAAAACTATCAACGTGCACAAACCATGTTGACAGAAAATATGGATATCTTACATGCGATGAAAGACGCACTGATGAAGTACGAAACGATTGATTCGTTGCAAATTGACGATTTAATGCATCGCCGTGAAGTGCGTATGCCAGCTGAATGGCAAAAAGATGAATCATCTGACGATAAAGATAATGGCAATACCACGCCTAAATCTGAAATTGAAACGCCAGTGGATGACGCTAAAACCGACGCTAAAGTCGATAATAAAGCCGATACTAATGATGCGGATGAATCACCAGCTAAATAAATAATTTAGTGAATAAAGAAAACCCCGCAAGGGGTTTTCTTGTTTTTAATCTACTGTAGGAAAATACCATTGTTTCAATTAACTCATGCCAATAAAACGCTCGACTTGTCAGCCCCTGTAGTAATGGGAATTGTAAACGTGACACCAGATTCGTTTTCTGATGGTGGCGAATACATCGATTTCGAACAAGCTTGTCGACATGTTGATTATATGGTTGAACAAGGTGCATTAATTATAGACGTCGGCGGTGAGTCTACTCGCCCTGGAGCAGCAGAGGTTTCTGTTGAGCAAGAGCTCGCACGGGTTATTCCTATTATTGAATATACTGCAAAAACACACGACGTATGGATTTCGATAGACACTAGCAAACCTGAAGTGATGGAACTGGCGGTAAATGCCGGTGCTAATTTGATTAATGATGTGCGCGCATTACAAATGCCTGGGGCTTTAGCAATGGCTGCGACGTTAGATGTGCCAATTTGCTTGATGCACATGCAGGGCGAGCCAAAAACAATGCAAGATAAACCTGAATATCAGGATGTGATTGATGAGGTTGCCGCTTTTTTTGAATTGCGTATAGCTTACTGCGAAGCAGCCGGAATTGAGCGCGAACGCTTAATTCTTGATCCAGGTTTTGGCTTTGGCAAAACTTTAGCGCATAATTACCGCCTGTTAGCTGCGTTGCCAAAATTGCATGAGTTTCACTTACCTTTACTGGTGGGCTTATCACGTAAAAGCATGATGGGTGACCTGTTAGCGCGTGATACCGATCAACGTCTTGCGGGTAGTCTCGCAGGGGCATTGATTGCTGCTCAGCAAGGTGCGCATATTATACGTGTCCATGATGTACCCGAAACTGTCGATGTACTTAAAGTGATGTCAGAAACAATGGCTTACTTGTAGTAGCAGCGGCACAATAACGTTATAAGTACAGTGAAATCACTTAAGTAGGGATCTGTGAAACAAAGAAAATTTTTTGGAACCGATGGTATTCGCGGCAGAGTCGGGGCGGGTAAAATGACCCCTGAACTGGCATTGAAGCTCGGTTGGGCTGCTGGACGAGTATTGTCTCGAAATGGCACTCAAAAAGTGATTATTGGTAAGGATACCCGTATTTCAGGTTACCTATTTGAATCGGCGTTAGAAGCTGGATTATCAGCTGCTGGATTAAACGTGTTATTACTTGGCCCAATGCCGACCCCAGCAGTGGCTTATTTAACTCGTACTTTTCGTGCAGAAGCTGGTGTGGTAATTAGTGCTTCGCATAATCCTTACTATGACAACGGTATCAAGTTCTTCTCTACCGATGGCAGTAAGCTTGATGATGCAATTGAATTAGAAATTGAGGCTGAACTTGAAAAGCCGTTAGTGTGTGTAGAGTCCCACTTATTAGGCAAAGCTCGTCGAATTGAAGATGCTGCAGGGCGTTACATCGAATATTGCAAAGGGAACTTTCCTGCCGACCAAACTCTTGAGGGCTTAAAAATTGTCGTCGATTGTGCTCATGGTGCAACGTATCATATTGCCCCTAATGTATTCCGTGAATTGGGTGCTGACGTGGTTGCTATTGGCGATAAACCCGATGGACTCAATATCAATGATAAAGTCGGCGCAACATCAATGGCTAAGATTTGTGAGACTGTATTGGCTGAAAAAGCTGATTTAGGGATTGCATTAGATGGTGACGGTGATCGTATTATGATGGTTAATCGTCATGGTGAAGTAGTCGATGGTGATCAGATCCTGTATATTTTAGCGGTAGATGCTCAAAAACGTGGTATTTTAAAAGGTGGAGTGGTCGGCACCTTAATGTCTAATTTAGGTTTAGATTTAGCGTTGCAAGCACTTGATATTCCTTTTGTTCGCTCTAAAGTCGGTGACAGATATGTCATGGAAATGCTGAGGGAGAATGAATGGCGTATAGGTGGTGAAAACTCTGGTCATATTCTCAACCTAGATCATGGTACTACCGGTGATGGTATTGTTGCAGGTATTTTAGTGTTAGCAGCGATGCGCCGTCAAAATGCGTCGCTTGAACAATTAACAGAGCCGATGAAGATGTTGCCTCAAGTATTGGTTAATGTCCGCTTTGAAGGGGACTCTAATCCGTTAGATACCGATGCGGTGAAATCTGCGCAAGCCGATGTTGAGTTGCAATTAGGTGCTCGCGGACGGGTTTTATTACGAAAGTCGGGTACCGAACCGTTAATCAGAGTGATGGTTGAAGGTGATGATCATCCGCAAGTGCTTGCACATGCAAATCGTATTGCTGACGCGGTAAAGGCAGCATGTTAATCATTTGAATATTCAGATATGTTGTTGCTCGCTTAAAAAGTAGACGCTTCGACACTTTATGTGAAATATTCCCCTTTTAGCTCTTGTAACTTGATAAGTGGTTCGCTATTATTCACGCCGCTTTCAGAGGAGACAGTGAATGGCACTCAGACGTCCTATGGTCGCTGGCAACTGGAAAATGAATGGTAATTCAGCACTAGCAGAAGAACTATTTAAGAAGTTTGCTACAAAGCTCCAAAATGATTCCGCTGAAGTGGTTTTATGCCCGCCTTCAATTTATCTTGAAAGTGTTAGGCAGCTGCTTGAAGCCAATAAGCAAACCTTAGATGGTGCGCTTGTTAGAATGGGTGCACAAAATCTTAGTCAACATGATTTTGGTGCATATACCGGCGAAATATCCGGGCAGATGCTAAAAGATTCTGGATGTCGATATGTTATTATCGGCCATTCCGAACGTCGCCGTATGTACGGAGAGACGAGTAATATCGTGGCAGAGAAGTTTGCCGCAGCACAAAAATATGGTCTGACACCGATTTTATGCGTAGGTGAATCAGGGCCAGCTCGTGAAGCAAGACGTACCTTTGAGGTGATTGCGGAAGAGCTTGATATAGTAATTGAAAAAAACGGTACCATGGCTTTTGATAACGCAATTATCGCCTACGAACCTTTATGGGCTGTAGGGACAGGTAAAAGCGCAACACCAGAACAGGCACAAGAAGTACATGCGTTTATTCGCAGTCGCCTTTCTGAAGTATCTCCCTTTATTGGTGAGAATATCAGAATTCTATACGGTGGTAGCGTCACCCCAAGCAATGCGGCAGATATATTTGCCCAGCCTGATGTTGATGGTGGTCTGATTGGCGGTGCAAGTTTGAACTCAAGTGAGTTTTTAAGTTTATGTACCATAGCAATGAGCGCGTAATTATATGTACGAAGTTCTGATAGTTGTATACTTGGTGGTAGCTTTAGGTCTTATTGGCTTAATTTTAATTCAACAAGGAAAGGGTGCCGATATGGGCGCATCTTTCGGAGCCGGTGCCTCAGGCACTTTATTTGGCTCAAGTGGTTCAGGTAATTTCCTGACTCGCAGTACTGCAGTATTAGCCATTGGCTTTTTTGCATTAAGTTTAGTGATTGGTAATTTAAGTGCTAATCACACTGAGCAAAATGATCAGTGGAAAGATTTAGGTCCAGCAGCAGAGCAAATCATTGATGATGCGCCTGTTCAGATCGAACAGTCAGAAACGAAAATTCCTGACTAGTATACCAGGTGTCGCCGAGGTGGTGGAATTGGTAGACGCGCAGCCTTGAGGTGGCTGTGTCTTAACGGACGTGCGGGTTCAAGTCCCGCTCTCGGCACCAGATTTAAACTAACAAATCATGGATTGAGTTTGATTAGTTATTGCAAGATATAGTGTAAATCAATATACTTGCATCAGTTGACGCGGGGTGGAGCAGTTGGTAGCTCGTCGGGCTCATAACCCGAAGGTCGTCGGTTCAAATCCGGCCCCCGCAACCAGCTCCTTGTGATTTAATTTCGTAAGAGAATAAATCACAATTTACAGGTTTTATAATAAAATAACCTCGTGATTACGGGGTTTTTTGTTATATGAACTTTTAAATATCCGTGTTAGATGCGGGTTGCAATGGGGCTATTAGCCCTTTTTTTGTTTTTTGGGGGTCATTTTTGGCAACAATAGAATCCAAGCTAGTTGAAATGTTAACAGTACCTGTTGAAGCTCTAGGCTTTAAACTATGGGGCATTGAGTATATTCAAGCTGGTCGTCACTCAATTCTTCGTGTGTTTATTGATCACGAGAATGGCATCAATATTGAAGATTGTGCAGAAGCCAGTCGTCAAGTTAGCGCAGTTATGGATGTTGAAGACCCTATTTCTACAGAATACACATTAGAAGTATCTTCACCTGGCGTAGATAGACCGTTATTTACCGCCGAGCAATATAGAGCTTATATCGGTGAAGAAACAAAAGTACAATTGACTATGCCTGTTGCCGGTAGTCGTAATTTAAAAGGCGTCATCAGTAGTGTTGATGGGCAAATGCTCACTATCACCGTTGATGGTAAAGACTTGATTGTTGCTTTGGATAATATCCGTAAAGGCAACGTTATAGCTAAGTTTTGATAGTTTCAGGTGAAGAACGAGGCAAGACCAAATGAATAAAGAGATCCTGCTAGTCGCAGAAGCGGTTTCCAATGAGAAAGGCCTTCCGCGCGAGAAAATTTTCGAAGCGCTAGAAATTGCACTGGCTACCGCAACAAAGAAAAAATATGAAGGCGATATCGAAGTTCGCGTTGCTATTGATCGTAAAACAGGCCATTACGACACTTTCCGTCGTTGGATGGTAGTTGACGATAAAGGCGAAGCTTTGGAAAATCCATACAGCGAAATTACGTTTGAAGCCGCTCGTTATGAAGAACCAGAGATTCAAGTGGGTGAGTTTATTGAAGATCAAATCGACTCAGTTGCATTTGACCGTATCACCACACAAACCGCGAAACAAGTTATCGTACAAAAAGTACGTGAAGCTGAACGTGCACAAATTGTTGAACAATTTATTGAACGTGAAGGTGAGATTGTTACTGGTGTTGTTAAGAAAAGCACCCGTGAAAGCGTAGTTGTTGATTTAGGTAACAATGCTGATGGCGTGTTATTTAAAGAAGATTTAATCAGCCGTGAATCTTTCCGTCCTGGTGACCGTGTGCGTGCATTATTGTACTCTGTACGTCCAGAGGCACGTGGTGCGCAGTTATTTTTAACCCGCAGTAAATCTGAAATGTTAATTGAACTGTTTCGGGTTGAAGTACCAGAAATTTACGACGAATTAATCGAAGTAATGGGTGCCGCTCGTGATCCAGGCGCTCGTGCTAAAATCGCTGTGAAATCAAATGATCGTCGCATTGACCCTATTGGTGCTTGTGTTGGTATGCGTGGCGCACGTGTACAAGCCGTATCAAACGAATTAGGTGGCGAGCGAGTCGATATCGTGTTGTGGGATGATAATCCTGCACAATATGTGATCAATGCCATGGCGCCAGCTGATGTTGCATCTATCATTGTGGATGAAGACAACCACTCGATGGATATTGCTGTAGAAGCTGACAGTTTGGCACAGGCTATTGGTCGTAATGGCCAAAACGTACGTTTAGCCACTCAACTTACTGGTTGGGAACTAAACGTAATGACAGTTGAAGACATGAACAAAAAACACCAAGCCGAAAGTGCAAAAGTGATTGATTTGTTTGTAGCTTATCTGGATGTAGATAAAGATTTTGCAGCCGTATTGGCTGATGAGGGATTCACTTCGCTAGAAGAGATTGCTTATGTCCCAGAATCTGAACTATTAGCAGTAGAAGGTTTCGACGAAGGAATCGTTGAAGCATTACGTGAACGTGCAAAGGCGGCAATCTCTACAAGAGCATTAGCGTCGGAAGAAGCGTTAGATGGTGCAGAGCCAAGTGATGATTTACTAGCATTGGAAGGATTAGAAAGACATTTAGCTTATGTTCTTGCGAGCAAAGGCGTAGTGACTTTAGAAGACTTGGCCGAGCAAGGTATTGACGATTTAATTGATATTGAAGAATTAACAGAAGAAAAAGCAGGCGAGCTCATCATGGCTGCCCGCAATATCTGTTGGTTTGGCGAAGAAGCATAAGTCGATCAACAGGGGGATCTAATTGATGGCAGATACAAGCGTAGAAAAATTAGCAGCGGAAGTGGGTAAATCGGTTGATCGATTAATCGAGCAATTCTCACAAGCTGGTATGAACAAAAAACAACTCGATACTGTTTCAGAAAAAGAGAAGCAACAACTTCTTGATTATCTAAAAAAACAGCATGGTGCAGATTCAGTTCCGACTAAAATGACATTGCAACGTAAAACGGTGTCTACGTTAAGTGTTGCAAGCACTGGCGGTCAGTCGAAAGACGTGAAGGTAGAAGTACGTAAAAAACGTACTTTTGTTAAGCGCGATGATGCAGAATTAGCAAAACAAGCTGAATTAGAAACTCAAGCAAAAGCCAAAGCAGAAGCTGAAGCCCAAGCAAAAGTGGAAGCTGAAGCAAAAGCAGCTGCAGAAGCGAAAGCTAATGCAGAAGCGAAGAAAAAAGCGGAAGCAGAAGCCAAATTGAAATCAGAAAAAGTAAAGTCTGAACCTAAAGTAACTAAAGTTGCTGACCCAGAAACTGCAGCAGCAAAAGTTGAAGCAGATCGTTTAAAAGCGACTCAAGAAGCAGTGCTTACTCAAAAGCAAAAAGATGAAGCCGCTAAAGCAGCTGAAACTGCACGCCTCCTTGCTGAAGTAAACTCAAAGCGTTGGGCTGAAGAAGAACGCCAACGTTTAGATGCTGAAAAGAATGGCGATCACCACATCACAACCTCTAAAGTTGCTCGTGCAGCAGAAGACAGTTCAGATGCTGATGATGAAAAACGTGGTCGTCGTGCGCGCAACAAAAACGCCAACAAAAAACGTGGCGGAAAAGATGCTCGTGACGGTCGTGAAAAACACATGCGTAACCGCAGTACAGCACCTGAATCTATGGCACACGGTTTTAATAAACCTGCTGCAGCTGTTAGTCGTGATGTGCGTATCGGTGAAACCGTAACCGTATCAGAATTAGCGCATTTAATGGCAATTAAAGCCACTGTTATCATCAAGCAAATGATGAAAATGGGCACTATGGTAACGATTAACCAAGTACTTGACCAAGAAACAGCCCAAATGGTTGCTGAAGAATTAGGTCATAAAGTGGTGCTTATTCGTGAAAACGAACTTGAGCATCAAGTACTGAAAGATCGCGATGACAATATCCAACTAGAGTCTCGTGCTCCAGTTGTGACTATCATGGGTCACGTTGACCATGGTAAAACGTCATTACTTGATTATATCCGTCGTGCGAAAGTTGCTGCTGGCGAAGCCGGTGGTATTACTCAGCATATTGGTGCATACCACGTTGAAACTGAAAACGGCATGATCACTTTCCTTGATACTCCTGGTCACGCGGCGTTTACGTCAATGCGTGCTCGTGGTGCTAAGGCGACTGATATTGTTATTTTGGTTGTTGCTGCCGATGATGGCGTAATGCCACAAACGATTGAAGCGATTCAACATGCTAAAGCGGGTAACGTACCGTTAATCGTAGCTGTTAACAAAATGGATAAGCCAGATGCTGATCCAGAGCGCGTTAAGAGCGAACTGTCTCAACATGGCATCATGTCAGATGATTGGGGCGGAGATAACATGTTCGTTCACGTTTCAGCCAAAACGGGTATGGGCGTTGACGAATTGTTAGAAGGTATCTTACTTCAATCTGAAGTATTAGAACTTAAAGCAATACGTGATGGTATGGCAGCGGGTGTTGTTATCGAATCAAAACTTGATAAAGGTCGTGGCCCAGTGGCTACTGTCTTGGTTCAAGAAGGTACGTTACGCCAAGGTGATATCGTTTTATGTGGTTTAGAGTACGGTAAAATCCGTGCGATGAAAGACGAAAACGGTCACGCTATTACCGAAGCTGGTCCATCTATTCCAGTAGAGATTTTAGGTCTTTCTGGTGTGCCTTTAGCTGGTGATGAAGCGACAGTTGTACGTGATGAACGTAAAGCTCGTGAAGTTGCATTGTATCGCCAAGGTAAATTCCGTGACATTAAGTTAGCGCGTCAGCAGAAGTCTAAGCTAGAAAACATGTTTGCGAACATGGAAGAAGGCGAAGTACAAGAGCTGAATATCGTACTTAAAGCGGATGTTCAAGGTTCTCTTGAAGCGATTTGTGAATCTTTAGCTAAACTGTCTACAGATGAAGTTAAAGTGAATATTATTGCTCGTGGTGTAGGTGCATTAACCGAAACCGACGCAACATTAGCAGCAGCTTCAAATGCGATTCTTGTTGGTTTCAACGTCCGTGCTGATGCACAGGCTCGTAAGACCATTGATTCAGAAAGTGTTGATTTACGTTATTACAGCATCATCTACAATCTAATTGATGAAGTTCGTGCTGCAATGACAGGTATGTTAGCGCCTGAATTTAGACAAGAAATTATCGGCCTTGCAGAAGTTCGTGATGTGTTTAAGTCACCTAAAATCGGCGCTATCGCTGGTTGTATGGTTACCGAAGGTATTGTTAAACGTAGCGCACCAATTCGTGTACTACGTGATAACGTGGTTATCTTCGAAGGTGAACTTGAGTCATTACGCCGCTTTAAAGACGATGCACAAGAAGTCCGTAATGGTATGGAATGTGGTATCGGTGTGAAGAATTACAATGACGTCCGAGTGGGCGATCAAATTGAAGTCTTCGAAATAGTCGAAATTGCTCGCAGCTTATAAGTACCAATGGAAGGGCGGCTTTAGCCGCCCTTTTTGATTGTAGACCTAACGATATGGCATATCATCATGGCAAAAGAATTTAGTCGTACCCGCCGTATTGCACAACAACTCCAGCAAGAACTGGCAATGGTGTTGCAACGCGATATGAAAGATCCTCGCATTGGTTTTGTCACAGTAAATGACGTCGACGTCTCTCGTGATTTAAGTTATGCAAAAGTTTATGTGACTTTTTTTGAAGAAGACACTGAACTTGTTCAACAAAAAATTGATGCGCTGACTGTAGCCGCGCCTTATGTACGTACTTTAGTTGCTGGACGTATGAAATTACGTGTTATGCCTGAATTACGTTTTATTTATGATAGTTCGCTAGTAGAAGGCATGCGTATGTCTAACCTAGTCACACAAGTCATAAATAAAGATAAAGCCAAACAGCAGCAATTTACGCCTGACGCACCTGATAACAGCGAGTCTGTTGATGGTGAAAAGGAGCAAGATTAATGGCTCGTCGCCCTAAAGGTCGCTTCATCGACGGAATCGTATTACTCGATAAAGATACTGGCATGAGCTCTAATTTTGCCCTGCAAAGAGTGAAGCGTTTTTTTAATGCCAATAAAGCTGGCCATACAGGTGCTTTAGACCCGTTAGCAACAGGTATGTTGCCTATTTGCCTCGGAGAAGCGACTAAGTTCTCTCAGCATCTATTAGATTCGGATAAGCGCTACCTGGTGACCGCTAAATTGGGTCAACGTACTGATACGAGTGACTCTGATGGGGAAGTCGTGCAAACGCGCCCTGTGAATGTGACTCAAGCATTACTAGATGAAAAGCTCGCGTTTTTTCGAGGAACCACTCAGCAAATACCGTCAATGTATTCGGCATTAAAATACCAAGGTCAACCTTTGTATAAATATGCCCGTGAGGGGATTGAAGTTCCACGTGAGTCACGGCCAATTACCGTATTTGAGCTAAATTTTATTAAGCTTGAAGGTGATGAACTAACCCTAGACATTCATTGTTCTAAAGGGACTTACATACGTACCATTATTGATGATTTAGGTGAAATGCTTGGATGTGGAGCACATGTTATTATGTTGCGTCGTACTCAAGTTGCCGAATATCCTTATGAAAAAATGGTTACCTTAGCGCAATTAGAAGCACTACTTGAACAAGCTCATAGACAAGATGTTGCTCCTCAGACCCTAATGGATCCGTTATTGTTACCAATGGACACTGCAGTGGCTAAATTCGCTGAAATTAACTTGCCTGAGGCGATGTTATATTACGTCATGCAAGGACAAGCAATTCAAGCAGCGGGACTTAAGCCTGATGAGTTAGTTCGTATCACTATTGGCGATGAACGTCGATTTGTTGGTATGGGTATCATGAATGATGATGGTTTATTAGCGCCAAAACGTTTGATTGTAATCCACGATAATGATACTGCTGAGTAGTCGAGTCGGTTTCGTCGTTGGCTTTTTCAGATAAATAATCGAATTTTATTGCGGTTAACTAACAATCTGGTTAGAATATCGCGCTCACTCTGGCTGAGTTAGTGATCGGCTAGAGATACATTTACTTTTTTTGGAGATACACATGTCACTAAGTGCTGAAACAAAAGCAAAAATTTTGGCTGATTTTGGTCGCTGCGAAAACGATACTGGTTCAACTGAAGTTCAAGTAGCTTTGTTAACTGCTCAAATTAATCACCTTCAAGGTCACTTTAAAGAGCACATCCATGATCACCACTCTCGTCGTGGTTTATTACGTATGGTTAGTGCACGCCGTAAGCTTTCTGCTTACTTAAAGCGTACTGACGTAGCTCGTTATACTGCTATGATCCAGAAGTTAGGTTTACGTCGTTAATTCGACATCTGCTTACTTTTGTAAGTAGTTTAACCGTAAAGAGGGAGGCCATAAGCCTCCTTTTTTTATTGCCTAAAATAATGAACTCGCCTCAAAATATTGCCAATCTCGTACCTATCAGTTGTCTTGGCGTTATCTACCCAATATATGGGAGTATTATCTTGGTAGTCTTTTATATCTTCAGGCTATTCTAATGGCTAAATATCCCAATGTAAGTTGTTGTACGATGTTTTGCTGGACGAGAACCGCTGTTTTTGTTCTTGCATTGTTTATACTCGCTTAATCCCACCCTGCTAGCTAATTTCATCGATATTTATCGTTTAATTGACTATGACTAATTTACGGTTCGATCTTTCATAGTCATCATGATTTCTGAATATTTTATTTCATTATTTCAGAAGATCTTGATTCAGAAACTATATGGCCATTTGATTAAAGATATAAGCTATTTATTTGTCTAAGCATTTACGTTTCAGCATAATCTTCAGGTTATTATTCATCTGCAACATCTTTTAACATCATACCCAACACAGTAAATTGAATACTTAAGTTGTTCCATAAACATAGGTGTGAGCACTCTTATATGATTTAACATTGAATGTAGACTAGAGATTGCAGGATTAAAGGCGTTAGGGCTCGCAGGAGTCGTTATCTAGTACAATCACACCAACAATTATGCAGTACCAAGAAAGTGCTAATCACTTGCTCAGGGACTTAATAGTCAATGCATGGGCTTTGACAACTTAATATCCTGCCATCGGCAACTTCTAGTGAGTGAGTAAATAAAACAACAATTTGAACCCTACATTTGTCTCAAACCATTACGGCAATGTACTAAGTTTGATGACCATTTCAATAGAGTGCTGCTAGGATTTTTTAGAGAATAGAGAATAGAGAATAGAGAATAGAGAATAGAGAATAGAGAATGCTTACAATTTTGCCGAAACAATTAAGCTCTTTAGATGAGGTAATATATAACCTGCCGAAGGTTAAGACTGCCACCTTTAGATAATACCGCTTTATTGTGACGAACTCGCCACAGACCAACCCAACTCTTACGATCAAGCTTTATTCATAATTGGCCGCTAATGAATACTTTGGCATGTCTGATTTAGGCTTGCGTTTGTTGCGGTTAAACATGCATTATTTTCGCGGTATTGCAGGCAATATATTTTTCTTCAAATTCTTCTATGGGTAATGGCTGGCTGAAGTAAAAACCTTGACCGATTTCACATTGATTTTCTTTTAACCATTCAAGTTGTTGAATGTTCTCAATACCCTCAGCAACAATGGTCAAATCTAGCTGGCGCCCCAGCATTAAAATAGTTGACGCAATTGCGCTATCTTCTGGAAGATCGCTAACAAATGCACGGTCAATTTTCATTGTGGTAATCGGCAAATGACGTAGATATGATAATGAAGAATATCCTGTGCCAAAATCATCGACCGCAATACCAAAACCCGCTGATTTGAGTTGTTCTAATTTGGTAATTGCTTGTTCAACATCATTCATCAGTGACGTTTCTGTAATTTCTATTTCAAGTAATTCCGGACGTATTTGATAACGGATCGCCAGTTGCTTAATATCAGGTACTAAACTGGCATCTGCAAATTGTTGCGAGGCCACATTCACAGCAATAGGGATAGCATAATTATATTTACGTTGCCATTCCCTGATGACTTTACAGCTTTGCTCGATAACCCAACGTCCAATAGGGATGATAATACCGGTTTCTTCGGCTACAGGGATAAATGACATAGGACTTATTAATCGGCCGTCTTTTTGCCAGCGAATAAGAGCTTCACATCCGACGACTTTATTGGTCTTTAAGTCAAATTTAGGTTGAAAATATAATAAAAACTCGTTGTTTTTCAGAGCATCGTGTAACGAGGCTTCTGTACGTAATCTCACTGCAGCACGTTCGGTCATTTGTTGTTTAAAGAACGACCATTGATTAGAACCAGCGGCTTTAGCGCTGTACATGGCAATATCTGCATGACGAATTAAATCCTCTGCGGTGTTACCATCTTCTGGATATATCGATATACCGATAGACGCCGCTGGGTGAATAGCATGTTCGTTTAGCTGAATTGGAGTATTTAATTGGATCAGCAACTTATCAACAAAATCAGCTGCTTGTGATGGGGTTTGAATTTCATCGGCTAAAATCACAAATTCATCGCCGCCTAAGCGCGCTACGCTACCTCGATCACCTACCACTCTTTCTAAAATACGTGCGATTCGGGCGAGGAATTGATCTCCTAATGCATGACCTAAAGAGTCATTGACGTTTTTAAAACGATCTAAGTCTATAAAAAGTAGTGCAAAATTTCGCTTATGAACACGTGAACGTTGAATTGTCACATTGAGTGTTTCTAACAATAAGGTTCGATTCGGTAGCCCTGTTAATGGGTCACGCGTCGCCATTTTTCGCAGTTTATTTTGAGTTTGGCTGAACTGTAATAAGATTTGATTAAATTTACTGGTCACTAGGCCTAATTCATCATCTTTATGGGCTTGAGACATCGGCAACAAGTTTTCATCTGGATAGTCTGGATCAATTTTATCAATAGCTTCACTAATGCGTGCGATGGGTTGTGTTAAAAAACGATGAAACACCACTGTCAATACTAAAGTGAGCAATAGTGCGCGAGCCAATGTCGCTATTAGCCCAAGTTGTAGCTGACTAAAGAGTTTAGTCGTCAGTTTTTGGGTGTCGTAAAAAATGGTCAATGTGCCAATGAGTTGCTGTTGTTTGTTGCCTTCAAAGTAGAACGGACGATACAGCGAACGGGAAATTTCTTTCAAATTACCAAAAAGACGATTACTTAATGATATGTAATTATTGGAAAACTCATCAGATTCATTGGCCACAGATACAAATAGCGAACCATCATCAAGCTCAATGACCGCTGAACCGACGTTATCTACTTTGATGATGCCTTCGAGTGTTTGACTAGCAAGTTTGTCGTCTAACGACCATACCGCATTCGTAGTGGTTTGCTCGACGGAATTGAGTAGTTCTTGCTGTGCTGCTGTAAGCTGTTGTTTAGTCGTTATAACAACTAACGCAATTTCTACGATAAAGATGGCAATTGCAAAAAACAAAGCAGTAAATACCACTAAGTTAGTTTGTTTCCATGTAAGAGACTTAAAACGGGCAGTCATGTATTATTCCATGTCATATAAGTGACTAATTCTACGTTGGTTTTAGCATTTTAAAATGCTAAAGTTACTCATGATTTATAGGTTCTATTAAATCAATCTTAACGTGGCTAATTAATTCGTTAACCCTTACAAAAATTGACACTATTAGCTACAACTTTAGTCAAATTCATCTGTCTTGTCATCAATAATCAAATCAAATAGCAAACCTCAGGTCACTTAATCGTAAAGTTTTTTGCTTAATAACGTCTAAATCATTTGTTAATACGATGATCTCATGTAGGAAAATGATTATTTTAAAGATTTTCACATTCTGTAACTCGCGTCTATTTAACTATTCGGTCTAATTGAAGTATACTTGTGCGCGTAATTAAAGGTCATTAAATTAAGGAATGGGTCACGTGAATCCAATTGTAAAGAGTTTTGAGTATGGTCAACATACAGTCACCTTAGAAACAGGTGTTATTGCACGTCAAGCTGATGCTGCAGTTTTAGCAAGCATGGGCGATACCACAGTATTAGTTACTGTAGTTGGTAAAAAAGTAGCGGATTTAAGCCGTGACTTCTTCCCGCTAACTGTTAACTATCAAGAAAAAACCTATGCTGCAGGTAAAATTCCTGGTGGTTTCTTCAAGCGTGAAGGCCGTCCATCAGAAGATGAAACTCTGATTGCGCGTCTAATTGACCGTCCTATTCGTCCTTTATTCCCTAACGGTTTTAAAAACGAAGTTCAAGTTATCATCACTGTGGTTTCTGTTGATCCACAAATCGAGCCAGATATTGTTTCGATGATTGGTACCTCAGCAGCGTTAGCTATTTCTGGTATTCCTTTCAGTGGCCCACTAGGTGCTGCGCGTGTTGGTTATATCAACGATGAATATGTACTTAACCCAACAGTTGATCAGCTTGCAACAAGTTCACTAAACCTAGTGGTTGCGGGTACTAAAGCTGCTGTACTTATGGTTGAATCTGAAGCTAAAGCGCTTGCAGAAGAAATCATGTTAGGTGCGGTAACTTACGGACATGATCAACAACAAGTTGTTGTTGATGCTATTGCCGAGTTCAAGGCTGAAGCTGGCAAACCAACATGGGATTGGACTGCACCAGTTCAAGATCAAGTGTTAGTTGCTAAAATCAAAGATCTTGCAGAAGCTGGCATGACAGAAGCTTACCAAATTGAAGTTAAACAAGACCGCTATGTACAAGTCGGTATTGTTAAAGCTACTGCTAAAGCTGCACTAGTTGCAGAGAATCCAGATGTTGATACTCGTGAAGTAGACAACTTACTCGGTAGTTTAGAGAAAAGCGTTGTTCGCGGCCGTATTATCAGTGGTAAGCCTCGTATCGATGGTCGTGAACCAGATATGATCCGCGCGTTAAGTGTTTTAGCGGGTGTACTTCCACGTACTCACGGTAGTTCATTATTTACACGTGGTGAAACTCAAGCATTAGTAACCTGTACTTTAGGTACTGAACGTGATGCGCAGAAGATTGATAGCATCATGGGCGAACGTACTAATCGCTTTATGCTTCATTATAACTTCCCTCCGTATTCTGTTGGTGAAACAGGTATGGTTGGCTCACCTAAGCGCCGCGAAATCGGTCATGGTAAGTTAGCATGGCGTGGTATGAATGCCGTGATGCCTTCAGCTGAAGAATTCCCGTACAGCATTCGTGTTGTATCTGAAATTACTGAATCTAACGGTTCAAGCTCAATGGCTTCAGTATGTGGTACTTCATTAGCATTGATGGATGCAGGTGTACCAATCAAGACTTCTGTTGCGGGTATTGCAATGGGTCTAGTTAAAGAAGGCGACGATTTTGTTGTGCTTTCTGACATCTTAGGCGATGAAGATCACTTAGGCGATATGGACTTTAAAGTAGCCGGTACTCGTGATGGTATTACTGCATTGCAGATGGATATCAAAATCGAAGGTATCACTAAAGAAATCATGGATATCGCACTGCAACAGGCTTATGGTGCTCGTGTTCATATTCTAAACGTTATGGATCAAGCTATTGGTTCGCATCGTGACGATATTTCTGCCCATGCTCCACGAATCACTACCATCAAGATTAACCCTGAGAAGATCCGTGACGTTATTGGTAAAGGCGGTGCGGTAATTCGTGCGCTTACCGAAGAAACGGGTACTACAATTGAGCTTGATGATAATGGTACTGTGAAGATTGCCTCTTCAAACGGTGAAGCGACTAAAGAAGCAATCCGTCGTATTGAAGAAATCACTGCAGAAGTTGAAGTGGGCCGTATCTACAACGGTAAAGTTATTCGTATCGTTGATTTTGGTGCGTTCGTTAACATTCTTCCTGGTAAAGACGGTTTAGTTCACATCTCGCAAATTAGCGATGAGCGTGTTGCTAACGTGTCAGACCATTTAGAGATGAACCAAGAAGTCGCTGTTAAAGTAATGGAAGTGGATCGTCAAGGTCGTGTAAGACTATCAATTAAAGAAGCTCAAGCAAAAGAAACTGCTGAGTAATGTAATTTAAAGGCTTAACGACACAAAAGGAGATCATTTGATCTCCTTTTTTTTATCTATAAAAAAATAATCTGTAATGTGCATGGCTCTTAGATTGCCAGATTGCTATGATATTGAATATTAATAGAACCTGATAAGGTAAAGCGGATGGAATGTAAACTACGCACCACAATCGTTGCCGTTGTTGTCGGTGCAAGTATGTTGTTGTCAGGGTGTGCTGCAACGTTAGGTTCAAATGATAATATTGCAGGGCAGATGATTGTCGCGCCGGTTATGCCTGATTATAAATTAGAAGTGACACTCGCAAAGCTAAATGAAATTTTAGCTTCCATGGAGTTAACTGACGAACAACGTGCACGTTTTCATTACGATCGAGGGGTCATTTATGACAGTGTCGGATTACGTCTACTTGGCAGAATCGATTTTCATCAAGCATTAAAATTACAACCTGATCTAGCCGATGCATATAACTTTCTTGGTATTTATTACACTCAAGAAGGCGAGTTTGATAGTGCTTATGAAGCATTTGATGGTGTACTCGAACTGTCACCAAACTATGACTATGCCTTTTTAAATCGTGGTATTGCATTATATTATGGCGAACGTTACGAATTAGCCGTTGATGATATGAAAGCATTCTATGATCGTGACCCAAGTGACGGTTATCGAGCTTTATGGTTGTATTTGATGTCTTCCTCAATCGATAGTAAGCCTGCTTTGGCAGACCTTGCGATACAGCGTCAGCAGTTAAAGGATAAAAACTGGTCTAGTGTGTTAGTCGATTTTTACTTAGGTAAGATAAATCAAGAACAAGTATTTGCTGCCGCAAAAGAAGGTTTGTCTCAGCCTAAAGAATATGCAGAACGTTTATGTGAAGCCTATTTTTACTTAGCGAAACATGCTGCTGAAAATGGTCAATATCAGCAAGCGGCTAATTTCTATCGTTTAACGTTAGCCACCAATATTTATGATTTTGTTGAGCATCGTTATGCGAGAATTGAATTAGCCAGAATGAAAAATATGATTCAACAATCTAACGAATTGTCATCTAAGAGCTAAAAAACACTTTGCCTAGCCAATTCTATCGATAGGCGCTATAATTTGCGCCTTTTTTAGCGGCTAGTGCAAGGTTAACATGTCAGGCAATAAAGTTGAGGTCGACAAGCGTCGTACCTTCGCCATCATTTCGCACCCCGATGCGGGTAAAACCACCATCACCGAAAAAGTGCTTTTATTCGGAAATGCCTTACAAAAGGCTGGCACGGTAAAAGGCAAAAAGTCTGGTCAACATGCTAAATCTGATTGGATGGAAATGGAAAAAGATCGTGGTATTTCGATTACCACCTCTGTGATGCAATTCCCTTACGGTGGCGCGCTCATCAATTTACTTGATACGCCTGGTCACGAAGACTTTTCGGAAGACACCTACCGTACACTAACCGCAGTAGATTCATGTTTAATGGTTATCGACTCCGCTAAAGGTGTCGAAGATCGTACTATTAAGCTTATGGAAGTGACGCGCTTGCGTGACACGCCTATTGTGACATTCATGAACAAATGTGACCGCGATATTCGTGATCCCATTGAATTGATGGATGAAGTAGAAGACATCTTAAAAATAGCTTGTGCACCGATTACTTGGCCAATTGGTTCAGGTAAGGAATTTAAAGGTGTGTATCATATTCTGCGTGATGAAATCATTTTATACCAGAGCGGTATGGGTCATACAATTCAAGATGAGCGTATTATCAAAGGATTACATAATCCTGAATTAGATAAAGTTCTTGGATCGTATGCCTCTGAAATACGTGATGAAATGGAACTGGTCGCTGGCGCTTCAAATGAATTCAATCAAGAAGCTTTTCTAAAAGGCGAGCTTACGCCAGTATATTTTGGTACAGCCTTAGGTAACTTTGGTGTGGATCATATTTTGGATGGTATCGTGGAATGGGCTCCAAAGCCGCTTCCCCGTGAAAGTGATGTACGAAATGTCACGCCTGATGAAGGAAAGTTTTCTGGCTTTATTTTTAAGATACAAGCCAATATGGATCCAAAACATCGAGACCGTGTTGCTTTTATGCGTGTTTGCTCGGGTAGATATGAACAAGGTATGAAAATGCACCATGTTCGCATCGGTAAAGATGTCAATGTCAGTGATGCTTTGACCTTTATGGCTGGTGATCGAAGTCGTGCCGAAGTGGCGTACCCAGGCGATATTATTGGATTACATAATCATGGCACCATGCGAATTGGTGATACATTTACTCAAGGCGAAAAACTTCGCTTTACTGGGGTGCCAAACTTTGCACCTGAAATGTTCCGTCGTATTCGTTTAAAAGATCCACTAAAACAAAAGCAGCTGCTTAAAGGGTTAGTGCAATTATCTGAAGAGGGAGCCGTTCAGGTCTTCAGACCAATTGATTCTAACGATTTAATCGTAGGTGCGGTTGGTGTGCTACAGTTTGAAGTAGTTGTTGGACGCTTAAAAAGTGAATATAACGTAGAAGCTATTTACGAAGGTATCAGTGTGAGTACCGCACGTTGGGTGTATTGCAAAGATGAACGTAAATTAGAAGAGTTTCGACGTAAATGTAGTCAAAATTTAGCCCTAGATGGCGGTAATAACTTGACCTATATTGCTCCTACTATGGTGAATCTAAACTTATCGATGGAACGCTACCCTGATGTTGAGTTTGCCAAAACACGCGAACATTAAATGTTAAGAAGTTTTTTACAGATATGTTAAAAAAGGTGGCTGTGCCGCCTTTTTTATTATTATTTTTAACAGGGAATTAAGATGATTAAGGCTATTTTTAGGCTATTTATTGTAAAACCCTGGCAAAGGTACATTTTATGGTGTGATGAGATGGGGTTAACCCTAGAAAATAAACGCAGCTGTGTACCACGATTGAGCGAACCTAAAAATGAAGCATCGACATCTGAGCCCGTCATAAATCAGAATGGCAATAAAAAAGAGCAACCTTATGATTGATACTCATGCTCATCTCGACATGTCAGAGTTCGATGATGATAGAACACAATTATTTGATGCCATGCATCGCCATGGTATTAGCTCTGCTATTTTACCTGGTGTGTCGGTTGATAAATGGCAAAAGCAAATTCTAATAGCACAGCAGTTTAATTGCTATTTCTCCCTTGGTATTCATCCGTGGTACGTGCCTGAGGACATTGATGCTGCCATTATTAAGCTTGAAGCAACGATACAACAATATAGCAAGAATAGGCGTTTGGTTGCTGTTGGGGAGTGTGGGCTGGATAAATTGCACCATTGGTCGGATAAACAATTGTTGTTACTTGAGAAACAGTTATCGCTTGCTCAAATTTACCAATTACCCGTCATTTTACATGCTGTTAAAGCTCACCAAGAATTATTGTCAATGTTGGCACATATTAGACTGCCTAAAGGCGGCGTAGTGCATGGGTTCTATGGCAATAGTGAAATTGCGAAACGTTATATTTCACTCGGTTTTAAATTAGGTGTTGGTGCTTTAATACTCAATCCAAGTGCGAAAAAGCTCCGAGAAACAGTGGTTAATTTACCTTTAGAACACTTTTTATTGGAAACTGATTCACCAAGTATGCCTCCTTTTGATCATCCTAAATCACGTAATACCCCTCTTATTCTTCCTCGAATTGTGTCCGAAATCGCATTTTTAAAGAAAAAGCCGACTGTTTGTATATTAGAACAGTTGAATAAAAATGCATTGCAACTGTTTGAGCTTTAATTGTTTTTTAATGAACATAGAGACATAAATTGTTTTTAATGTCGTAAGGGTTTGAAATTAAACTTTAAAAACTTGATCAAAACGACGCTTTTCGTTTCACGCTCAGTTATAATCATCAGCGGAAATTAGGTGAGTTAACAACATTCAAAAAAACTGTTAACAAAAGGGTGATGATTAATGGATATAGTAATGAGTTTAGTAGGGGTGGTCACCTTACTATTGATAGGTTTTGCACTATCAAATAATAGAAAAGCAATTAGTGTACGTACCGTTGGTGGTGCTTTAGCAATTCAAGCATTCTTCGCTGGTTTCGTATTATATGTTCCAATCGGTAAAGATATTCTGAAAGGTGTTTCTGACGCAGTATCAAGTGTGATTAGTTATGCACAAGCAGGTACTAGCTTCTTATTTGGTGATTTAGCTAACTTTAAAGTTGGTTTTATTTTCGCCATCAACGTATTACCTGTCATTATATTCTTCTCTTCTTTAATTGCAGTGCTTTACTATTTAGGCATTATGCAGTGGATCATCCGCATTATTGGTGGCGGTCTACAAAAAGCATTAGGCACAAGCCGCACTGAATCAATGTCAGCAACAGCGAACATTTTCGTTGGTCAAACTGAAGCACCGTTAGTTGTGCGTCCGTTTATTGCTACTATGACTCAATCAGAGTTATTCGCCATCATGGTGGGTGGTTTAGCATCAATCGCTGGTTCTGTATTAGCGGGTTACGCGCAAATGGGTGTTCCAATTGCATACTTAGTTGCAGCGTCATTCATGGCGGCACCAGGTGGCCTATTAATGGCTAAACTGATGCACCCAGAAACAGAAGCGGCTATCAATGAAATGGACGATCTACCAGATGATCCTGATAAGCCAGCAAACGTGTTAGATGCTGCTGCTTCAGGTGCTGCATCAGGTATGCACCTTGCATTGAACGTTGGTGCTATGTTGATCGCATTCGTTGGATTAATTGCAATGGTCAACGGTATCATCGGTGGCGTAACAGGTTGGTTCGGTTTAGAGGGTATTACGCTAGAACTTATCCTTGGTTATATCTTTATGCCTCTAGCTTTCTTAATCGGTGTACCTTGGAACGAAGCGCTTGTTGCTGGTTCTTTCATCGGTCAAAAGATTGTTGTTAACGAATTTGTTGCTTACTTAAACTTCGCTCCGTATCTACTAGATGCATCTGCTGAAGGCTTTAAAGTAGTAGCTGAAACTGGCGCAATGATGTCAGACCGTACTAAAGCGATTATCTCTTTCGCATTGTGTGGATTCGCTAACTTATCTTCTATTGCAATCTTACTTGGTGGTTTAGGTGCTATGGCTCCTTCACGTCGCCATGACCTTGCAAAACTAGGTATCCGTGCTGTTATCGCTGGTTCATTAGCTAACTTAATGAGCGCGACATTAGCCGGTTTATTCTTAGCTATCTAAGTTAAGAGTAATTCCAGGGGGAATACCTCCTACAGCTGGGTCTTTACTTTAATAATTATTAGAGACCCAGTTTTGTAATAAAGTTGTTATTGATTTTTGTGTTAATCCACCGTTTCCCAATACGAAGTTATGCTGTTTTAGTGATTGCAAAAGAGGATGCATTAAATTCTCTAGTCAAGATTGAAATGTCAAATTGTTAATGATGTGTGGACAAAAAGTCGCGACATTGTTCACAAAAAAGAATTTTGTATTCGTTTTTTATCGATTAAATATTGAGATTTATATCAGTAACGGTAAAATACGAATGATTAAAAAGAAGTGCTATCCAAGAAGATAGTTAAATAATATACATGGGGTTGATGATGAAAAAATTAAATACTTTAGTATTAGCAAGTACCGTAGCACTAGCGGGCTCTGCATTTACTGTTTCTGCTGCTGAACAAACTGGTGACATTCACGCTAATGATTATAAGTGGATGCAGTTTAACATTATGTACGCAATCGATGAGCATCCAATTGCAAACGAAGATGAAGCTACCCATAACTATTTAGAGATGGAGTTTGGTGGACGTTCTGGTTTTGTTGACCTATATGGTTATGTTGATGTTTTCAACTTAGGCAACAGTGATTCAGGCGATAAAGCTGACGGCGCGAGCAAAATGTTCATGAAGTTAGCTCCTCGTTTTTCTCTTGATGCTATTACTGGTAAAGATTTATCTTTCGGCCCAGTTCAAGAAGTATATTTATCTACTCTATTTAACTGGGGTGGCGGCGCTATCAATACCGATGGTAATGGTGCTGGCGATGTTAACATGTCTTTCTGGGGTGTTGGTGCGGATGTAATGGTTCCATGGTTAGGTAAAACTGGCATGAACATGTTCGCTAGTTATGATATTAACCGTAAAGACTGGAATGGTTACCAATTCTCAGCTAACTGGTTCAAGCCATTTGTTTTCTTCGATGACAAGAGCTTTTTATCTTTCCAAGGTTATGTTGATTACCAATTTGACATGGACGAAGAATATTCAGGCCAAAACAGTGATGGTAACTATAACAACACTGAACACGGTGGCGCTGGTTTCTTAGGTCTTTACTACCATACAGACCGTTTTGCTTTAGGTTATGGTGCTAAATACTTCTACCACTCATACGGCTTAAATGACAATGCATTTAAGAATCAGTTCTTTGATGGTTTGAATACAACAGGTTGGACTCACTTCCTAACCGCAACTTACAAAATCTAGTTTTTTTGTATATGAGTTGTTGGAGCCGCTTTTAGCGGCTCCATATTTTACAATAAATGCAAATCGAACTTTCATTTAAAATCATTGCCTAATAAGAGTGTTTTTATATAAAAGTTTGTACCCTACAAAGTTTTATTTTTACGCGCTAAAATGGATTTTTCGCGGAACAGTTGAAACAATTATCTTTGTTTTATCTTTTCCGGTCTTCAAGGATTCAAGTCGTGGTACTCGTTATCAGATTGAATACTTAGGTTAGTAAATAGTAGTAAGATTTACTGGCAATACTGAAGGCCCGGCCATAATTATAATCATATGCCAGCTACATAGTGTTGCCTGAAAAAAATTTATCAACTTTGATTTATCGTTTCGGAGAGCAATTATGACTGATTTAAAAAAAGCGGCACAACGTGGTATTGAATTAATGGATTTAACCACTTTAAATGACGATGATACTGATCAAAAGGTCATCGATTTGTGCCATAAAGCCAAGTCTCCAGCAGGTAATACTGCCGCAATTTGTATTTATCCTCGTTTTATTCCTATTGCACGTAAAACACTAAATGAACTTGATTGTGAAGACATTAAAATTGCAACCGTAACTAATTTTCCACACGGTAATGATGATATTGCCATCGCAGTACTAGAAACTCGTGCCGCAGTTGCCTATGGTGCTGATGAAGTCGATGTTGTGTTTCCATACCGTGCATTAATGGAAGGTAACGAAACCGTCGGTTTTGAATTGGTTAAAGCCTGTAAGGAAGAGTGCGGCGATGATGCGATTTTAAAAGTTATCATCGAATCTGGTGTGTTGAAAGATCCAGCTTTGATCCGTAAAGCATCAGAATTAGCTATCGATGCCGGTGCTGATTTTATTAAAACATCAACGGGTAAAGTACCGGTGAACGCCACACTTGAAGCGGCTGAAATTATGCTAACTGTAATCAGTGAGAAAAATCGCAATGTAGGCTTTAAGCCTGCCGGCGGTGTTCGTGATGCAGCACAAACAGCAGAGTTTTTAGACTTGGCTGCGCGCATTTTGGGTGCTGATTGGGTTACCCCACAAACTTTCCGTTTTGGTGCATCTAGCTTATTAAATAGCTTATTACATACATTAGAATTAGTTGATACCCCTAAGCCTACTTCAGGTTACTAATCGCATAGATAGTCAAAAATCTCAGTATGGCCTTGGATCATTGTCGTACTGAGGCGCTATCACTTGATAGCATCCTATTATTAAAGGCGACCCCAAAGGTGATGGGTTGCCTAAAGGGAGACGTAACATGTTTTTAGCTCAAGAAATTATACGCAAAAAACGTAATGGCGATGTATTAAGCACTGCAGAAATTCAATTCTTTGTTGATGGCATTACTCATAATACGGTTTCAGAAGGCCAAATTGCTGCGTTCGGCATGGCAGTGTATTTCAAAGATATGAATATGGACGAACGGATTGCATTAACGATTGCAATGCGCGATTCCGGAACCGTATTAAATTGGGATTCTCTCGGCCTCAATGGCCCTATTATCGATAAGCATAGCACTGGTGGTGTTGGCGATGTAATCAGCCTAATGCTTGGCCCTATGGCTGCAGCTTGTGGCGGTTATGTACCAATGATTTCAGGTCGTGGCTTAGGTCACACCGGTGGTACGTTAGATAAATTTGATGCTATTCCTGGCTATCAAACTGAGCCTTCAAGTGAATTATTCCGCAAAGTGGTTAAAGACGCTGGTGTTGCCATTATTGGTCAAACCGGTGACTTAGTCCCTGCTGATAAGCGTTTCTATTCGATTCGTGATAATACTGCCACCGTTGAATCTATCTCACTTATCACCGCATCTATTTTATCTAAAAAGTTAGCCGCGGGGCTTGATGCTCTTGCAATGGATGTCAAAGTCGGCAGCGGTGCATTTATGCCTACTTACGAAGCATCTGAAGAATTAGCTCGCAGTATTACTGCTGTTGCTAATGGCGCAGGAACTAAAACAACGGCATTGTTAACTGACATGAACCAAGTATTGGCTTCGTGTGCAGGTAATGCGGTTGAGGTTCGTGAGGCGATAAACTTTTTGACTGGTCAATATCGTAATCCACGTTTATATGCTGTCACCATGGGATTATGTGCAGAAATGCTAATTTTGGGTGGTATTGCACAGAATGAAGCAGAAGCTCGTCATAAACTAAATACTGTATTAGATAATGGTAAAGCAGCAGAGGCATTTGCTAAAATGGTGTCTGGCTTAGGTGGCCCAACAGATTTTGTTGAGGCATATGATAAGTATTTACCTCATGCGAAAATTGTACGACCTGTATATGCCAATACATCTGGCTTTGCTTACAAAATGGATACACGAGAACTTGGTTTAGCCGTAGTGACCTTAGGTGGTGGACGTCGCAAACCAGGTGATGCACTGGATTACAGTGTTGGATTAACTCAAGTATGCGCATTGGGTCAGGAAGTTAACAAAGATGTTCCGTTAGCGATGATCCATGCTCAATCTGAAGATGCTTTCGCCGAAGCTGCCGCTGCTATTCAGCAAGCCATTATTATTGGTGATAGCGCGCCTGAGAAAACGCCTGAAATATATCGTTATATTCGCGCTTCAGATTTATAAAGGAAACAAATAATGAAACGTACTTTTATCTTAATGCTCGACTCTTTTGGTGTTGGTGCTGCTACCGACGCCGATAAGTTTGGTGACGTTGGCTCTGATACTTTTGGTCACATCGCGCAAGCTTGTGCTGACGGCAAAGCGGATATCGGCCGTCAAGGTCCATTGAAATTACCTAATCTTGCTCGCTTTGGTCTAGGCCATGCTGGTTTTGAAAGTACGGGTAAATTTGCTGCTGGATTTGCTGATAATGTCGAACTCATCGGTGCTTATGGCCATGCTGACGAATTAAGTTCAGGCAAAGACACTCCAAGTGGTCACTGGGAAATGGCGGGTGTTCCTGTCCTTTATGAGTGGGGTTATTTTAGTGACCTAACCAATTCATTTCCGAAAGAACTCACAGATAAAATCCTTGAACGCGCTGGTTTAGATGGGTTTTTAGGTAACTGCCATGCGTCAGGGACTCAAATTCTTGAAGAGTTAGGCGAAGAGCACATGAAAACAGGCAAGCCTATTTTCTATACCTCTGCTGACTCTGTATTCCAAATAGCATGTCATGAAGAAAGTTTTGGTGTAGAAAACCTATACAACTTGTGCAAAATAGCGCGTGAAGAGTTAGAGCCTTATAACATTGGTCGCGTAATTGCTCGTCCGTTTGTTGGCACTGGCGCTGCTGATTTCGCTCGTACTGGTAACCGTCATGATTATGCGGTATTACCACCAGCGCCTACGGTATTAGATAAGCTTAAAGATGCTGGCGGTGAAGTGGTTAGTATCGGTAAAATTTCTGATATATATGCGCACAGCGGTATTACTCAACAATTTAAAGCGACTGGTCTTGAAGAGTTATTTGACGAAACCTTAGCGCAAATTGAACGTGCTGGCGATAACACGATTGTGTTTACCAATTTTGTTGATTTTGACTCTCATTATGGTCATCGCCGTGACACTGCCGGTTATGCTAAAGCACTTGAGTACTTTGATTCTCGTTTACCGGAATTATTAGCGATTTTACAGCCTGAAGATTTAGTGGTTTTCACTGCTGATCATGGTTGTGATCCTACTTGGGTTGGCACTGAACATACTCGTGAACGTGTGCCGGTACTCGCTTATGGTGCAGGTTTATCTGCAGGCTCGCTAGGCCGTCGTAAGTCTTTTGCTGATATTGGCCAGTCTATTGCGAGTTATTTTGAGTTAGAACCGATGAATTATGGTGAATCTTTTATTAATTAGTCACATTTTCAAACGACGGTTCTATATAAAGTTTAATGGCTTTGCTAAACTGTAAACATGACTAAGCAATACAAAATAAAATAGAAACATAGGGGTTATAACATGGCTACACCACATATTAATGCTGTTGAAGGTGCTTTTGCTGAAACGGTACTTTTTCCAGGCGATCCGTTACGTGCAAAATATATTGCTGAGACATTTTTAGAAAATGTTGAGCAAGTGACTGATGTACGTAACATGCTAGGTTTTACCGGTACCTATAAAGGTAAGCGTATTTCTGTTATGGGTTCAGGTATGGGTATCCCATCTTGTTCAATCTATGCACACGAACTTATCAAAGACTACGGTGTTAAGAACTTAATCCGTGTTGGTACTTGTGGCGCAATCAGCACTGACGTAAAAGTACGTGATGTGATTATCGGTATGGGTGCATGTACTGATTCTAAAGTGAACCGTTTACGTTTTAAAGATAACGATTTTGCTGCAATTGCAGACTACAGCTTGCTAAGTGCTGTTGTTGATTCAGCGAAAGCGCACGGCACTAAAATCCGTGTAGGTAACGTTTTCTCTGCCGACCTATTTTATACTCCAGATCCTCAAATGTTTGATGTTATGGAAAAAATGGGTATTCTTGGCGTCGAAATGGAAGCAGCTGGTTTATACGGTGTAGCACATGAATTAGGCGCCAAAGCGTTATGTGTTGTAACGGTATCAGACCACATTCGTACCGGTGAGAAGACGACCTCTGATGAGCGTCAAACAACATTCAGCGACATGATCATCATGACTTTAGATGCAGCGTTAACACTGTAATTTAATCGTTAGTCATAAAAATGGGCACTCATTGAGTGCCCATTTTTTATGTTTGTCATTTCTGTCAGCAATCTCTCTAGGCAGGAGGATCTTGTTTTACATCTTCTGACTCGTCTGCTTGCGTTTCGTTTGAAGCGAGCAAGGCCGATTTTTTAGGTTTTTTACGTAATTTAGCTTGGGCTTTTCGGCGGTCAAAATCGGCACGTTTAAATGAAAGTGCCCGTGATAATAGTAAACCAATAAAGCCAGCTACAATTAACATCATCTGCTGTAATTGCATGTTCTGTTCATGCAATATTTTTATTTCGTCGAAAAATATATCAAGATTTAAACGTACTTCAACGTAACCTAAATTGTTGTCGTCTTGAACAACGTTCTCAATCAGGGGGGGATATGGTTTTAATAAGCCTTTTAATATTTCAGAGTCGGCTTCTAAGTTTTCATAAGACACACTTTGGGCAAAGGCTAGCCTTACACCTTGTGAATTATAGATATTCACCGACATCACTTTAGGATCAGCAGCAAGTGCTGATGCTAACCATTGCAGTTGCTCATCATTTTGTAAAAACATTGCTGGAGCCGCACCATTAGCGGCTTGCTGTGCTAATAGCCTTGCCATCACTTTTGTTTGTGAATTTAATAATTTTTGACCATTACGTAAACTTGATTGCCACAAGTACATTAGGCCGAAGATCAGTGCTATTGCCACAATGATTTGCACAATTCTGCTAATTTTTTGCCTTTTCTTAAGACCTTTAACAAAAATCACTTTAATCCTCAGTGTTTTTTCTATTTAATTGGAGGCTGTTTTAGGGAGTTCTTTTACCGAGCAACCATTCTGTGCTAACCCAATTACAGAGAATTATCAAAAAGCTATACTAATCGAAAAATTTGTCAGTAGATAGTCGTAACATACTAAGAGGCCGTATTGATGCTTGAACAACGTGATAATGTTTTATTAAATTTTTTATTTTCAGATACTTGTGAGACATATCAACATTTAGGCTGTGTGTTATATCGTTATCAAGAGTCAGATTATTTACTTAACTTACAATCTCAGTTACCGTATCGTTGTCGAGTTATTTTTAGTGCGCAATGCTCAACAGAGATAGAAGCCTGGTTATCTTCAATATCAAGCGATACTCATATCGCAAGGCTTGACAGGCAAAACGATTTATTTGGTTTAGAACTGTCGGCTCAAACTGCTAATGACGGGTGGGTCGCGTCATTTCCTCAAAATATACCCGCCGAAATTGTACTCATTCAACAGCCATTAGCACGGTTAAACCAACCCGGTTTATTAGTGATGGATATGGATTCTACTGCCATTCAAATTGAATGTATCGACGAACTCGCCGCTATGGCTGGCGTGGGTGAGGAGGTAGCAGCAGTTACGGCAAGTGCTATGCGTGGTGAATTGGATTTTGAACAGTCTTTAAGACAACGAGTCAGTAAACTTGCTGGTGCTGATGCCTCTATTATTCAGCAGTTGTGCGATACCTTGCCTTTAATGCCTGGTCTTGAAGTGATGTTAGCCGAGTTAAAAACGCATCAATGGAAACTGGTTGTCGCTTCTGGTGGATTCACACCATTTGTGGGCCATTTAAAAACATTACTTAATCTTGATGCGGCGTTTGCCAATGAGCTGGTTATTGTTGATGGTAAGCTAAGTGGCGAAGTGACAGGTGAAGTAGTAGATGCTCAATACAAAGCTAATGTGATTAGTCAATGTGCTGAACAGTGGGGCATTCCATCAGGTCAGCGAGTGGCAATTGGTGACGGCGCTAATGATATTCCGATGATCCAAGCTGCAGATTTAGGTGTGGCATTTCATGCTAAACCTAAATTAATTGCTGCTGCTGATGCATCGATACTAAATGTCGATTTACGAGCATTAGTGTTTTGCCTACAACTATAACGTTTTGATGTTTACCTTTATGAACAAGGCTAAATATAGAATTATTACTCTATTCTAGTTGTATTTCATGGCAGTAATGTTAGTTTTATATTTATAATCACTAACATAACTGCCTATTTTGACTATCGATATCCTCCAAGATTCACTTTTTATACCATACAGAGATGGTCAATTGCACCTTCGGCATATTCGTCCTTCATTGCCGACAGCCCTAGGTATTCCTATTTTGATGTTGCATGGGGCTATGTCTAATGGCAGAGTGTTTTATAGCAGTTCTGGCCGTGGTTTAGGCTGTTTTTTAGCTAACGCTGGTTTTGATGTTTATGTGATGGATACCGCAGGACGAGGCTTAAGCGAGCCTAAAATTCACCGTGACTTTACGTTGGGACAAGGAGAAGTCATCCGTGAACAATTGCCACTAGTGCAGCAGTTTATTCTACAGCGTCATCCTTTGGTTAATAAAGTACATTGGTGTGCCCATTCATGGGGCGGGGTGTTAATGGCCAGTAGTTTGGCTCGTTATAGTCATTTACAGTCTAGTATTGCATCGTTATTAACCTTTGGTTCCAAACGTACTATCAAAGTGAAGTCATTTAAAAAATGGCTTATGGTCGATTTTTTCTGGAATCGTTTTGCGCCTTTTTATATTGGCAGACAAGGCTACTTTGATGCCTGTCGACTCCGTGTTGGTATGGATAATGAGAGCAGTGCATCATTATTACAAACGATTGATTGGGTGCGAGGTGATTGGGTTGATCATGATGATAATTTTCACTATGCAGAAGCCGCAACTAAAGCGGTATGGCCACCGGCATGGTTTATCGCTGGTAAAAATGATCACGTATTAGGCAATCCGTCAGATGTACGCGATATGATTGATGAATGTGGTTTTAGCCAGGTTAAGTACACTTTACTCGCCAAAGAAAAGGGCAATTTATTGGATTATAATCATGCTGGTATGTTGACTGAACGACAAGCCGAGCAAGATCACTTTGTACAAATTAAACAGTGGTATTTATCAATGTGAGCCAAGTTAGCTGTATGGGAATAGTAAGTGGTTATTAACCTATTCTCTGGTTACTTAATCTTTGACTAGCAAAAAATGCAGATTTGAACTAAATCCTTCTTATCGATTTATGCCATAGCTTATCACGAGTAGCGGTTTCTGAAAGATTGCTTAGGCTAGTATCATTAAGCTTGGAAAACGGATTTCAACTTCAGTAGTAATATCTAATAGCTCACCCGAACCGATAACTCTCCATAATTGTTCTTCTAATTGCTTTGCACGGTGATTAGCATGAATGTGGATATATTCTAGCTCGCGTCGAATATAACTCATATCGGGCTTTTCAGTTGCTCCTATATACACCCTTAACGCCATGAAGCGACCCACTTTTTTACTTTGGGTAATAAATTGAATTTGTTGTTCTCTATTACCCAGTTCTGATTTAAGTTTACATTGGATCTGCACTGCACCTCTAGGGTGGCGGGTGAGTTGCATAAACACTTCAAAAAAGGCCATATCATGAGTGGGTTTCATTAACTTGATAGGGTCTATGATGTGTTGTTTTAATACATTGTTGTCTAGTAGTGGCTTTAAATTGTATTGCAGTACCTTATCGCTGTCTTGAGCAAATAAATGGCTTATTTCATCAGTCGTGGTACCAATACCTATGTAAGCCATTTGTGCCGCTTTTACTGTTTTTTCGATAAAATATGGCACTCCTGGCAATTGGCGCATCACGAGATTTTTCATACCATCAGCCAGTTCTTTTTTCTGGCCTTCGTTGTCTGATAATTGCTCGAGTTTTTGTTTATTGTGAGCAATTAATTTACTTAAAAACTCAACGCCTTCATGCGGGGAGTGGCCAATGATGGCACTCAAATGTAAAGTTGCACCATTCATCCGGCTGCGAATTAGCTGATAAGGTAAATTCGATAAATTAGTTTTTCCAGCAGCGGCTTGCAGGCGTGGAAATGATAATGTAACCGGACCCGGTTCGTTGAAATTAGCTGATTTATCTAGAGTCAGTTGTAAACCTCGACTCGAAATATCATGAGTAATACCAGTGGTCTGTTTATCACCTTGTTGAATTGTGACTAAGGTTTTAAAGACGAATCGAGCCTCATGGCGCCGCTCACTAAATGGCATTGATACTTTTTTGATGCTGTGTTGTTTTATTTTTGCTTGAGAGAAAATCTTTAAGCCATTCACATCAGATTGATCAAACCAGCATTGATAGTCTTTACGAGCTTCCTCGTTGGTTAAATCAATAAGTTGTAAAGTATGACTAAATTGAGCTAATTGTTGCTCAGTGAGGGCCGCATAACGAGCATCATCCCCCGGTAAGGTGGATGTTTTATAGTTTTTGCTATGATCAATAGGCTGCATTACAATTTTAAATACGCGCCAGCTGGTTTTTGTCGACGCAAAACCTAAAAAGAGATGTATATTTTTGGTCGCTTTAAGCTCTGCTAAAGTAGCAGAATAAAAATGTAATTTACCATTGGTGTTATGGATAAAACTGAATAGATAACAATGCTCATTATTATCTGTGTTTTTAATCATTTGGGTTAAGCGACGGGTATTAATAAAACTCGGTAACTGACTTATTTCATTTTCATCTTGAAAGTAATGTTGGATTGGTTTGTTGCCTCTACCCAATAATTCGTAGTTTACGAGTGGTTTACCTTCAATAATGGAAACGAACAGAGGTAAATGTGTTAGCAGAGGTAAGTAATGTCGTTCATAGCCTAACCCGGTAGCGGTAACGATGACGTCGTTGACATCGACTTTATAACGGAACTTATAACCTCGGATAAGCTGTGATAACAAGGTGTCTAATGCTTCTCCACCACCCAATCTTTTCAATCTAAAAATAGCACTATCATCTTTGTTTTGAATATCCACTATTTGATATTCAACACCATGCTTTAGATCATCTAGATAAAATTCATCGCTGAGTTCAAGTAGTTTTACTCGCAAAGGTTTATCTTGGTCTAAATGATGCTTTAATGGCAACTTAATGCGAGCGCCGCCGACAGATAAATCTAGCGTTGCGCCATTGACTTCGGTTATGCCTTGCTGAGAAACCATAATTCGAATGCTATAATTCATTCGTTCTTCACAGCGATTAAAGTAGCTGCCAAGTACAACACCAGGCACTAAAAATGGATTTTCCTCGTCGACAACCTCAATTGAAACATTTTCTCTGAGTTTCAGACGTCGCAGTTTATGCGCTTTTATAACGTGCTCGTATACACCTAAGGTATATTTGTTGCGGTATAATGGTAGTGCTTGTAGCAGTGCATCTTTAGCGGGTTCGTCTAGAAAATATCTTTGGTTAGCGATGACAACTTCTTCGCATGGCAGTTCCGTTTTATCTCGTAAATCTATAATTCGTGTACATAAAGATGAGATACGGTTTAGCTCCATTTTCAATAGAAAACGGGTTGAATTAGATTCGTCAACGGTTAACTGTTCAAATACGTCCTGAAAATCAGGTTCCATGATCAGTGGTTTTAGTTGTTCGATTAATGCCCTGTGGTTATCTAAACTCATTATTTTATCGTTTTAAATGCTTATTGTGAGCCTGGCTGATAATTTTATCGGCAAGAAAGTGCTGATCTTTATAGTAATATACATTTCAATGTTGTTCGATAGGTATGCACAAATGATATCGTTGTTAATTACTCAGAAACGAAGACTAACATAGCGTATTAATGGTAATGCTGTATTGATGTAACGTTTGTTTGTTGATTTTTACAGTTTGTTTACATGAGTGTGGACAATATTTTAATCATTGGCAAGACTCTGACTAAAGATCGTTGTTATTATTATACTTATGAGTTGCCTAAACCGTCATATTTGATTCGTTCGATGTGAGGTTTAGGCAGTAAAGAAATTTCTAACAATGATGCTTTATTGATTCGTAGACTGAGTGACATGGGTCATAAAAGTACTAATTGATTTGCAACCTAGGAACTAACATGGCGAAAGCTCCAAAAATGGCATTTGTTTGTGACGATTGTGGCCTGGATTATCCGCGTTGGCAGGGACAGTGTCGTTGTGGTGCGTGGAATTCTTTGGTGGAAATGAAACTGTCGGCCTCAAAGAGTTCAACTTCACGTTCATCGGTATTGGGATACGCTGGTGCTGTGGGGGGGGGCTCTAAAAAACTCAGTGAAGTTGAATCACAAGATGCCGAAAAAAGACTGACTGAAATCGGTGAATTAGATAGAGTGCTCAGTGGTGGTTTAACGACGGGATCGGTGAATATTATTTCCGGTGACCCAGGAGCTGGTAAAACAACATTACTGTCTGATTTGGTTGCTCGGATGTCACAATCTATGGCTTCACTGTACTGTACTGCAGAAGAATCATTATCTCAGTTCAAAAACCGTGTTAATCGTTTAAAGCTTAATTACAACGAAGATAACTTGTTTCTGCTGTCTGAAACCAGTGTAGAAGCCATTATTGAAGAATTAGAAGCCAAGCAAATCAAGTTTGCTGTCATTGACTCTATTCAAGCGGTTGTCACCGATGCGGCCAATGGCAGTCCGGGGTCGCCTTCACAAGTTAAAACGGCGGCTCAAGCATTTACTCAATATTGTAAAAAAAATAATGTCACCATGTTCATTATTGCTCACGTAAATAAAAATAACGAAATAGCAGGCCCGCAAACCTTGGTTCATATCGTAGATTCATTGCTACATATCGACACCAACGACGGGCAAATTCGTACCTTGCGCGCCAATAAAAACCGTTTTGGTGATGTTGATACCGTGGGGATATTCCGCATGAGTGAACGCGGTATGATCAGTGTTGATAACCCAAGTGAAATATTTTTATCGGGTTCAACCACCGAATCGCCGGGCTCGACCATCACTTGTATTCGTAAAGGTAACCGTAATTTACTATTGGAAATACAATGTTTAACCACCGAGACTGAATCTGAGTTTCCACAACGAGTGTGTGTGGGCTTAAACATGAATCGGATTAAAATGTTAACCGGTATTTTACGTAAGCATACTAAAACCAAAATTTTTCATGATACATTTTTTAATATAGTGGGCGGTTTAAAAATTGATGAGTCAGAAACCTGCATCGATCTAGCGCTTGTTACGGCATTACTGAGCAGTTTAAATGACTTTGTCGTGCCAAGAACCACTTGTATTATGGGCGAGTTGAGTTTGAATGGCGATGTGCGCCCAATTGATAGTGGTGTGCCGAGAGTAAAAGAAGCTGCACAACATGGTTTTACAGAGATTTTTATCCCATTTCGTAATTATCACAAAACCATGGAAGGGCTTGGGGCAAAAATTATTCCAGTGAAAACTATCCATGAGCTGCTTGAGTTAATTAATTAACCCTCGATTGCTAAAAGCAAAACTTGAGCATAAAAAAGGTAAGTCATTGACTTACTTTTTTTGCATTTTACGGTATATCTGAAAGCTTAAGGCGCTGGAGTGATTAACGACGTAAGCTCACGATCTAATAACTCAGCATCGCCTATGTTGAGTTCAATAATTCGGCGCAGGTGGGTAATGCTGTCAACGTCAATGTGAGTACACTTTAAGCCCAGGTGTTCTGGGGTTTTATGGACAATTGCCGCTTCCATTTTGAGTTCAATATCAGAGTCGGGTAACACAAACTCTAAGGTTAAAATGCTATTGAGTTGACCTGTATACCCAGATGGTAATTCTACTAATGCACCGTTAAGACTTAAATCTAAAATTTTAGTGCGCCAAGTTTGTTCTGTTTGCGCGAGATGAGCACTGGCTGCAAAAAAAATACGAGAAAATTTACGTCTGTCGTCCATAGTTTGCCCTTAGTAATCAATATCGCAAGACACATAGTCAGTGTTTATTGTTTAAGCATACTCGATTTATCTCGATTACGCTGAGAATATTTAGTTTAAAAAAGGAGCGCATTGCGCTCCCTGGTTATTTTGAGTGGTTATATATACTGACTTCAACTAAATGAGTAAATGACCCATTAATGCAATAATCGGTAGTGTTACTAAGGTTCGTAGAATAAAGATAACGAATAGCTCAAAAAAGTTAACCGGTATTTTACTACCAATTAAAAGAGCACCTACCTCGCTCATATAAATAAGCTGAGTAACCGATAAAGCAGCAATAACAAAACGGGTCAAATCTGATTCTATAGAGCTGGCCAAAATGGATGGGATAAACATATCGGCAAACCCTACCACAATCGTTTTCGAGGCTTCGGTGGCTTCTGGAATATGCAGCAGTTCTAACAGCGGAATAAATGGCATACCTAAGTAATTAAAAATAGGCGTATGCTCAGCCAACACTAATGCGACGGTACCTATAGCCATAACAACAGGGATAACCCCGAATATCATATCGACAACGTTTTTAATCCCTTCCGTTAGCACATGCTTAATGCCACCTGCAGAAGATGCGCGTTGCATTGCTTGATCAAATCCCCACGAAAACACACCATGATTGGCTGGGATCGTTTCGTCATCTTCATGGCGAGGGGTATTATCAATATACAGATCTTTCTTCCATGATAGCGGCGGTAATTTAGGGACTATTATTGCAGCAACAAAACCAGCTAAGCACACTGTCAGATAGAACGGCACAAACAAGTGCTCAAGTTTGACCTGTGATATCACCACTAAGCTAAAGGTTATCGATACGGCAGAAAAGGTTGTACCAATAACAGCAGCTTCACGTGCAGTATAGAAACGGGTTTCGTATTGTTTGGTGGTCATTAAAATGCCCACACTGCCATCACCTAACCAAGATGCCATGCAGTCAATAGCACTGCGACCAGGTAAATTGAATATTGGGCGCATTACTTTGGTTAATAATGTGCCAAAAAACTCCAATAAACCAAAATTGAGCAATAGCGGTAATAACATGCCAGCAAAAATAAATACTGAAAATAGTACAGGTACTAAATCATTCAGAACTAAGCCACCCGTGGCCGATGAAATAATCGCTTCGGGGCCCACTTGCCAATAAACCATGACGATAAAAATTGCGCCTAGAATGCGCACCGCTAACCAAAATAAATTCACTTTCAGTAAAGTGCGTAAAAAAGTACTTTTACGCACGAATTTAGGATTAATGAGCTGTGTCAGTAACGAGGCCAATGCCATTAATACTACAATGCAGGTAACAATAAGCTGAATCGAACTGCCCATTTGGCTTTGCAACGCTTTTGAGATGATTGCAATCGGAATGGTAATCGAACCTTCGACATTGATAGGCGTCATAAACAGTAACAAGCCAATCAGTGACGGAATAATAAAGGTGAGAATTGTTTTAATGTTATGTTTTTTATGTGTCACGTTAAATACACCTTACTTATGTGTTCTAAGTTGGCCAGCTGTGCTACCCAACTGTTTATTATGGACCAAAATTGAATGTCCATTCAGTTGTTTTTTTGGGTAGGCAAGGTTACCCCCTTATTTGCTGTATGTAAAATGATAACTTAATCGAATAGATATTAGTTAAATGTGAGTAGATATTTACTTTAAGAAATTGTCGGGGTATATGGTTAAAATCTAATTTAATCAGCCTGTTGAAACTTTGTTGCGGGTGTGTGTTATCTTTGGATCTAGCACTTTTTTATGGTTTGTATGCCATTAATAAACATGGATATGATGACGGTTCATGACCACTTTTATTAATGGCTATCAAGTAGCGTTTATAAGGTTAACGCGCTGGAGTATTGGGCTCAAGGGAATAGTCCATGCCCGGTAACCCTAACCAATAGCCATTGCAATGATGATTGATAATCGATGCCTGTTTATTGTCGTTAAACTGTTTATTAATTAGCGATTTACTATTAAGCGGCTCTTCTGTTATTTGCGCTAATACATGAGCAAGTTCTGAACCCATCGTTATATCGGCTAATTTATTGGGGGATATACGCCAATAATCAATCCCCATGTCTATCATTTGTGGAATTTGGTTAATCAGGTTTACCTGCGCCGCAGATTGAGTTTGAATGCCATTTAAGCGGAGTAACGGTTGTGACTCTTGAGTTTGAGCCAGTAAGCCTTTGCTATGGCGTTGGCAAATAGTTTGACACTTATCTTTTGGCAATTGGTAATGTTTGGCGGTAAAACAGCGTGCAGAATGTGCCAAGGGTAAATAGCCGTGACCGAGCACCTCTATTTCAAAAGCGGGTTTATCGCCTTGATTGATGACGGTGTTTAACCACTGCTGTGATAATTCACAAGGCATGACAAAACGATACATCCCTTTTTGGTGCAATAAATCAAGACTGGTCCGATTGTAATTATTGATTGTTGGCCCACACACAAAGGGGACTTTCGCTTGGTGCGCATAATGTACTGCAGCCATATCATTCGCTTCGATACTAAAATCACCATTATCAATAGCTCGTTTCAGTTCATTAAGCTCAGATTGCGCTTCTATCAAAGCCATGGTTGATAACACCACATGTTTGCCATGAGACTTAAGCATATTGGCGAGATCTAGGTAGTCGTTAAACTTCAGTTCACGGCGGCGGCTGCATACGGTTTCACCTAAATAAACGCTATCGATGTTACTCAATGCTACTTGCTGATAAAAGTGTTCAACGTCAGATTTTGACCAGCAGTAACTAATTGGAGCGAGAGATATTTTCATTGTAAAACCTTATTGCCATTGACGCTCATAAGCGCCCAATGTAGTGATTTGTCCTTCGGATACTTTTGCTAACGCTTGCGACCATTGTGGTTGCTCGCAAAAAGACTCGGGGTTGGCTAAATAAGTGTCGATAGCGCTACGCCAAACGTGGGTGACTTGGCTGACGTAAGCAGGGCTTCGCTGACGTCCTTCTATTTTAAGTGATTTAATTCCCGCTTGGGCGAGCTCGGGTAACAAGCTTAAGGTGTTTAAACTAGTAGGTGACTCCAGTAAATACTTTGCATCATGATCGTACTCAGCAACATAACGGCCTTTACAGACCACTGGATAACCCAGTTGTTGGTTAGCATCAGCTTTATCGATTAATACATTATTGAGTCGGGTCAATTTATCGCTGCCAGAATCTTGCCAGCGCACATGATTAGCCGGGGAACATGAGCCGCCGGTATTAGGTGATTGTCCTGTTACATATGATGATAAATGGCAGCGTCCTTCAGCCATGATGCATAAACTACCAAAAGCAAATACTTCAAGCTCAACAGGGCTCACTTTAGCTAAATCTCTAACCTGTTTAATCGACAACACTCGTGGCAATACTGCTCGTTCGATATTAAAAGCTTGTTGATAAAATGACAGAGCCCCTAAGTTTGTGGCGCTGGCTTGTACCGATAAATGTAGCGGAAGGTGCGGATAATGCTGGTGGGCATAATCGAGTAATGATAAGTCAGCTACGATGAGGGCATCCATTTCTAATTGTGCGGCTAAATCAACGGCCTGATACCAGCGCTGTTCTTCGCCGGGTTTCGGAAAAGTGTTAAGGGTTAAAAATACCTTTCGCCCTTGGCTTTGGGCCAGTTTTGTCGCTTGTGCCAGTTGTACTGCAGAAAAGTTTAGACCTGCAAACGAGCGCGCATTAGTGTCATCTTTTAGTCCGAGGTAAACCGCATCAGCGCCAGCGTTCAGAGCGGCTTTGAGCGACGCTAAATTACCTGCAGGGCATAAGAGTTCCATGTTGGTGTTCTCATTTTTTTCAAAGAACAGGAGTGTAAATGTGATTGAGTTAACATGATTTGATTTAAAACAGGTTTCGTTAGATAAATTGCCAGTAAACTGACTTGATTATTGGTTCAATTTACAAGTAGGTACTCTCGATGGCTCACGCATTTACACAACAATTATCGGCGCGCTTGTTACATTTTGCGCCTCAAGTAAGCCGTCGCTCGCTAAACTTGATGCCTGAAACGTTAAAAATAATCGTCATTAATAAGCTGCTTAATTTAGTGTTTGCGGAACAATTGAAGGCAGATGAACTCCATTTTCTCAAACAAAAGTGGGTAGGCATTTGTGTTGATGATATTGGTTTGCGTTTTGAGGTGGGTGTCGAACAACAACTACGAGTGCGTGCTTTTACTCAGCCTGATGTGACATTAAGTGCCAATGTGCCTGAGTTAATTTTGGTTGCAGCAGGCAAAGAAGATCCCGACACGCTATTTTTTCAGCGTAAATTACGTATAGAAGGGGATACAGAGTTAGGGTTAGAGGTTAAAAATTTATTGTTGTCTATAGAGTTAGATAACTTACCCAAACCCGCTCGGATCGGCATTGAGCAACTGGCAAAAGTATTACAAACATTAACAGCCAGTGAATAGTGATGGTGTTATTTGACTATAAAAATCGGCGCATTAAGCGCCGTTTTTGCAGATACTAGATACTAGATACTAGATACTAGATACTAGATATTAGATATTAGATATTAGATGCTAGGTACCTAGGCACTATATATTAGCTCTTAGTTGCTCAATCCTGAGGTTACACATTGCCCGTGAGAGCAGCGTATTTTAGTAATAGCGCATCATGTGACTCGACATGTTTTGGGTCGGGATCGATACAATCTATAGGACAAACAGACACGCAAGTTGGCTTGTCGTAATGACCGACACATTCGGTGCACAACGAAGGATCGATTTCATACACCTCTTCACCCATAGTAATGGCCTCATTAGGACATTCGGGTTCGCACATATCACAATTGATACAGCTATCGTCAATGATTAGTGCCATAAAAACCTTAATTTAAGCTGGTTGATGAGGGTTTCGGGTGTCCATTCCCTCAGGTAAATTACGCATTAACATGGCTTTGTCGATATTAATAGCTGCTGGAAGCGCTAGAAACACAAAATGGCCTGAGCCTAAAGCAGAGTCAATCGATTCGCCTTTGCGATTTATTAACCATTCAATAGTGATAACAAAATTACCTTCAGTTGTCATTATTTCAACACTGTCACCGACTGAAAATTTATTTTTTACATCAATTTCAGCCAAACCCTCAGCATTTCGTTTACCGGTGAATTCACCAACAAATTGCTGGCTATCACTCACAGAATGGCCATATTGATAGTTTTGATATTCGTCATGAACGTGACGACGTAAAAACCCTTCGGTATAGCCACGATGCGCCAAACCTTCAAGGTTGTTCATTAATGTGCGATCAAAGTCTTTGCCTGTAGCGGCATCTTCAATTGCTTGGCGATATAATTGTGCGGTGCGCGCGACATAGTAAAAAGATTTAGTACGACCTTCAATTTTTAATGAATCAATCCCCATTCTGGTTAAACGATCCACATGTTGAATAGCCCGTAAATCTTTTGAGTTCATAATGTAGGTGCCATGTTCATCTTCAAACGCAGGCATGTACTCGCCAGGACGACCAGCTTCTTGCAGTAGCACTATGTCGCTACTAGGTTGGCCCGAACCTAATGTAGGGCTCTCAAACTGTACGGTTGGAGCCACAGGGATGATATCGCCAGTCTCTGTTTGTTGTGCTGGGTGTACATCGTATTTCCAACGGCATGAGTTGGTACAGGTTCCTTGATTAGGATCGCGTTTATTCATGTAACCAGAGAGCAAGCAACGGCCAGAGTACGCCATGCAAAGTGCGCCATGCACAAACACTTCTAATTCAATATCTGGACAACGTTGGCGAATTTCTTCAATTTCATCCAATGATAATTCACGCGATAAAATGACTCGCTTGATGCCTTGTTGTTGCCAGAATTTAACCGATGCCCAGTTAATCGCATTTGCTTGAACCGATAAGTGAACCACTTGTTCAGGAAACGCTTCGCGGACCATCATGATAAGCCCAGGGTCAGACATGATCACCGCATCAGGTTTCATCGCGATCACCGGTTGCATGTCTTTAATATAGGTTTTTAGCTTGGCATTATGTGGGGCAATATTACTCACCACATACAGTTTTTTACCGAGGGCGTGAGCCTCTTCAATACCGCTGGCAAGTGTCTCCATTTTGAAATCATTATTTCTAACTCGTAAGCTATAACGAGGTTGGCCTGCGTAAACAGCATCAGCACCATAAGCAAAGGCGTAACGCATATTTTTAAGCGTACCAGCAGGAGATAATAATTCAGGTTTAAACATGTTTTTTGACCTAATTGAACATTGTGTGATGAAAGGGGCGAAGCTTACTTAAGGATATTAGCGAGGACAAATATAGCCTTGGTATTTGTGAGGTTGGTTGTATTTTTATTGTATCGAAGGAATTTATAACTGTTAAATCAGCACAGAAAGATATAAATAATTGAGTTGTCGTCAGTTGAGTAATCGCAAATGTTATCGGTTTGGGTATATAATCCAACATTAGAGACTATTTATTTATGGAGAACCCATGTCTACGGAACATCAACTCTTGGTTGGACTATTAAAAAAGCTCAAAGATGATGCTTTAGTTTTACCAACATTACCTGAAGTGGCCATGCGTGTTCAAGAAGTGGTATCTCGTCAAGATTCGAGCCTTAAACAAGTAGCAGATATTATTGGACAAGATGCGGCTATTTCAGCCCGTATTATTAAAGTGGCAAACAGCGCTTTATATTCTCGTGGTAATAAAGCAGAAAGCATAAATGCCGCAGTTAATCGTATTGGTTTGGTGCAAATTAAATCCATTACCACGTCAGTTGCCATGGAACAGCTCTTTATCTCAACCAACGAAATGGTGTGGGAGGTGATGGATGAAGTATGGAAAACCTCTATTGAAGTGACGGCTTCATCTTGTGCGATGCTTGAAATGTATAACAAACGTCATCCCACTAAAAAACTAGACCGTGATACGCTTACCCTTGCGGGATTGGTACATAATATTGGTGCATTACCAGTATTAACCGAAGCAGAAGTTCACCCAGAATTGTTTAGCCGAATTGATGACTTACGAAGTCTCGTACGTAAAATGCAGGGGCCGATTGGTCGTGCGGTATTAAAAACGTGGGACTTTGCCCCAGAAGTTATGGAAGTGGTGGAGCGTTGGGCTGATCTTCATTATATGCCTGAAAAAGTGACTTATCTCGACTTTATTCGTTCTGCGGCATTTTATACTGGTGAACTTAGAGCCGGTGAAGAGTTAGAAGAAAGGTTAGGTGTCTTTGTTCTACGAGGTTTACCTGTAACACCAGAAGATCTTGCTAGTGATGAGTTTATTGATATGTACCATTCAATTAAGCAAAGTTACGAATAATGCTATGTTAAGTGAGTTTCACGGGTATTAATCAATGAGCTAACATTAAATGATTAATATCTAAGTGAGATGTTTTTGATGTTTAAATAACCGATGGCTAAAACTGTAACATGATGAATACTTAATGAATTATTTGCTAATAACAGTGTTATTTATGATTGTGATTATGCTGTGCACCATTGCATTTCTCCATTGGCGTCAGCACCGTTTTATTAAACAATTAACTCACTCGTTAGAATTACAATTACTCAATCAAGATTCATTTAACATAGATTCTCCTGCCAAATCGTTAAAACCGCTCATTAATGTCCTTCATCATTTACATCAATCAAGCCTATTTAGCACCGAACGAGATAAGTTAACCGGATTAGCTAATCGTGTCGGCTTTAAACGTAAAATGTTGTCAAAAATGCCTATTTCAGAAGGTATGTTAGTGCTGGTGGATATTCGACAATTTCGTTTTGTGAATGATTTATTTGGTTTTTTATTTGGTGACAAATTGCTGAAAGCTTTTGCCAAGCGGATAGATAACCTGAACTGTAAAGCACAGTTCATCGCACGTATGAACGGTAATGAATTTTTGTTGTTTTTCCAGCAACCGTTGACTGTCGAGCAGTTGCAAACGATAAAAAATGATTTACAAAGTCCATTTGAAATAGAACAACAGCCAATCAGTATCAAAATGCAGCTCGGAGTATTGTCGCTCAATGAGCATCATGCCGATGTCAGTTTGATGCTGCGCCGTTTAGATTTAGCACTGAAGAAAGCCAAAGCATTAAAACAGCCGATTGCTTTTTACGATCAAGATGATGATAAAGCACAATACCGAGAATTGTTGATTATTAATGGCTTGCCTAAAGGGTTAAAGCAAGGTCAATTATTTATGGTATTTCAACCAAAGCTAGACATAAAAAGCGGCCGATGTAAGCAGGTTGAAGCGTTAATTCGTTGGCAACATGAAGGCTTAGGATTAATTTCTCCAAATGAATTTATTCCATTAGCGGAACAGACCGGAATGATCGATATTCTGAGTAGTTGGGTGTTAGATAACGTATTGGCTCAACAAGCCAAATGGCGAAATATGGGGGTTTACGTTAATGTAGCCATTAATTTGTCATCTACTGATTTAGATAATCCAAACCTTGCTGCCGATGTCGCCACCAAACTATCCCAGTATCTGGTTCCTGCCGAAACCATTACCATTGAAATTACTGAAAGTGTGTTAATGAAATCGCTCGAGCAAACGATTGTTACCTTAAATCAATTACGTGATATTGGAGTTAAACTTGCGATTGACGATTTTGGTACTGGTCATTCTTCTTTAGCTTATTTGCGTCATTTGCCCGTTGATGAAGTGAAAATTGATAAAGCCTTTTTAGATGAATTTGAAACATCTCAAGCGGCGAAACAAATTGTTAAGACCAGTATCGAGCTGGCTAAAAATTTAGGTTTTGAAGTGACGGTTGAAGGGGTTGAATCTAAGTCTGTTTTAGATGCATTACATCTTTTTGGAGTAGACACTATTCAAGGTGATTACTTTGCTAAACCATTTACTGCCAGTGAGTTTGAACATCTTTATCCGCAACTTAATTATCAAAAAATTAATAATCCACACTTTAGTGATCCTAAAAGTTAACTCTCTTCAACGTTAAATGTCGTTGTGTCTGATGGTTAATTACTTAAATCCTGCTGATAAATAAGCGATTAATTCTACAGGCATAGGTGAAAGTTGACGCTTCTGGTTCATGCAGACCATTTCAATTGTAGCGGTTACTGCAGGTTTTTTAGCATTAGGCCGCCATATTTGTTGTTTCCATACGGTACGATATTTACTTTCAAAATAAAATTGTGTGCGCACATCAATAATATCTGCAAACTCAACCCCATCGTGACATAACATATCGCTGCGATAAACGGCAAAACCCAATTGTTGTTGCTGCCAAAGTTGGCTGAGTACATCTGCGCCGATGACATGTTCACGCGCACGCTCGAAATACTTTAAGAAGTTAGGATGATATACCACACCAGAAAAGTCGGTGTCCTCATAATAAATTTGTACAGAAAAAGAGTGAACTGGGCTGTACTTGTGCTCTACAGAGGGGTGACTCATTACACTATGACCTTATGTTATTGATATTGTGGTTATGTCGTTAATCATTTGAAGGCAGAAGTAGCTGCTGGTACTTACCTTGTCTTTGTAACGTTAGCAGCCCTTTGTCGAGTAATTGGCTAATGTGCTCTGCTTGAGGGTTAAGTTTAGAAAATGCGACGAAAATTTTACTGGTATGATTATTAAACTTAGCTTTTATATTACGGCTAACACCCATCTGTTCGATGTAAACATCAGCAACAAGATCATACATAATGGCGGTATCAATTCTGCCTACTAATAATAAATTGATTAATTGGCGCTGGCTATTTACCGTGATGACGTGTAGCTGCAGCTGTTCAACAAGCGTCGTAAATTCGTCGCCGTACTCATAACCACTCACAATACCAATCGTGCTTTTTATTGGGATCTGCCATTTATTATCCGCAATGGTAGGGTGTTCTTTGGCAAAGAAAAAAGAAGCTGTTACCGTAAACAAAGGTTCATTACCGAATATAAATCGGTTAATAGTGCTTTGCTCTTTTGTTACATTAAAAACGCCATCAACCGAACCTCGCTCGGTCATAATCAAACCACGAGTATAGGGTACGACAATAGTAGAAACGTCAACATCAACTTGCTTAAAAGCCTGTCTAATAAGGTTATGGGAAATACCATTACCCACTTCATCGGCAAAAGGAGGCCAACTATCTTCTGCAGCTAAAGTGATTTTTAGTGGTTCCGCCACGGCGATGGTCGAGTTAAATGTATATAGAACTCCCACTGATATGAATATCAATTGGATGAATAAACGAGCTCGTTTGGGCATGGGAATGTAATCAAAAATTAGTTTTTTGTAACGTATTAACGACATATAATCCTTTATAGAAGTGTCCTGCTACGGCCCAGCAAGAATAACACTTTTGCAAATAAAGTGATATTCCCAATCATGTGAGCCCTCTCATTGTTGATTTAAATAATAACAATGTAATGCGATATGAATAAGCATTTCACAGGCAATTATCTGCCTTGAAATGAATGTGTCTTCGCATCAATAACGAGAGTTTAAGGCACCTTATTAGGGTTAGTTTAGAATACAGATTGATAGGTAACAGCATCGTTAGTGAAGGTTATGTGTGTTTGCAGACGTCGCAGTAAGTCGTTAACAGTTTGGGTGCTGCTTATGCATGAATCGCTAATAAGTTGCCGCTCTCATTATTCGTTTTCAACTTCAACATATTCACATAAGGTTAACTTGTTATGTAGAAGACATACTTCTAATTGAGTGACATCAAGAGCATGACTGAATAAAAAACCTTGAACTATTTTACAATTGTACTGTTTCAATTTAAGCAGTTGAGCATGAGTTTCGACGCCTTCTGCAATGACATCTAATTTCAGCTCATTACCTAAGGTAATGATGTTTCGTAATACTATATTGCTGGTTTCTTCAGGCAAAATACTGCTTAAAAACCCCTTATCAATTTTTAAAGTATCAATGGGGAACTGGGTCAAATAGTTTAATGACGAATAACCTTTGCCAAAATCATCTAGGGCAATACGTACGCGTAATTGTTTGAGTGCTAATAGAACGTCTTGTGCTGTTTTTAAATCTTTAATGAGTAATGACTCGGTTATTTCAAGTTCAAGATGATGAGCCGGGAAGGCGGTTCGTTCTAAAATGGCAGCAATGTCATCAACAATAGTCGGTTGTGATAATTGTACCGGTGAAATGTTAACCGAAATATTGCCTCTCAGTATCCCTTGTTGAAGCCAACGATATCCTTGCTGACAGGCTTGTTCAAGTACCCATAATCCAATATCGATAATTAAGCCACTGTCTTCAGCTTGATCAATAAAGCGGCTAGGAGATATCATCCCGTGTTGAGGGTGATTCCAACGAAGTAACGCCTCTAAACCGACAATCTCATGTGTATCAACGCAACATTTTGGCTGGTAATGCACTTCAAGTTGCGCATCTGACATGGCATTATTTAGCTGATCTTTAATCAATAATCTTTCTAATAGTGCCGTGGATAATGTTTCGTTAAAAAAGTAACTTCCGTTTCGCCCATTTTGTTTAGCTGCGTACATGGCGGTATCAGCATGTTTTAATAATGTTTTGGCATCTTTACCATCTTCAGGGAAGCATGCCACACCAATACTGGCAGAACTGTTTAGCCAATATTGATTGATTTGATAGCCTTTGTTGAGCGTTTGACGAACTCGTTCAATGATATTAACTAAATCTCGGTTCACGTCGGCCGCAACTTGCTCGTATGGAATGATTAAGGCAAATTCATCTCCGCCGAGTCGAGCCAATACATCTTGTTGGCTTAAACAATGCTGAAGCCGTTTACCTACTTGGATAATGAGCTCATCGCCTACGTCATGGCCCATAGAATCGTTAACTTCTTTAAAGTGATCTAAATCGATAAACACCACAGCGGCGGTGTTGTATGGATTAGACATAAGTAATGACAGTTGTTGATTAAAATGAAACCGGTTTGCCAATCCCGTTAAGCTGTCAAAGTTAGCCCGGCGACTGAGCTCTCTCATTTGTTTTATTCGAGATAACGCAAACAAAATCATAATCAATATAATCATGGTGCCCGAAGCAATTAATGCGTAATACCACCAGGCTTTTTTAATGTTAAATGCAAATTCTGCCTGTTGGTTGCTCCATATACCGTCGCTATTGGTGCTTTGTACTTTAAACACATAATCACCAGCGGCTAAATTAGTGTACATCGCCCGAGGTAGTAATGTGGTCAGCCAATCCTGATCGAACCCGGCTAACATATATCGATATTGATTCCGTTCAGGGGCGGTATAGTCTAATGATGCAAATGAAAACTGGATCATGTTGTTGTCGTAATCAAGTATCGGCTTCGGGGGAGGGTTATGGCTGTTAATATTAATATACGATTTATTGGCTATTTTTGCCGAAGTGATATGCACCGGAGGCGCAAAATCATTTTGGCTAATAGTGTCGATATCTATCTGTATCACCCCTTTATTAGTACCTAATAGTAACTGGTGTTGATAAATGGCTATTGCGGCTTCATTAAAGGTTAAGTTGTCGGTGTTAATCACGCTGGGATAAACACTTATTTTAGCGGTTTTGGGGGTATATTTGATCAACGTATGCTGGCTCGTTAGCCATAAATTACCTTGGTCATCACCAATGACGGCTTTTAAACGGTTATCTGGTAGGCCTTGCTGACGTGTAATGTATTCAATGGTAAATCCCTGAGGTACATTTGATGTTGGAATTATTTTTGCTAACCCGAGACCTTGGGTTGCTGCCCATATAATGCCTTGTTTATCTTGGTAAATACCGCCTATTCGGATGTTCTCTCTTTCATTACCTAAGCTTAAGTGCGAGGTGATATCCGTTTTAGGATCGATAATGAAAATACCATTGGTGGTGGCTAACCATAACTCACCTTGGGTAGCGATTAAACTGTCGAAGGTGAAATTCCCACCTGAAGTATAAAGATTATCCGCATCGTTAAAATAATGTTTTATTAAACCTTTTTGCGGGTTAAATAGCATTACGCCAGCGTCTAAATAGCCAGTGATCCACACATTGCCTTCTTGGTCTGGGTCAACAGTATAGAAATCAGTATTAGGAAAGCCATAGGGATTATTCACTTTATTACTAAAGTGTTGCACAGTGTCAGAGCGTTGATCATAAAAACTCAGGCCTTCAGCGTCAGAAAACCACAGATTATTATCTTTGTCTGTTGTTACGTTCCAAATATTGTTTATTAATGATGGAGTGGTTTTATCTTTTAAAGGTCCTAATTCAACCGTTTTATTATCGATGTTTATCTTATCGATACCCTTATTTGTTGCTACCCAGGCATCACCTGATTGCGTTAAGGCTATTGCGTAAACATTGCCTCCTGATAGCTCTGATTGGCTGGCAAGGGGTTTATACAGTCGACTTGATTTTTTCAATGGCGTGTAAAAGGCCGCACCTTGGTTAGTCGCAAACCAAATGATTCCTGAATGGTCGATAAATACATCATCAACATCATTGGTCGGTAATGATTGTTGATTAAACGTTTGTGAGGTTAACCAGTCAAAATGTTCGGATGCGACAGTTAAATTTGCCGCACCTTTATCGGTACTAATCCAGATATGTTGATCGTCTTCAATCGCTATGCTGGAGATGTAGTTACTGGGAATTTGTCCAACCTTTGGTTGTTTTGGACTAAAAAAATGCTGGAATGTGTTGTCGTTAGGCATAAATTTAATTAAGCCAAAATGTTGGCTACCAAACCAAAGTTGACCATGATTATCTATTTGACTCGTCAGAATGTAATCATTAAATAAATCTGCCGTAGTAACGGCTGAACCTGTAGTGGATATTGCTTGTGCTTTATCTGATTGATATAGCTGCATTGTTGTACTGTTGGGTTCTAATAATGCGAGACCATGGTCGGTCCCTACCCAAATACGGTGTTGAGTGTCTTCTACTATGCTGTAAATAGATGTTTCTACAGGAGTATCTTGTTGGTTTAAATATAATGGAACCGAGATAAAATCGGTTCCATGCTCTGTTTTATATTGTAACCCACTGCCAGTACCTATCCATAGCTGACGTTTTGAATCCAAGTATAAACGCATTATCCAATTGGTGTTTTGAGCGAAAGGCTGTTGTGAGGTGGGGTAGGTGTTAAGTTCATCATCGACGGTGAGTTGATTAAGACCGTCTTCAGTAGCGAACCAGATATTGCCTTGGGCGTCTTCGATAATATCTGTCACAAAGTTATTCGATATATGTCTTTTGGATCCCGGTGAAAACTGAAAATTTATAAACTCTTGGCCATCATAACGGCTCACACCAGCATCGGTTGCAAACCATAAAAATCCATTTTTTTGCTGATAGATAGAGGTGATCATGGTTGACGGTAAACCGTCAGCAATATTGAGCCTATCTATTTGAAACTGTTCTGCGTTTGTGGCTGAAATAAAGGCAACTGAAAGAAGTAAGCATAACAGCGAGCATAACCATCTTTGGAAAAAGAACACCATCAGAGACCTTATTATTATTTTTATAAAAAACTGATTTTGATACCTATAATAACAGGATGATATATTGTAAATACAGTCACTATTTTACACAACAAAATAATAACATTGTTTGTGGGTTTGGGATCTACTCATCTTCCTTTCATCAAATTTAAACTGTATTGATGAGAAGAAACTTGTGTAAGTGAAGGCTGAATGGCTGAGGAATAAATCAAACTAATTCCTGTTGGTATCAATCTTAGCGATATTTTTGTCGTATGTGTTAGCTTTGTCGCTTGTGCTTAAAGTGGGTGATTATTGTCATTGTTTGTATTTAAATAAGAAGCGAGGCATCGATTGCGGTGAAGTGCTGGGCTTGATCGGTTAATGATTTTGCAGTGAGGCGATCAACACTTAATACATGGGTGTAGCATGTGGTCGTTTGATTGATTTTTTTGAGTAATAAATCGAAATCACCATCACCAGACAGTAAAATAACCTCATCTACCGTGGGCGCTATCTCTAGCATGTCGATGGTAATCCCAACATCCCAATCTCCCTTGGCGGAACCATCACTGCGCTGGATATAAGGTTTGGTTTTAACCGTAAAACCAATATGTTTTAGTGCATCTTGAAATTTAACCTGACCGTCATCGGCTGGTGCTATAGCGTAAGCTATTGCGTGGCTAATAGTGCCCTGTGCCGACAAATGTTTGTATAAAGCTCGGTAATTGAATGAACGGCCAAAACCTTGCTTACAGGTGTAATAAATATTTTGCACATCTACAAATACGGCAAGCGTTGTCATTATTACACCTGTGAAGATTAAGGCTGTTGCGCTTTTTGAGCGGCAATGGCGTCATTAAGTTGTGCTTCAACAAACCCTGGAGAGTGAGTTGACGAAGAAATAAGTCGGTACATTGCGGGTATCACCAATAGGGTGACAACGGTCGCAAATGCCATGCCGAAGAATATCACAGTTCCTACCGCAATACGGCTTTCACTCCCCGCGCCGGTTGATACGATTAATGGTATGGCACCAATAAGGGTGGTAAAGGCTGTCATTAAAATGGGTCTTAAGCGACGAGCCGATGCGTCAATAATGGCATTGTCGAGCGATAAGCCTCGGTCGCGTAGCTGATTAGCAAACTCAACGATTAATATACCATTTTTAGTTACCATACCAATCAACATGATCATGCCAATTTGGCTATAGATATTCATCCCTTGATGAGTGAGCACTAAGCCAATAAAGCCACCAAAAATCCCCATGGGAACGGTAAACATCACCACTGCAGGATTGATAAAACTTTCAAATTGAGCCGCCAATACCAGATAAGCAATCAGCAGTGCTAAAGCAAATACAATGAGCACTCCAGCTTGGTTCTCTTTAAAGTCTTTTGACTCACCCGTGTAGGCAATTGAAATATCGTTTGGCAGTAATGTTATTGCGCGTTGTTCTAAAAAGTCGAGGGCTTCGCCAAGGGTATAACCTTCGCCTAAATTTGCCTTGATGGTGATCGATTTTTGCTTATTGGTATGACTTAATCGTTGCGGCGAGGCAACTTCTTCAACTTTAGTGACGGTATCAAGGGTGATTAATTCGCCTTTGCTGCTTCTAAAGTAAATCTTACTGAGGTCTGTGACGCTGTTAAAGCTGTTTTCATCACCGCGAAGGTACACATCATATTCTTCGCCACGTTCAACAAAGGTTGTTTCACTGCGGCCGCCCAACATGATTTCTAAGGTTGTCGCTATTTCTGAAACGCTAATGCCTAACTCTGCAGCTCGTTGCTTGTCTACCGTCACAACAAGTTCTGGTGTGGTCTCTGCGTAATCTAAATCAGCCCCGTCCAGCATAGGGCTTGCATCGGCTTCTTGTTGTAGTACTTGAGCCCATTTAAATAACTCAGAATAGTCAGAGCCGCCCAGTACAAATTGAACCGGTTCACTTGATTGGCCTCTAAATCCTGGCAACATTGGCCGTACCATGACATCTGGAATGTCTTTTAACGTTTGGCTGATTAACGCTAACGCTTGTTTAATATCGGTATCACGATCTTGCCAGTCTTCTAACTGGATAATCGCAAATCCGGTTTGATCTCCCGCTCGACCGCCAAATGCTGGCGCTTCAACGCTAAATGATTTCACTACTCCTTGACCCAATAGTGGCATTAATCGGTTTTCAACGATGTCCATATTGGCAACCATGCGATTATAACTGGTGCCTTCGGCGCCTTTAATAAACGCAAATAATACCCCGCGGTCTTCTTGTGGTGAGAGTTGAGAAGGGACTTGTTGCAAGAGTAAATAGCTACCACCGATGCAGGCGATAATAATGAATGGTGCTGCCATGCGCCAGTGCAATGCCCATTTGACCATACTACGATACCGTTGCTCTAAACGATTAAAGCCATTATCGATCGCAATGTTAAAACGATTTTTCTTCACATTGGCTTTTAATAGTTTACTGCTCATCACTGGGGTAAGGGTAAGGGCGATAAGGGATGAAAACAGCACCGACATTGCCAGCATCACGGAGAACTCAGTAAACAATAACCCGACCATGCCATCCATAAATGAAATAGGTAAAAATACCATCACCAGTACTAGGGTAGTTGATATCACAGCAAAACCGACTTCGCGAGTCCCTTTATAGGCCGCAAGTATCGGTTTTTCACCTTGTTCAATATGGTGGAAGATATTCTCAACCACAACGATGGCGTCATCAACCACTAGACCAATGGCTAGAATAAGCGCCATTAGGGTTAATAAGTTAATGGAATAACCTAAGCTGTATGCCGCCATAAATGCGGCAATTAATGATACTGGTACTGTGACTGCAGGAATGAGTGTTGCCCGTACTTGACCGATAAAAATGTACAGCACAAGAATAACCAATACCCCAGTAATGAATAGGGTGTTGTAAACCTCATTAATCGAGCGCGCAATAAACACATTGGCATCATAATCGACAACCAACTGCGTTCCTTTTGGCAGAAAACTCTGCACTTTGTCGACTTCTTGTTGTACTTGCAATGATATATCTAATGGGTTGGCATCAGATTGCGGCACTATGCCTAGGCTTAGGTTAACGATGCCGTTACTTTTAAAGGTCGAGTTTTCATTTTCTGCCCCAATGAACACGCTAGCGACATCTTTAAGATAAATAGGTGTGCCATCGTCAGCAGTGTGGACAACTAAATAGTTGAAGTCTTCTGGGCTGTAATATAGCCGTTTTGTTCTGACTGACATGACGGTGGTGTCGTTACGGACTTCGCCACCGGGTGTTTCAAGATTTTCGGTATTTAACGCACTAATAATGTCGTTGGTAGTTACATTTCTACCGGCCATTAATTGCGGTTTTAGTTGTACATACATGACTTTGTATAAGCCACCAGAAATATTGACTGAGCTAACCCCAGTAATTAAGCTAAATCTGTCCTCTAATACTCGCTGGGCGTAATCAGTGAGTTGAGTACGATCCATATTTTCAGAGCTTAAGTTGACGTAAATCGACGGCTCACCAGTACCATTATCTTTAGATACAATCGGATCATCAGCTTCATCGGGTAAGCGACGTTGTGCTTTGGCAACGGCATCTCGTACGTCACTGACGCCTTCGGTTAAGTCCCAACCTAGTTCAAACTCGATTGAAATACGTGACATGCCATTTCGAGTGGTTGAGGTGATTTCATCAATACCGCTGATGCCAGTTAATTCATCTTCAAGGCTCTTAGTGATTTTACTTTCCATAATAGTGGCAGATGCACCGCTATAAGTGGTCATGACGGTCACTACCGGATTTTGTACGTCGGGCATTTCTCTAACCGACAGTTTAGAGAACGACACTAAGCCAAAAACACACAGTAATAAACTTAATACAATCGCAACTACAGGGCGCTTTACCGCCGTATCACTTAGCCACATTATTGTTGCTCCTGTTTAACAGGGCTTGTTTGAGCTTGCTTAGCTAAGTCTTTTACTTTGACACCATCACGCATATTTACCAGCCCTTGAACGACGATGTGGTCGCCGATGTTAATGCCAGATTCCAGTAACACTTGGTCGTCAATTCTGGCGCCTAACATCACTTCGGTGCGTGTGGCGATATTGTCCTGGTTGATTACGTAGACATAACGTTTGGTACCAGAATATTCAAGTGCTTGTACCGGAACAATAGGGGAAGACACGCTTGGAAATACCAGTGTCGCTGACATCATCATACCGGGCTTTAATTGACCCTTTTGATTATCAAACTGACTACGAATATTGAGATTGAGTGTTTGTGAATTGACGCGTGGATCAATAGCGATAATCTTGCCAGTAAAAATGGTTTTATTCCATGCTCTGCTGGAAGCGTTTACCGACATTCCTGTACTTAACAAAGAGAGATAATGCTCCGGCACTTGTAAATCGAGCTGTAACACGGATAAATCATCAAGTGATAATAGTGACTCATTGATACTGACCATCTTGCCGCGGCTGAAGTTAACCAAACCAGTGTTTCCGGAAAATGGCGCGGCTAGAGTATGGTAATCCAGATCGGTTTTAGCTGATTCAAGGCGAGCGAAAGCAATATCAACACTGGACTTTTGCGCTTCTATTTCTGTTTGAGTGATGGCATTAACGTGAATCAACTTGTTAAACTCATTAAGCTTACGCACTTCATCTTGATAATAGGCTTGCGCTTCGGTCACGCTGGCTTTTGCTTTGCGGTTATCAAGTGTCAGTAGTGCTTGGCCTTTATTGACGTATTGATTAGATGTGACGGCTATGCTGTCTATTTTTCCTGCGACTTGTGGCGCTATCATTACCGAGTGAGTTGCCGCCAGTTTTCCTATTAAGGTAATTGATTGCGAAAGCTCATGTTGTTCAACGGTGGCGGTGACGACAGGAACCACTTTTTCAGCGCGAGGAGGTGTGGGCGCGGCAATACCATTGGAAATAAACCCAACATATCCCATCATCAATACGGTAGTCGAAAAAAGACATTGGCTAAGTTTTTTGATCATTTAAGTACACATCTCTATAAGCAATAATTGATGATGTCGTTACAAGACGACATTGGCTAACGACTAGCCCGTGATTGATGCAAGCTTATTGTAATTATATTTGCTTAATTCAGCGTAAAGTAATGTAAATCTTTTAATTTTCTTTGTAACAAGGCGCATATCAATAGTGGGTTTTGATGATGCTATAGCAACAAAAAAAGCCATATCCGAAGATATGGCTTTGATTTATGTCAGCCAGGCTGAACAAATAGTTATGTTAAAACACTGGTTGAAACATTACTTCTCGATAGGCTCGTTAGTAAATTCAATGTTTTGCTTTTTATTGACAGGTGTAACACCCATAAAGTATTCATAACCTTTATCGGATGATTTCTTTTTGGCATCATCATCACTTAACTTAATACTGGTTTGGTCTGAAAACAAGGTGTATTTAGCCTTAGTTTTTTGGACTACAGGCTGCGGTTTAGCTGATGGTTTAAGAATGCCTTTTGGGACTTCTGCTGTCTCTGCTTTAGCTTGGTTGCTGGCTGTATTAGACGCAGCAACATTGGCAAATTTATAATTAAATACGCCATTGCCTTCAACATTTTCGACGCTTGATTTATCTTGATTTTGGTAAGACGCTAAAATGCCGTGTTTCCCTAAAGGGATCTCGTGAAAAAGTTTTTTACCCGTGCCTACTTTGGTGCCATTGATATACCAATCTGCTGGTACGTTACTGATTAAGGTAACCATCGCCGACTTAAGGCCTAATTCTTCATTTAACATTGAGTCAATTTTATCGTTATAAGAAGGCTTAAAGTTCATTGCCACTTTATAATGCAAATCGCCTCTCATATTCATATTGGCGTCGATAACTTCATATGACAATAAAACACTTTTGTCATTTAAAAACGGCGACTCATTACGAGTATTGGATAAAATGCTGCTTTTAGACTCTTTCAAACAATCTGCGATAGTTTGATATTTTGAACACTCAGTCGAACCATTAATATTGACTGGCAGTGTGCTGCTTGATTTAGATAAATCTGCAATTAAACGATTAGTAATATCAGTTTTGAGTTTAAATAGTTGCTGACTTTTAGCGGCACGTTTTTTATTTATCGCCTCATATTCAGTTAATATTTCAACCTTTTCAGTTTCAAGGCGTTTACTGTCTTCTTCTGCCTTTAGGGTTAATTCATCGACTAAATTGACAGACTCTTCAATTTGTTTATAGGTTTCTGGAAGCCCTGTTTTAGCCCGAATAACCTTAGGTAATTCTGTAATAAGCTCATCGTAGCGCTGCTGTTCTGAAACAATTGTTTTTTTCAGACCTTCAACGTCATAGGCTTTTTTATTAAGCTGTGAGAATTTGTCATTAACAGTGATTAGCAGAGAATCGATATCGTATTGATTTTCAATTTTATTGAGAGTCTGCTTTTCTGATGTGGTAATGACTTCGAGTGCCGCAAATGAGTTGCTTGCGTATAAGCACAATAAAGCAAGGCTAATTGAACCGTATCTCACTGATATCTCCATTAAATTTCTCTACAAGCTGGAACCATCGACACTCTGTATTGCGCTGAGTGTAATCAGCAAAGAGTAAAATAATCCGTTAATAATTTATAATACTGAAGTTATTTTGGCTTTACAAACAGATTGTGGTGCATTGCTCACAATAAATTGACAAATTTTTGACACTTGTCGAGATTTCGATCGTTAGTTTTGTAATAACCTTTTAAATAATGGCTAATATAATAAAGCAGAGCGCTGAGGCTCTGCTTTATTATTCAACACTTTATTGCAGACTAATTATTTATTTAAACGCTTGTATTTTAATCGATGCGGTTCTACTACATCGGTGCCTAAGGTGGCTTTTAACCAAGTTGAGTACTCAGTATAGTTACCTTCATAGAAGCTCACTTTACCTTCATCACGGTAATCCAAAATATGGGTCGCAATACGGTCAAGGAACCAACGGTCATGGGAAATAACCATTGCACAACCAGGGAACTCTAATAACGCTTCCTCTAACGCTCGTAAAGTTTCAACGTCCAAGTCGTTGGTGGGTTCATCGAGTAATAATACGTTGCCACCGGCTTGTAATAACTTAGCTAAGTGAACTCGGTTGCGCTCACCACCCGATAATGAACCAATTATTTTCTGCTGATCGCCACCACGGAAGTTAAAGCGGCCTACGTAAGCACGGCTAGAAATTTCAGTGTTGTTGATGCGCATAATATCTTGGCCGCCTGAAATTTCTTGCCACACGGTGTTTTTGTCATTCATCGAATCACGAAACTGATCAACCGACGCAATTTGAACCGAATCACCGACAGAAATAGAGCCACTGTCTGGTTGTTCCTCGCCTGAGATCATTTTGAATAAGGTTGACTTACCCGCACCGTTAGCACCAATAATGCCGACGATAGCGCCCTTAGGAACCGTGAATGTCAAATCATCAATCAGTACGCGGTCACCATATGACTTGGTTAAATTAGTCACTTCAATGACTTTGTCGCCTAAACGAGGCCCTGGTGGAATAAACAGTTCATTGGTCTCGTTACGCTTTTGGTAATCGTTGGTGTTCAATTCTTCAAAGCGAGCCATACGGGCTTTACCTTTTGATTGACGACCTTTAGCACCTTGGCGTACCCACTCTAATTCTTTAGCAATGGTTTTTTGGCGGGCGCTTTCTGTGGACGATTCTTGGGACAAGCGCGCATCTTTTTGTTCAAGCCAAGATGAATAGTTACCTTCCCATGGAATACCTTCACCGCGGTCGAGTTCTAAAATCCAGCCAGCAGCATTATCTAAGAAGTAACGATCGTGGGTAATCGCCACCACAGTGCCGTTATATTCTTGTAAAAAGTGCTCTAACCACGCCACTGATTCTGCATCCAAATGGTTGGTTGGTTCGTCGAGTAATAGCATTTCTGGTTTTTCAAGCAATAAGCGACAAATGGCCACTCGGCGACGTTCACCACCAGAGAGTACGGCAATTTTCTCATCCCAATCGGGCAGACGTAATGCGTTAGCTGCACGTTCAAGAATATGATCAAGATTATGCGCATCTTGAGATTGGATGATGGCTTCTAATTCGCCTTGCTCTTTTGCAAGTGCGTCGAAGTCTGCATCGGGCTCAGCATAAGCAGAATAGACCTCGTCTAAGCGTATTAGTGCATTTTTAGCTTCGCTTAGGGCTTCTTCGACGGCTTCGCGCACAGTTTGTTGTTCGTTTAAGCGCGGCTCCTGCGGTAAGTAGCCAATTTTTAACCCAGGCATTGGGCGTGCTTCACCTTCAATTTCGGTATCTATTCCCGCCATGATGCGCAGCAATGTTGATTTACCTGAACCGTTTAACCCGAGCACACCAATCTTAGCGCCAGGAAAGAAGCTTAACGAAATGTCTTTTAATATTTGCTTTTTGGGTGGGACAATTTTACCCACACGAAGCATGCTGTATACAAATTGAGCCATAATTATACTGTCTAATTGTCAACAAAGATGGTGATAATTCTACTGTATTATGTGCTGAACTCAACAGGCAATTGTGTGATTTTATCTAGCGTGCTTTTTAGACTCAATTCGCTAAACAATCTGCTAGCTTGGTGTTATCAACATGAATCGTTTTGTATTCAGAACACAGTGAATTTCATGTTGTTTGTACTGTAAATCATTATCGTTGCAGAGTAGAATACCGCGCAACCCTACTATATAGATAATGATGTTGGAGCTACTATGTTGAAGAAAGCGATGAATATTGCGGATTATGATCCAGAATTATTTAAAGCCATTGAAGATGAAACTTGTCGTCAAGAAGAACACATTGAATTGATTGCATCTGAAAACTATACCAGTCCACGTGTGATGGAAGCGCAAGGTTCTCAGTTAACTAACAAGTATGCTGAAGGTTATCCAGGCAAGCGTTATTATGGTGGGTGCGAATACGTTGATGTTGTTGAAACATTGGCTATTGAACGCGCAAAAGAATTATTTGGTGCAACTTATGCCAACGTACAGCCTCATTCAGGCTCACAAGCAAACAGCGCAGTGTTTATGGCGTTGTTACAACCGGGTGATACTGTTTTAGGGATGAACCTTGCTCATGGTGGTCATTTGACCCATGGTTCACCAGTGAATTTTTCAGGCAAGCTTTACAACATCATTCCTTACGGTATCGATGAAGCTGGCAAAATTGATTATGACGAAATGGAGCGTTTAGCCATTGAGCACAAGCCTAAGATGATGATCGGCGGTTTTTCGGCATTTTCAGGCATAGTCGATTGGGCTAAAATGCGTGAGATTGCTGATAAAGTTGGTGCTTATTTGCTTGTTGATATGGCTCACGTTGCAGGCTTAGTGGCTGCAGATGTTTATCCAACCCCTGTCCCACATGCACATGTGGTTACCTCAACAACTCATAAAACATTAGCGGGTCCACGTGGCGGGATTATTATTTCTGCTGCCGATGATGAAGTGTTGTATAAAAAGTTGAACTCAGCGGTATTCCCTGGTGGCCAAGGTGGCCCTTTAATGCATGTAATCGCAGGTAAAGCGGTTGCATTTAAAGAGGCATTAGAGCCAGAGTTTAAAGTATATCAACAGCAAGTGGTTAAAAACGCTAAAGCTATGGTTGAAGTATTTTTAGCTCGCGGTTACAAAATTGTTTCTGGCGGTACAGAAAACCATTTAATGTTGGTTGATTTAATTGGTCGTGATTTAACCGGTAAAGAAGCAGATGCTGCATTGGGCAATGCCAACATTACCGTCAACAAAAACTCAGTACCTGATGATCCACGTTCACCGTTTGTCACCTCTGGTGTTCGTATTGGAACGCCAGCAATTACTCGTCGTGGTTTTAAAGAAGCAGAAGCGAAAGAATTGACCGGTTGGATTTGTGACATTCTTGATGATGCATCTAACGCCGAAGTGGCTGAACGAGTGAAAGGTCAAGTGTTGGCATTATGTGCCCGATTCCCTGTATACGGTTAATCGTCACTTGATGCCTGTTGAAAAGGTTTAGGTTAACCTTGCTCAACAAATAGGATAAACTTTAATGGCCGCTAATTGTTAGCGGCCATTTTGTTTTTTTCTGCAGGAGGTTCAATGCATTGCCCTTTTTGTAGCGCGACCGATACCAAAGTTATAGATTCTCGATTAGTGGCTGATGGTCACCAAGTACGTCGCCGCCGGGAATGTACCGAATGTCATGAACGTTTCACCACGTTTGAAGGCGCAGAATTAGTCATGCCTAGAGTCATCAAACGTGACGGCACTCGACAACCATTCGATGAAGAAAAATTGCGTGGCGGCATGCTACGTGCGGTCGAAAAACGCCCGGTCTCAATTGATGAAATTGAACAAGCATTGACTAAAATCAAATCAACACTGCGCGCGACAGGTGAGCGTGAGGTGAATTCTGAAATGATTGGTAATCTGATGATGGAACAGTTGATGAGCCTTGATAAAGTGGCATATATCCGCTTTGCATCGGTTTATCGCGCATTTGAAGATGTATCCCAATTTGGTGAAGCCATTGCTAAATTGCAAAAGTAATGCTGCTTAATAATATCTGTTTTAATGGTTTTAATGGCATTTAAGCAATAAGAGATTATCTCCCATGTCTAACTGGTCCACCTTTGACACCCAAATGATGAGCCGTGCCATCGCGCTTGCCGAGAAAGGCCGTTATACCACTCGGCCAAATCCTTGTGTTGGTTGTGTCATTGTTTATCAGAATAAGATTATTGGTGAGGGTTATCATCAACGTGCTGGCCAAGGGCATGCCGAAGTTAATGCGCTGAAAATGGTGCATGATAATGGCTTGTCTGCTGAAGGTGCCACCGCATATGTCACTCTTGAACCTTGCAGTCATTATGGCCGCACACCACCTTGTGCTTTAGGCTTAATTAATGCCAAAGTTGCCAGAGTTGTGGTATCGGTGACCGATGCAAATCCACAAGTGTCTGGTCGCGGTATAACCCTGTTACGTGAGGCTGGTATTAACGTTGATGTTGGATTGCTCAGCGAACAAGCCTATGACCTTAATCTGGGTTTTATGAAGCGGATGAAAACAGGACTTCCTTGGATAACGGTAAAGATAGCAGCCAGTTTAGATGGTAAAACGGCTCTGTCTAATGGCGTGTCGAAGTGGATTACTGGCAGTGCAGCAAGAGCTGATGTGCAAAAATACCGCGCTAGCCATTGTGCATTAATCACTGGTGTTGAAACCATTCTTGTCGATGACCCAAGCCTTAATGTGCGCTATGAGGCGTTAGGTGAGTTAACCACTCTCCATACAAAAGATGAAATCTTCCAACCTCTAAGGGTTGTGCTCGACAGTCGCGCAAGATTAACAGCAACACAACAATTATTTTCAATTCAAAGTCCTATTTTACTGGTTTCTGGCTGTGATTATCCCGAAAGCACTAAAGCTGCATTTCCCGATCACGTATCATTTCTTCAGTTAACGTGTGACTCGTCAGGCAGAATCCCATTGTTAGCTTTGCTAACATATTTAGGTCAGCATATTAATTCTGTTTTAGTTGAAGCCGGTGCTACCTTAGCCGGAGCATTTGTCGCCCAAGGGCTCGTTGATGATATTGTGCTTTACCAGGCGCCTAAACTATTAGGTAGCCACGGACGTAATATGTTGCAGTTACCTAATTACAGTACAATGGAGCAAACGCCAGCACTGCAATTAATTGATGAACGCAACGTTGGACAAGATAAGCGTTATATCCTCAGATATAATCAACCCTATTAATGTGCGTGTTGTTCAGTCCAAAACCTGAGCAACAGCAAAGTTTAACTGCAAAAAGTGAGTATTATGTTTACAGGAATAATCGAAGCCCTTGGCACATTACGTAAAATTGATCGCAAAGGTAACGATATCCGCTTAACAGTTGCCAGCGGTAAGCTGGATTTAACCGACGTAAAGCTAGGTGACAGTATAGCAACCAATGGCGTGTGTTTGACCGTTGTTGAGCGTTTAGGTGATGGTTACGTGGCTGATATATCAGCTGAAACCGTTGACTTAACTGGCTTTAGTCGTTATCAGGTCGGTCAAAAGGTTAATCTTGAGAAAGCGGTTACGGCAACCACTCGATTAGGTGGACACATGGTAAGTGGACACGTTGATGGCATTGCAAAAGTTGAGCAATGCGCTTACAGAGGTAAATCACTAGAGTTTTGGTTATCGGTACCGGCCCAATTAAGTCGCTATATTGCTCACAAAGGTTCGATCACCATCGATGGTGTGAGCCTGACTGTTAATGAAGTCGATGGTGCTCGTTTTAGATTAACGATTGTACCTCACACTGCAGGTGAAACCACGCTGGTGGATTTAAAAGTAGGCGATAGTGTCAATATCGAAGTCGATTTAATCGCGCGTTATTTAGAACGTTTAATGCAACCGGAAACTAACCATGTGCAGCCTTCATCGGGCGTGACCATGGAGTTACTCGCTAAATCAGGTTTTTTACGTTAATCGCGACAGTAAAACACCATTTGTACCCTATACATAATATGCAATACCAATAGATTTAATGCCTAAGGTTTAAATCAAACACTTACTAAATAAAGGTCTGACAATGGCGCTACATAGCATAGAAGAAATCATTGAAGATATTCGTCAAGGTAAGATGGTTATCTTGATGGATGATGAAGACAGAGAGAATGAAGGTGATTTGATCATGGCCGCTGATAAAGTGACGCCAGCAGCAATCAATTTCATGGCAACCTATGGCCGTGGATTAATTTGCCAAACAATGACCAAAGAGCGTTGTCAGCAGCTTAATTTGCCTTTAATGGTTACCAATAATAATGCCCAGTTCTCGACTAATTTTACCGTATCAATTGAAGCGGCGACCGGAGTCACAACAGGTATTTCTGCTCATGACCGTGCAGTGACCGTACAAGCTGCCGTTGCCAAAGACGCCAAAGCCTCTGATTTAGTGCAACCTGGACATATTTTTCCGTTGATGGCACAAGAGGGCGGAGTATTAACCCGCGCTGGCCACACTGAAGCGGGTTGCGATTTAGCGCGCTTAGCTGGCTGTGAACCTTCAGGCGTCATTGTTGAGATTTTAAACGAAGATGGCACCATGGCGCGCTGTCCAGACTTAGAAATATTCAGTGAAAAACATGGGATTAAAATCGGTACTATTGCCGATTTAATCGAATACCGTAACACTAACGAAACTACCGTTGTACGTGAAGCTCAGTGTAAATTACCCACTCGTTTTGGTGAATTTACTATGGTGACGTTTAGAGACACTATCGATAATCAATTACACTACGCCTTGGTTAAAGATGAAGTAAAACCGAATTGTTTGGTGCGTGTGCATTTGCAAAACACCTTTAATGATTTGCTGCATTCTGAACGTGATCAAAAGCGCAGTTGGCCATTAGAAAAAGCCATGGAGCGGATTGCTTCCGAAGGTGGCGTTTTAGTACTACTGGGTAATGATGAACATACAAGTAATTTATTGGCCAAAGTAAAAGCCTTTGAAGCTGAAGATAATGGTCAATCTCCTGCGCCAGCAATGTGGCAAGGAACATCTCGTCGTGTTGGCGTAGGCTCTCAAATTCTGTCGAGTTTAGGTGTCAGCACTATGCGTTTACTCAGTTCGCCAAAACGTTATCATTCACTGTCTGGTTTTGGTTTAGAAGTGACTGATTATATAGCTGAATAATTTTGGCTTGTGGTAAATTTAACAAATTCATTAATTGCATAGCGCTCAGGGCTTTTGGCTGTGATATCATAACGCCTCTTTTTGCCCCGAGCCGGGTGCTTTAGCTAATTTAGGTAAGATAGAATGAACGTAGTTCAAGGTAATATCGAAGCGAAAAATGCCAAAGTGGCGATCGTAATATCGCGATTCAATAGCTTTTTAGTTGAAAGTCTGCTTGATGGTGCAATAGACACATTAAAGCGTTTCGGCCAGGTCAGTGACGACAACATTACTGTTGTTCGCGTACCTGGTGCAGTTGAATTACCGCTTGCAGCAAAACGTGTTGCAGCAAGTGGAAAGTTTGACGGTATCATTGCATTAGGTGCTGTCATTCGTGGCGGTACACCTCATTTTGAATTTGTTGCTGGTGAATGTAACAAAGGTCTTGCACAAGTTGCATTAGAGTATGATCTTCCTGTTTCATTCGGTGTATTAACTACTGATACCATTGAGCAAGCTATTGAGCGCTCGGGTACTAAAGCAGGCAACAAAGGTGGCGAAGCAGCCCTTAGTTTGCTTGAAATGGTTAATGTACTGCAACAACTAGAACAACAGCTGTAATAGTAGGAAAAGTATGAAACCTTCAGAGCGCCGTAAGGCCCGCCGTTTAGCCGTTCAAGCCATTTATTCATGGCAGTTAAGTAAAAACAAAGTTGCTGACGTAGAACATGAGTTTTTAACTGAACAGAACACTGACGGTGTTGATGTCGCTTATTTTCGTGAGTTGTTAACTGGTGTAGCATCAAAAACATCGCAAATTGATGAGCTGTTAAAGCCGCATCTTGATCGTAATTTTGAAGAAGTGTCACCAGTAGAAAAAGCCATTGTGCGTCTGGCAACTTATGAGTTGACCTTCCGTAAAGATGTGCCGTTTAAAGTGGCGATTAACGAAGGTATCGAGTTAGCGAAAGCGTTTGGTGCTGAAGATAGTCACAAATTTGTCAACGGCTTGCTTGATAAGTTAGTGAAGCATAAGTAACACCAGAACGGTATCTTCGGATACCGTTTTCATTTGTTATTAATTGTTTCAAAATTGAGGTGGACGGTTTACCGTACCAGACTGAATGTGAAAGAATTCCAACTCATTGAACATTACTTCCGCAATAAAGGCCTAAAAAGGCGCGATGTAGAGTTAAGCATCGGCGATGACTGTGCGTTAGTGAATCCTGCAGACAATAAATCGATAGCGATTTCTTGTGATACCCTCGTTGAAAATGTCCACTTTTTAGCAAGCATTCCTGCTCATGCTTTAGGTTATAAATCGTTAGCGGTTAACCTTTCTGACCTCGCCGCCATGGGAGCAGAACCAGCCTGGTTTACCTTAGCACTGACGCTCCCCAATGTTGACCAGCCTTGGTTGGAACATTTTAGTGAAGGCCTGTTTGAGATTGCAGAATATTATGGTATTGCCTTAATTGGTGGTGATACTACCCGTGGACCTCGCAGTATCAGTATTACGATTAATGGCCAAGTTCCTAAAGGTACTGCATTAACTCGTGATGGTGCAAAAATTGGTGATTGGGTCTATGTCACCGGCACTTTAGGTGACTCAGCTTTAGGTCTTGATATCCTCAGAGGCGTTAAAACGGTTAACACTGAAGATAAAGAATATCTGATTAATCGTCATTATTATCCAACGCCTCGTGTTTTAGCTGGCCAAGCTCTGCGTACACTTGCCACCAGTGCTATCGATTTATCTGATGGCTTAATGTCTGATATTGGACATATATTAACGGCATCGAAAGTGGGCGCCATCATCGATGTGAATCTAATTCCGTTATCAAACTCAATTAAAGCCAATCTTAGTCATGAAGATGCATTAAGCTATGCACTCACGGGTGGTGAAGACTACGAGTTATTGTTTACGGTTCCAGAATCACAACGCGGCGCAATTGATACCGCGTTAATTCATGCTGGTGTCAAATTTGTAAAAATTGGTCAAATCTGTGCAGGTGATAAATTAAAACTAGTCGAAAATGGGTTGGAATTTAACCCGATTTCACGTGGCTTTGTGCATTTTTAATTGAAGTACTATGAGATTATTAACCCAAGATAAATTCGTAAAAAAGCTGTCTTTAGCCCATCCAATTCACTTTTTGGCATTAGGCTTTGGCAGCGGTAAAGCGGCAAAAGCACCGGGTACCTTTGGTACCTTAGCCGCGGTGCCCATAGTGTTGCTCATGCAACAGTTAAGCTTAACTAATTACCTGACCATTACCTGTATTTGCATGCTCGCTGGCTTTTATATTTGTGGCAAAGCAGCTAAAGATATGGGCGTACATGATCATGGTGCTATTGTGTGGGATGAAGTGGTTGGGTTGATGATCACCATGATTGCAGCGCCTTTAGGTTTTATGTGGTTAGCACTTGGTTTTGTACTATTTCGCTTTTTTGATATCGTCAAACCATGGCCTATTCGCTGGCTCGATGCCAAAGTACATGGCGGTTTTGGGATAATGATTGATGATGTATTGGCGGGAATCTTTTCGTTAATAGGTGTGCAACTAGCGGTGTATTATCTATAACTGATTATCTATAACTGATTATCTATAACTGATTATCTATAACTGATTATCTATAACTGATTATCAATACCTGATTGTAAGTAGCTGATCATAATCAACGATTAGCAAAGAATTATAAATGCACTTATAAATGGTACCTAAATACATAAAAAGAGCACATTTGTGCTCTTTTTTGTCGATAATACTCATACTAAATCAGTTGCAGCTACTTACTAGGATGATTTTGCGGTAAGTAGATTCGTCCGCAATTGCTCTAACTCTGTATTCATATTGGTTAAACGTTGTTTGTAATCTGTTCCATAAACAGTGCAATTAAATAGTTTACCAATCGGATTGTAGCGTAACATCCATAATTGCTGAAAATAATTGTCGTTAGCACAATAATTTGGTTCTTTGAGCGTGTGCATCGAGGTAGTTGAAACCGGTTCCTTTACTAAGCTGACAATATACTCAGCCATGAGATTGTCACTGTCTGTTGGCTTAAGCAACGCATAGGCTAACCATTTCTCATAAAAAGCCACGCTATCAGATTGCACTTCAATTAACATTTGTTCTGTAACGTTATGGGCAAAAAGCCATTCTCCAGAAAATATCCGTTCAAAATCACTATCAGTTAATTCGAAAGATGTTTGCCAAGCTGTGACTTTGGTTGCAACAGCTGCATCAGTGGTTTTAGCTAAGGTGCTAGCTAAATTAAGCTGATATTTGATCATGTTAACGGCAATCATATGATTGAGTGTTGAGCGAGATGAGTGATAAACCATATTCCAAAAATGTGCATCTTTGTTTAAAAATGCCACTGTAGCTTGTTGGTCAAGTTTGTTGTCAGATGTATCAACACTTATTATCGCAGCAAGCTGACGAACATCTCTTAACTTAAAAAGCAGACCCCAATGAGCTTGATTGTTTGGGGTTAAAGACTGTGGTTCTTCTTGCCAATAAGGCATATCTAATAATGTATTATATTGTTGTATATTAGCTTTATGAGCGCCAATGACATTTCTAATACTATCGCTATTATCGCTAATAAATTGACTGCATATTATCAAATCCGTTTGATAACAAGCCGTTTTAAAGTTGTCAGTTAACTCAACTTCTTGCTCGCTGAAGCTGATTAATGGTTTTTTATCATTTGTTTTATCGTCTCCTATTGTGCCTACGATAGTAATTGCATACTCATAGCCATTTTCGCTAGGGTCGATAGGTTGCTGTTTTAGCCAGTTTTCAACTAAAAGAGTGTTAGGTGACTTTGTTCTGTCTGTTGCATTAATGGCCATTAAACAGACAACGGTAAATACCAGTAAGCTGCATATTAGCCCGACAAAAATACCCAAGCCCTTTATTACTTTCATCATTATGATTTATCCGTAAATCTATTTTAACTTTACGTTAACATATTGATTTGCTTTTTATAAGTGCATAACGATTATTGCAACAACTCACGGGCATTCGCCAAGGTATTTTCGGTAATGACATCACCACCTAATAAGCGCGCAAGTTCATTCACCCGTTGGTCTTTATCCAACGTCTGCATGGTCGTTTCGGTGTTGCCACCTTTATTAAATTTATTAACAAACATATGTTGATGACCATTACCTGCAACTTGCGGCAAATGGGTGACACACAATACTTGAGTTGATTCGCCAAGGCTGCGTAACATACGACCGACTACCGATGCTGTTGGTCCAGAAATACCCACATCAACTTCATCAAATATCAGTGTCGGAGTGGCGACTTTTTTAGCCGTGATCACTTGAATCCCTAATCCAATACGCGATAACTCACCGCCAGAGGCCACTTTAGAAATCGGTTGTAATGGTTGCCCAGGGTTTGTGGTCACCATAAATTCAATGCTATCGCAGCCATTAACTGAAATGTTGTCCGGATTATGATTAATCTGAATGGTAAATTTACCCTTAGGCATATTGAGCTCATGGATAGACTGGGTGACTAGCTTGTCCAATTCTTTAGCATAACGGCTACGACTTTGACTCAGTTTTTGTGCATTGGTTAAGTAGGCATATCTGGTGGCTTCAAGTTGTTGTCTTATACCATCTAATTTAGTTTCGTCATCAGCAAGTTCGGCTAATTCACTCATCAATGCTTGATGATGTAGCGCCAACTTATCAGCACTCACATGATGTTTGCGCGCCAATTGCATTGCCGTTGAAAGACGTTTTTCTAAATAGGCAAAATGTTCTGGATCAAGCTCTAAACTGCTTAAATAACTTTCAATTTCGCTAGCGCTTTCTTGTACTTGAATTAACGCATCGCTGATCATAGTGCTGATAGGCGCAAGGGATTCATCATATCCTTGAAGCGTATCAGCAATACTGGCCACTTTATTAAGCAGAGATTCTATATTGCCTTCATCACTTTCGGTCAATAAATGCAAACCTGCTTGGCAACGTTCAATTAAATCTGTGCCATTGGCTAAGCGTTTGTGTTCTTGTTCTATTTCATCAAATTCTTCCAAGCCTAAGTTGAACTCATTAAGCTCTTCTACTTGATATTGCAGTAGTTGTTGACGCGAAATACGTTCGTACTGAGCTTGTTCAAGATGCTTTAGCTCGTTTTCCACTTGTTTGCAGCGTTGATAGCTAGCGCTAACGCTATCGAGCAGTATTTTGTGGTTAGCATAGTGGTCGAGTAGGTTTAATTGATGCTCGCTTTTAAGCATTGCGTGATGAGCATGCTGGCCGTGAATACCAATCAATAGGTGACCGATGGCTTTTAATTGCGTCACGGGCACAGGATTACCATTAATGTAGGCTCTTGAGCGGCCATCACTGTTAATGGTTCGACGTAATATGCACTCATCTTCAGCATCAAGATCGCTATCTTCAAGCCAGCGTTTGGCTAAAGGTACATCATGAAGGGTAAATCGTGCACTCACTTCGGTTTTGGAGGCTCCAGGCCTGACAGTGTTGGCATCACTTCGATTACCAAGGCATAACCCAAGCGCATCGATAGCAATCGATTTGCCTGCACCTGTTTCGCCGGTGATGCTTGTCATACCGGCTTTAAAGTCGAGCTCTAAAAAACGCACGATAGCAAAATTGTTGATGCTGAGTTGGCAAAGCATAATGAATTCCTGTCAATGAAACTACCAAACTACTGTATTGATAAACAGTATATACTGATTTTATATACAGTAAAGTGGTTGAGGAATAATTATCGCTGACTATTTTATCATCTAGATTTGATTGATCATTAAGCAATGGATTTTAAAAGTGTTTCTATTATCGGCAAACTGATAAAAGTGATTAATGTGCCATATAAAATACCTTGGGCGCTGACATTGGCGTTAATTTGGTAGCGGTCGGCCAAAAGGTACACACTTGCTGCTGTCGGTAACGCTGCCAAAATGACTCCCATGGTCAGTAATTCCTTTTCTACGCCGAACAGTTTGAGTAAACCAAAGGCAATTAAAGGTTGAATAATTAGCTTGAGTAAATTGATTAAATTCAGTTCCGCAATCAAACCAACACTGAACATTTTTGTGCCAGATTGATGTCGTAATGCTTTGGCAAGTACCATTCCTATAGCAAACAGTGCACATGGGCTAGAGGTATTTCCCACCTGATGTAGCATTAAGGCCAAACTATCCGGTAAGGTAATATGCAGTGCTGATAAACCGATGCCAATAACACTGCCAACCACGATTGGATTTTTATACAGGGCATTAGCCATGATGACGATGGCATGGTCGGTTGATTGTTTATCACGGCTGGCTAGCTCAATTGATACTAAAGCAAAAGCAAACATGAACACCGACAACAAGCTGGCAATCGCTGCAGCGACTAATGCCATTTTATGACCTGGGAATAATAAACTCAGCAATGGAATGCCAATAAATGCGGTATTACCAAACGTAGCATTTAATGCGCGCATGGCGGCAACTGCTTGTTTTTTAGGTGTGCGAATTAGTGATACAACAATCACTAAAGCATAAGTGATGATCATCGCCAGACTAAACCCACCGATAAAGCCCCATTGAATAATGTCTTCAATGCGCGTTTCAGCTAGCACAATCAGTAATATAGCGGGGAAAGCAATGTAATAAACAAACTGATTGAGGATCAAATCGGTGTCTGCTGGCAACAGTCGCATTTTTTGAACAATACTGCCGAGCAGCATAATAATAAATACAGCGATTAGCGGGGTAAGAATACTGGACATCCCTCGCAATTCCTTAGCAAAATGATAATAAGGTCACTTTACTGCTTTTCGATAGGCGGATGCAATTAGGCTAAAGTTAAACGAGTGATTATTTGTCAGATTTTAAGGCTAAATTCGCTTTTGATATTTTCGGTGGAGGTAATATTCCAAGTTCAGAAAAAAAATGCACTTGCCGCCTTAACTCAAATAACGAACCCACTCGTACTTGATTGCCAATCACTAGCGTCCAGTTATCAGTTTTACCATTGGTGTTACTGAAAGTGAAACCTTGATAAAAAATTCTTCTCATGGCGCGACACCTAATAAAAAGCCTGAATAATTTCAGGCTAAATGACGTTTATTGGCAGTAACCGATCCGTGCTACAAGTTTTTGCTACAGGCTAATACCAATATTAGACACACCGGCTTCGATAATATCTTTACGTAAACCTTTAACCAGTTCGCTGGTTATGTCTGGATTAGCTTCGACAATGTCGAGTAACATGCCTTGTAATTCTTTTTCTTGTTCCATTACTGGGTGAGAAAAAACAAACTCATCGAGTTCTTCATCCATTAATGACTCATCGCTAATAGCTTCAATATAATTGGCGACAGTACTTGATGATAACTTACTGATGTTAGTAATATCTTCTTCAATTTTTCCATCTATCGCACCCATTAAGGTGGCAATGGCTACAGCCGCATCCATGGCGGGATAAGCACCATAGGCTTCAAACTCGCTAGGATCAGGGGTGTTTTCATCGAGGCGCTGTAAATGCACATCAATATTGAACTTAAGCTTTTTGTCATATTGGCTTTGCCATAATAACTCTAGCGCAGTACTTAATACCTGCGGTTGGCCAAATTCACATACTTCAGAAAATAATTGATAGTTTGGGAGCATTCTTTGACACAGTGCGAGTGCAAAAAGTTGCTTCTGAGGTAACGACAATGCCTTTAGGCGTTTAAAAAAACCGGTTTTACTGGTCATTGGGAACATCCACTGATAGCTGGTTTATCACTTGATTTGCAGCTGATTCTACCTTAGTTAACTCATCAAGTAACTCTAGTATTTCAGGTTCTAGGTCATCGATGTCAATTTTATGCTTTAATGCTGACTCAATATCCCGGCAGAGCTTTTGTGTTGTCGGTACACCGCAATAACATGTTGCACCATGCAGTTTATGCACTGCCTGCAACAGTGTCTCTGCATCTCTGGCTATTAATGCTTTATCGATAGTTGCGGTTGTTTCCGGTAATGAATTAACTAACATCTTTAACATGTCTAAGGCTAAATCAGTTTTCTGGTTTGCTTGGGTTAAACATAAATCCCAATTGAGAACATGGGTGTCGAAATGAGTAAATTGAGGTTTAATTATCCAGCGGCTGATAACGCTTTTAAGTGATAATTCATCAATCGGTTTAGGCAAGAAACCATCCATACCGCTAGCTAAAATATTCTCACGCTCTTCTGCTATAGCATGTGCCGTTACTGCAATAATCGGCGTATTACGGTTGAGTGATTCTGAACGTATTTGCTGGGTTGCGGTTATGCCGTCGGTTCCTGGCATTTGAATATCCATGAAGATTAAGTCAAATGCTTGTTTTTTAGCTTGTTGAATCGCATCGGCGCCATTATTAACGGTCACCACATTGTCGACTAGTTCTTTGAGCAAAGTATCAATTAACTTTAGATTGGCCATGTTGTCGTCAACGGCTAATACTGATGCATTGAGGCGTTGTGTTACATCAAGATTTATTTGCTCAGGTAAACTGACAAAAGTAGAAGGTACTGGTGGATATATTAAATGATGCGCTAGGGTAAAATCGCTCACTGGGGTGCTGAGCAACACATCTGCGTTGACTTTTAGCACATTGATTATCATGTCTTGATCTAGACAGTCATGTAATAAAATCAGGCAGTCAGTATGTTGTTTGGCTTGCTGTAATAAATGGATAAAAGACGCATTGTCGGCAAAACCATGGCAGCTCATGATGATGTAATCAAATTTGCTGTTTTTAGTTTGTAACACGGAGGTGAGATTTTCTGGATTGGCCACATTAGTGATAATTAATTGCCACGACACTAAGCGGCGATTTAATGTATCGCGGGTTAATTCCCGTGGTTCATATAATAAGACTGATTTATGTTGCAATGCATCAACCGGCAACACTTCGCCAATTTCAAATTGACTGATCCCAAGTGGCAGAATAAACCAGAAATTTGAACCTTTATTTGGGGCCGAGGTAAAGCCTATCTGGCCACCCATCTGGTTGATTAAGCGTTTAGTAATCACTAAGCCCAATCCTGTGCCTCCAAAGCGACGTGAAATGGATGAGTCGGCTTGACCAAATGCTTGGAATAAATATTCTTGCTGACTCTCATCAATACCAATACCGGTATCAATAACTTCGCAGCGCAGGGTAATGTTATCTTCGTCCTGACCCACTAAGTGTATTTTAAGTATGACACTGCCTTTGTCGGTAAATTTAATAGCATTACCAACTAAGTTAGTAATAATCTGGCTGACTCTCATCGCGTCGCCACTGACACTTTCTGGCACATTAGCATCAATGTCGATAACCAGTTCTAGGCCTTTCTCTTGTGCACTACCGGCAATAATAGTCAGGGTTTCAGTTAGCGTTTCTCGCAGTGCAAAAGGCATTTTTTCTAATATCATTTTACCGGCTTCCAGTTTAGAGAAGTCGAGAATATCGTTAATAATACCCAGTAGGTTACTGGCGCTGCGTTCAATGGTTTTTATGTAGTCGAGCTGGCTAGTATGCAGTGGTGTTTTTAATAACTGTCGTGCAAATCCGATGACACCATTGAGTGGCGTTCGTAACTCGTGCGACATGTTGGCTAAGAACTCTGATTTAATCCGACTCGCTTCAAGCGCGCGTTTTTTGGCAATATCGAGTTCAACGTTTTGAATTTCAATCTGCTCGAGGGTTTCGCGTAAATCAGAGGTCGCTTGATCAATATTTTGCTGCATTTCATCGTGGTATTCAGACAATGAACTTGCCATTGCGTTGATCCCTCGTTTGAGTAGATCCAGTTCCCCAATCAAATTGCCTTCTAGGCGAGTGTCGAGTTTACCTTCACGAATTTTGGCTACCACTCGCACCATTTCGGTAATGGGGTAGTTCACGTGTTTGACTAAGCGGAAGGTAAAAAATAGGTTAAATTGCACGCCGATTAATACGATAATAAACGCCGCTATAGCCGCTCGATGTTGTTCGAGCAAGGCGTTCTCTTTATTTAGTAATACTGATATGTAGCCTAATATTCGCTCTTGTTGATTATTGTAAATTGGCGCAACGACACCATTGGTAGAGGCATTATTATCGATGTCGCTGTTACTTTGACGATTTATACTGGCAACATGTTTTTGTTCTAACCCAGTATGGGATATTATTGGCACACGAATGACTAAGGTATCGCCAATCGTTTCATGTTCTGTACCGATTAAGTTTGCCAGCGTTTGTTTGTAACGCATCGTTTCAAAATCTTTGTGGTAGTGCGAAGTGACAAAGAGTTGGTTTTCGGCATCAAAAACAGCAATAGATAAGATTAGCGATGCATTGTTTATCTGCGAGGCGGCGAGTAAAAGTTTAGTTGATTCACGGTCTTGAGTGATAATACCAAATTCACTGGCAATGGCTAATGGCTCAACAATGTTGCTGCCTTTTTCAATTAAGGTTTGTTCCAATTCATAAAAGCGGTTTATCGTGAAATAACTTCCAAGTAGAATACCCACTACAATAGTGGGCGCTAACGCAAGTACCAGAACCCAAGAGCGTAGGCTGTATTTGGTCATATTGTTGGCACTTTTCATGGCTGTTAGGTATATCCCTGTTACTAAATCGCTGTTATTCCGTCTAGACTGCCAGATATGGCGCACTCTTGACTAGTTTTTTATTCAATACCTGAGGCCGAAATGGCACAATTTTTCCAAGCAAAACCGAACAAATCTAAGCAATTATCAGCAAAGTTAAGCCTCAGTGTCACTCAACTTGACCATTTAGGTGCAGGCATAGCGCAACATCAAGGCAAAATAGTGTTTATTCCGGGAGTGTTACCGGGAGAGACGGCTACGGTGCAATTTGTCGAACAAAAGAAAAGCTACGCTAAAGCCAAGCTCATCACTATTGAGTCTGCATCGGCTAATCGAATCAAACCTCATTGCCCACATTATCAACAATGTGGCGGTTGTGATTTGCAGCACATGGACACTAATGCGCAACGCGAGCATAAGCAAACCGCCTTGGTTGATTTAATCAGCAAGCTGTCGAGTGCTAAAGCCATTGATGCTGATATTATCGCTGACCCTATAGTGGGTGAGGCCTGGCATTATCGCCGACGCGCAAGATTGGCCACATTATTTGATAAAAATACTCAGCGGTTACAACTTGGGTTTCGCGCCGGAAATAGCAATAAAATTGTTTCCATTCAGCAGTGCCCAGTGTTATCTGAGTCATTGTCTGCTTTGATTACTCCATTAGCGGCTAATTTAAATCAACTTAAAGCTAAGGCCAGTTTAGGGCACGTTGAACTCACCCAAGCTGATAACGGTAATTTTGCGGTACTAAGAGTGACTAAAGTATTACCGGCTTCCGATATTCGCTGGTTAACGGGCTTTGCCGAAAAACACCAGCTTAACTTATTATTGCAAGATGATGCTGGTCAATTAACCCAATTGTTCCCCTTGCTGCCTGTTGTTGATGCCGCGGGTGATGAAGCTGTCGCGTTACCTTATTATCATCTTGCACAGGAGGCTGTTCGTTGTTCATTCACTCCTGGTAATTTTGTCCAAGTTAATGGTGCTATTAATCAGGCCATGGTCGATCAAGCCATCCAATGGTTAGACCCTCAACCAGGTGAGCGTATTTTAGACCTATTCTGCGGTGTGGGTAATTTCAGTTTACCGTTGGCATTAAAGGCAGCAGAAGTCATTGGTGTTGAAGGCGTGCCTGAAATGGTGCAACAAGCCAAGCAAAACGCTGTCGACAACCAATTGGATAATGTGACTTTCTATCATGCGGATTTAAGTGCTGATCTATCGACACAAACATGGTTAGGCAAAATTGATAAACTGTTGCTGGACCCTGCTCGAGCAGGTGCTTTTGAAAGTTTACAATGGTTACAGAAAATGCAACCTAAAAAAGTGGTGTATGTTTCATGTAATCCGGCAAGTTTAGCGCGTGACAGTAGTGTATTATTAGCCAGTGGATATCGAATTGCCCAAGTAGGATTAGTCGATATGTTTCCGCAGACGCATCATATTGAAGCCATGGTGTTATTTGATTTAAATATTTAAACAACGATTTTTTAGCCGCTTACGATAAGTATGCTAAAAAATTGGCCAACTGAACGCTATTGAATTGACAAAATAATATTGCGCTTCAAGATAGGTTGTTCAGTTGGTGTTAACACCATATATGCACACTATGCCATGTGCATATGGTTGGATGTCAGTCGGTCATGCGGCTAAGGAAGGGTTCATGGTATCTGTTCGCGAAGCACATTTTAATACGCAAGTATTCCAATTAGATGAGTGGGTCGCTCGTTATCTCGACGACAAAGATGATGCTCAGAAGTTATTGGTATTGATCCAGCAAGTTGAGGCCTTACCGGTTAAAAACAAACTGGCCCATACTGAGCTGCTTGCGCGTGCTCGCGAAATGATCGAAATCTTAGCGCCGCTGAATATGGACATTGAAACGCTACAAGCCGCAGTATTATTTTTGCTATTCGATACTGGCGTTCTCAATGACGAACAAATCCTAGAGCAATACGGTGAAAACCTTGCAAGGTTAGTTGCCAGCGTTGTGACCATGAATGCCATTGGCGCATTAAAAGTCAGTCAAAATTCGCGCGATGCCGAACCTCAAATAGATAACATCCGAAAAATGTTATTGGCCATGGTTGAAGATGTTCGTGCCGTAGTGATCAAATTAGCCGAACGCGTATGCTTACTGCGTGCGGTAAAAAACGCCGATGAAGAAACTCGGGTATTATTAGCACGAGAAATTGCTGATATTTATGCGCCATTAGCAAATCGCTTAGGCATTGGTCAATTAAAGTGGGAGCTTGAAGATATTTCTTTTCGCTACTTGCATCCAACTGTTTACAAAGACATTGCCAAACAGCTTGATGGTAAACGTGTCGACCGCGAAGTGTTTATCGACAAGTTTGTGACTCAGTTGCAGCAGCGTTTAGATAGCGATGATATTCGCGCCAAAGTGTACGGCCGCCCTAAGCACATTTACAGTATTTGGCGAAAAATGAAGGGCAAAGATCTCAAGTTTGATGAGCTTTTTGACGTCCGAGCTGTACGTATTGTCACCGAAAGATTACAAGATTGCTATGGCGCGTTAGGGGTTGTGCATGACCTTTGGCACCACATTCCGCGTGAGTTTGACGATTACGTAGCAAATCCAAAACCGAACGGCTATCAATCTATTCATACCGTAGTTGTTGGTCCTGAAGGCAAAACCGTAGAAATTCAAATTCGTACCGAGGCGATGCATCAAGATTCTGAACTTGGGGTTGCCGCGCACTGGAAATACAAAGAAGGTGCCAGCAATACCAAACAAACCGGTTACGAAGAAAAAATTAACTGGTTGCGTAAAATTTTACAGTGGCAAGAAGATGTCGCTGAAAGTGGTAATTTGGTTGACGAAGTCCGTAGCCAAGTATTTGAAGACCGAGTCTATGTATTTACCCCAAGTGGTGAAGTCGTTGACTTACCTTTAGGTTCTACCGTACTCGACTTTGCTTATTATATTCACTCTCAAGTGGGTCATAAGTGTATTGGTGCAAAAGTCGACGGCCGCATTGTGCCATTCACTTACCAAGTTGAAACGGGTGAGCGCATTGAAATTATCACGTCAAAAACACCCAATCCAAAACGTGACTGGCTCAATCTTAATTTAGGTTATATCAAGTCGTCACGTTCGCGTTCAAAAATTCAACATTGGTTTAAGCAACAAGACCGCGATAAAAATATTGCCGCGGGTAAAGAAATGCTTGAGTCTGAATTAGCCCGAGTGGGTCTTAAAGTTAAAGATGCGGCAGTGGCGGTAGAGCGCTTTAATTTAAACTCTATGGATGACATGCTGGCGGCTATCGGTGGCGGCGATTTACGCTTAAATCAAGTGGTTAATTTTACCGATACCAAAATTCGCAAAGTAGAAGACACTGACGAAAACTTACTTGAAGACATTATAAAGAAAGCGTCGCATAAGCCTAAAAAGTCGAGTAAAGGCCAAGTCGAAGTTAATGGTGTTGGTAATTTAATGAGCCACATTGCGCGTTGTTGCCAACCCGTTCCCGGCGATGAAATTTTTGGTTATATTACTATGGGACGGGGTATTTCTGTGCACCGTAGTGATTGCGAGCAAGTGAAAGAATTAATGCGTGCCCACCCAGAACGCAGTGTCGATGTGATTTGGGGTGAAAACTACTCTGGTGGTTATCGTATTCGCGTTAGAGTACTTGCCCATGATCGCAGTGGCTTATTACGAGATTTAACCACAGTGCTAGCGGCAGAGAAATCCAATGTGATGGCCATGAGTTCATCTTCTGATGTTAAAAGCCAAACGGCCACCGTAGAGCTTGAACTTGAATTGTATAATTTAGATGGCTTATCACGGATTCTCGGTAAACTGTCGCTTGTTGATGGTGTGATTGAGTCGCGCCGATTATAACGTAATTAACATCATGGACTTACCTTGAAGGCATCTACTTGTTAGGTGCCTTTTTCATTAGATTTTATCTTTACAATAGAGGACCGTTTCTGTGGCAGATATCCAATCGTTACTGACCATCATGCAGCAATTGCGCAACCCCGAGTCTGGTTGCCCTTGGGACCAGGCGCAAGATTTTGCCAGTATCGTGCCCTTTACCTTAGAAGAAGCTTACGAGGTTGTTGATACTATTGAGCGACAAGCATGGGAAGAGTTACCTGATGAACTGGGCGACTTATTGTTTCAGATAGTGTTTTATTGCCAATTAGGGCAAGAGCAAGGTAAGTTCGATTTTTCGACGGTAGTGGCGCGAATTAGCGATAAGCTCATTCGCCGTCACCCACATGTATTTGCTCAGTCAGAAAACAACGTTGTTGGTGCCATCACCAATACTCACGATTTAAGCCAAGCGTGGGATGTGTTAAAAGCCAATGAACGTCAGCAAAAACAACTGCACTCAGCGTTAGATGATATCCCTCAAGCATTACCGGCGTTATCTAGAGCACGAAAAATTCAACATCGAGTGGCTAAAGTCGGCTTTGATTGGGCCGAGCTTGAGCCTGTTGTCGCCAAAATACATGAAGAAGTCGATGAAGTACTGGTAGAAGTTAATCTACGACATCAAGATCCTGAATTTTATCAACCGAGAATTGTTGATGAAATGGGTGATTTATTGTTTGCTGTAGTCAACCTTGCCCGTCATTTAAACGTTGATCCTGAACAAGCACTACGTCAAGCCAATCATAAATTTGAACGCAGATTTAGAGGGGTTGAGCAATGTGTAGACAATAGTGGAAAACCGATACAACAGCATAGCCTGGAAGAATTAGACCACTACTGGAATGTAGTAAAACAACACGAAAACATAAATTAAGCTAAAATTTGCGCGTTTAAGTTTGTCGAAACGAGGTGGCTTTGCTATAATATCGCCCCGTCCTAGTGCTTTCTTACAAGCACGTTTTTTCCAACACATTTTCTCAGGTTCAGCATGACTACAAGGTATATCTTCGTTACTGGTGGCGTTGTTTCATCACTAGGTAAAGGCATTGCAGCAGCTTCGCTCGCGGCAATTTTAGAGGCGCGTGGCCTCAATGTAACCATTATGAAACTTGACCCCTATATTAACGTCGATCCGGGTACCATGAGCCCAACTCAGCACGGTGAAGTTTTCGTGACTGAAGATGGTGCTGAAACCGATCTCGATTTAGGTCATTACGAACGTTTCATTCGTACTAAAATGAATCGTCGCAATAACTTTACTACTGGTCGTATTTACGAAGAAGTGATTAGTAAAGAACGTCGTGGTGATTATTTAGGCGCAACCATTCAGGTTATTCCACACATTACTAACGCGATTAAAGAAAAAGTGTTAGCTGGTGGTGAAGGCCATGATGTAGCTATTGTAGAAATCGGTGGCACGGTAGGTGACATTGAATCATTGCCGTTTCTTGAATCTATTCGTCAATTAGGTTCTGAATTAGGACGCGAACGTACACTATTTATGCATTTAACCTTAGTGCCGTTCTTAGGCGCTGCAGGCGAAATTAAAACCAAGCCGACGCAACACTCTGTTAAAGAGTTGCGTTCAATTGGTATTGCACCGGATGTACTGGTTTGTCGTGGCGACCGTGCAATTCCTGCCAATGAAAAAGCTAAAATTTCGTTATTCTGCAACGTAGAAGAACGTGCGGTTATTTCATTAAAAGACGTTGATAGCATCTACAAAATCCCAGCGTTATTACGCTCGCAAGGATTAGATGATTTAGTCATCAAACGTTTTAATTTAGCGTGTAACGAAGCTGATTTGTCTGAGTGGGAAAACGTTATTTATCAAGAAGCCAATCCAAATGGTGAAGTCACTATTGGTATGGTAGGTAAGTACATTGAACTCCCTGATGCATACAAGTCGGTGAATGAAGCTTTAAAGCATGCAGGCTTAAAAAACCGTGTAACAGTGAACATTAAGTACATTGATTCACAAACAGTTGAAGCTAAAGGCGAAGAAGTATTGCAAGGCCTAGACGGTATTTTAGTACCAGGCGGCTTTGGCGAACGTGGCGTAGAAGGCAAGATTTTTGCTGCCAAATTTGCTCGTGAAAACAATCTTCCGTACTTTGGTATCTGTTTAGGTATGCAAGTAGCATTAATTGAATTTGCTCGCCATGTAGCAGGTTTAGAAGGTGCGCACTCAACTGAGTTTAATCCACAGACACCTTATCCGGTAGTGGGTTTAATTACTGAGTGGATTAATGAAGAAGGGGATGTCGAAACGCGTCATGAGTCTTCAGATTTAGGTGGCACTATGCGTTTAGGCGCTCAGCTATGTCATTTAAAAGAAGGCACAAAAGCGGCATTAGCCTATGATTCTGCAACCTGTGTTGAACGTCATCGTCACCGTTACGAAGTGAATAACAACTACATCGATCGCCTAGAAAAGGCCGGCTTAGTGTTTAGTGGTTTATCATCTGATCGTAAACTGATTGAGATGATTGAATTGCCTAATCACCCATGGTTCGTTGCGAGTCAATTCCACCCGGAATTCACCTCAACACCGCGCGACGGTCATGCATTATTTGAAGGGTTCATAGCCGCTTCTTATGCGTATCAAAAACGCGATATCGATTAATGAATCAGCCGCTAATGTATCCATTAGCGGCTTTTTTATTCAAGATACTTGCGTTAGATCATATAATCGCATTGATGGCGTGTAACTGCAGTGAAAACTAAGTTGATGCAAAGTCTAATTCGATTTATCCTAAGCACTAACCGATTTAAAATTACTAAACTGAAAGTTATATACCAATAAATCTGCTTTTTTAAGTCTGTTATGTATTTTTATTGGTATTAACTTTTTATTTCTTTTAATTTTTTAATTTACTTACACAAAGTACGAGGGAATTATGGCTAACATCATTAAAGTGATTGGTCGCGAGATTATGGATTCGCGCGGTAATCCAACTGTAGAAGCAGAAGTGCATTTAGAAGGCGGTTTTATTGGTATGGCTGCGGCACCATCTGGCGCATCAACCGGTAGTCGCGAAGCATTAGAACTGCGTGATGGCGACAAAGCACGTTACTTAGGTAAAGGGGTTCTTAAAGCGGTTGCTGCTGTTAATGGCCCAATTGCTGAAGCACTTAAAGGTAAAGATGCATTGGCTCAAGCTGAACTTGACCAAATCATGATTGACTTAGACGGTACCGAAAACAAAGCAAAATTTGGCGCTAACGCCATTCTTGCTGTTTCTCTAGCAGTTGCAAAAGCTGCCGCTGCTGCTAAACACGTCCCTTTATATGCTCATATTGCTGATCTAAACGGTACACCAGGTGTTTACTCTATGCCTCTTCCAATGATGAACATCATCAATGGTGGCGAGCACGCCGATAACAGCGTTGATATTCAAGAGTTTATGATCCAACCTGTTGGCGCTAAAACTTTCCGTGAAGGCCTACGTATGGGCGCGGAAGTATTCCACAGCCTTGCTAAAGTACTTAAAGCTGACGGTCACTCAACTGCGGTTGGTGATGAAGGTGGTTTTGCTCCAAACTTAGCATCTAACGAAGCTGCACTTGCTGCAATCAAAGTTGCTGTTGCCAACGCCGGTTACGAGCTAGGTAAAGACATCACGTTAGCGATGGATTGTGCTGCTTCTGAATTTTACGACAAAGAAGCCAACATCTACGATCTTAAAGGTGAAGGCAAGAAGTTTACTTCTGAAGAATTTAACTTCTTCTTACAAGGTCTTACTGAACGCTACCCAATTGTTTCTATCGAAGATGGTCTGGACGAGTCTGACTGGGATGGTTTTGCTCACCAAACTAAACTAATGGGCGATAAAATCCAATTAGTAGGTGATGATCTATTCGTAACAAACACTAAAATCCTTAAGCGTGGTATCGACAACGGCATCGCTAACTCTATTTTGATTAAATTCAACCAAATCGGTACTTTAACCGAAACATTGGCTGCAATTAAAATGGCTAAAGATGCAGGTTTTACTGTTGTTATCTCTCATCGTAGTGGCGAGACAGAAGATTCAACGATTGCTGATTTAGCTGTTGGTACCGCGGCTGGCCAAATCAAAACGGGTTCACTAAGCCGTAGTGACCGTGTTGCCAAATATAACCAATTGCTACGTATCGAAGAAGCTCTAGGTTCAAAAGCACCATACAACGGTCTTAAAGAAGTGAAAGGCCAAGGATAATATTTTTGCTTTAGCTTAAAAAGGCCACCACTCGGTGGCCTTTTTTGTTGTACTATAACGGACATATTTTCTAAGGATTACTTCGACATAAGTTAATATTATGAAGCAACTAATATTTTTACTGATTTGTTTATTGTCACTTTTACAGTACCGGCTTTGGTTGGGCGATAACAATTTGTCAGAATATGTCTTATTGCAAACCCAAATAGCAGGCCAAGAACAAAGTAATGGCAAGCTTGTCGCTCGAAATCAAATTCTTAAAGAAGAAATTATCGATTTGAAAAGTGGCACAGAAGCCATTGAAGAACGTGCCCGTAACGAATTAGGTATGGTGAAAGACGGCGAAACGTTTTATCGGGTCGTGGGTAGCGAACTACGTGAACGGAACCCATTTAATCGTTAACGCAGGTTGCACAGCAGGTTTAACCCTCAGTCATATTACTTTAAATATTGGTACTGCATATATGTCAAACAATCCTCGTTCCATTATTGCAATTGTGCCTGCTGCAGGTGTTGGCAGTCGCATGGGGGCTGACAAACCTAAGCAATATTTAATGCTTGGCCAACAAAGCATTCTCGGCCATACATTAGATACATTGTTAGCTCACCCTGATATAGCTCAGGTTATTGTTGCATTGCATCCACAAGATAATTATTTTAGCCAATTGCCACAATCTAAACATCCTAAGTTAACCCAAGTTGTTGGTGGTGGAGAGCGTGCTGATTCTGTTTTAGCTGCGTTAGACTATGCGCATAGTCATAATCCAGATGCGTGGGCTCTTGTTCATGACGCGGCAAGACCTTGTGTAACCCACCAAGATATTACCCAATTGATTGAGTCGGTAGCTATTCATCCTCAGGGTGCCATTCTTGCTGCACCCGTTCGCGACACCATGAAGCGCAGTAACGCCAGTGGTCATATTGTTCATACTGTCGACCGCTCGTTGCTATGGCATGCATTAACGCCGCAGTATTTCCCGGTCTCGATTTTACGAACCCACTTATCGGCAGCATTAGCGGCGCAGGTACCTATTACTGATGAAGCCAGTGCCATGGAATGGGCTGGTATTATGCCGGGATTGGTTAATGGCCGAATGGATAATATCAAAGTGACTCATCCAGATGATTTACAGTTGGCAACTCTGTTTCTGGCGCAACAATAATTAACTGAAATAACCACACTCGTTAATATTAGTTCAAAGCAAGTTAAGATAAGGTTTTTAAATGAATATTCGTATCGGTCATGGTTTTGATGTACATAAATTTGGCGGTGATAGCCCATTGATTTTAGGTGGTGTTACTGTTCCTTATGACTGTGGACTGATTGCCCATTCTGACGGTGATGTTGTACTGCATGCCATTAGTGATGCGATATTAGGGGCGATGGCGTTAGGTGATATCGGTAAACATTTCCCTGATACTGATGCTAATTTTGCTGGTGCCGATAGTCGAGTGCTATTAAGACACTGTTATCAACTTGCACTGCAAAAGCAGTTTGTTTTAGGTAATCTAGATGTCACCATTATTGCTCAAGCACCTAAGATGGCACCCCATATTGAAGCCATACGTCAGTGCTTAAGTGCTGACTTACAAACAGATATCGATAATATTAATGTTAAAGCGACGACTACCGAAAATCTCGGTTTTACTGGACGTAAAGAAGGCATTGCTGTTGAAGCTGTTGTGTTGATGAAGAGCCAATAACCTACAAAATATAGAGAGTTCTGTCACATGAAAGAATTACATTATCTATTTGGTAAACCAATAAGCCAAGCTGATTTACGTACCAATAACAGCGACTTTATTGTTAAAGAAATTTTGCCTTTTACCCCAACAGGGGAAGGCGAGCATCATATGCTTCATGTACGTAAAAATGGCATGAATACCGTATATGTTGCTGAAATATTAGCTAAATTTGCTAAAGTGCATCCCAAAGAAGTGACCTATGCCGGTCAGAAAGACAAAAATGCTATTACTGAACAATGGTTCGGCATACGTATTCCTGGTAAAGAAACGCCAGAGTGGACAGAGCTAAATGACGATAAATTAACCATTCTGTCGAGCAGTCGTCACAGTAAAAAACTGCGCATCGGCGCCTTACTTGGAAATCGATTTGTACTGACATTGCGTAATATCAATGATACTGCTGATGTCGAATCTCGTTTACAGCAGATAGCCAAACTCGGTGTCCCCAATTATTTTGGTGAGCAACGCTTTGGCCATGATGGTAAAAACCTGATCTTAGGTCGACAAATGCTCAGTGGTAGTCGAAACATAAAAGATCGCCATAAGCGCAGCATGTATTTATCGGCCGTGCGTTCCAATATATTCAATCAGGTAGTGTCATTTCGTTTAGCTAATCATCAGGTCGATACCGTCGCTGGCGATTGCGTGATGTTAGCTGGCAGTAAAAGCTATTTTACCGCCGAAGTATGGGATGATGTTCTCAACAGCCGCTTAGCTGAAAAAGATATTCAACTTTCAGCTCCTCTCTGGGGACGGGGAACACCATTAGCACAAGGTGAGGCATTAGCTTTAGAGTTAACGCCATTAGCTGAATTATCGGCCGATTTACAGGGACTCGAAGAAGCGGGTTTATCGCAAGAGAGACGGCCATTATTACTTGAGCCTCAAGGAATGAAATGGCAGTTTGATGCTGATACGCTCACACTTGAATTTGTGTTGCCTGCAGGGAGTTATGCCACCTCGGTGCTACGCGAGCTCGCTGATTACCAAGATGTCCAAGAGTCGCAACGAAAAGTCATGGTTGCCGAGCAACAAGCACAAAAAAATGAAGAGTGTTAATTAATGATTAATATTTTAGTCAGTAATGATGATGGCGTGAGAGCCCCCGGCATCATTGCATTAACCCACGCATTGAGTGAGTTTGCGCAAGTATTAACTGTCGCACCGGATCGTAATTGCTCTGGTGCGAGCAATTCATTAACCTTGACTAATCCATTAAGAATTAATAACTTAGAAAATGGCTATGTTTCGGTTAATGGTACACCGACAGATTGTGTGCATCTCGCGATTAGGCAATTGTGTCAAACCGAACCTGATATTGTCGTTTCTGGTATTAATGCCGGGGCGAATATGGGGGATGACACTTTATATTCAGGCACTGTTGCAGCGGCAATGGAGGGACGTTTTTTAGGTTTACCTGCCATTGCTGTGTCACTGGTTGGAAAATCATTAATCCATTACGATACAGCAGCTGTTTACGCAGCCAAAATTGTAAAAGGGTTGCTGCAACATCCTATTAGTCGTGATCAAATTTTGAATGTTAATGTTCCAGATTTACCTTTAGCACAAATTAAAGGGATTAAAGTTACCCGTTTAGGAGCGCGACATAAAGCCGAAGGTATGATAAAAACCCAAGATCCAGCGGGTAAAGATATATACTGGCTTGGTCCTGTTGGCAGTGAACAAGATTCCGGTGAAGGGACTGACTTTGGTGCTGTAGCTGCGGGATATGTATCTATAACGCCACTCACGGTAGACTTAACGGCATACAATCAACTTGATGGATTAGCCGATTGGATAATAAAAATATGACTCGTGTAGCTTCTACATCAGCAATGAATTTGGCCAAAAAACTGGCCGAGGCAGGGATTCGACATCCTGCGGTATTGCATGCTGTAGCAACAACACCACGTGAATTGTTCCTTGATGGTGCATTAGCTCATAAGGCGTATGAGAATACGGCATTACCTATCGGGCAGGGACAGACAATTTCGCAGCCTTATATTGTGGCTCGAATGACTGAACTGTTGCTGCAACATAATCCTCAAAAAGTGTTAGAAATTGGCACTGGTTCAGGTTACCAAGCCGCTGTTTTAGCATCGTTAATTCCAGAGTTATTCACAATTGAGCGTATAAAAGCATTACAAATACAAGCTCGTCAAAGACTAAAACGTCTAGATTTACATAATGTCGCATTCAAATATGGTGATGGTTGGCAAGGGTGGTCAAACCGTGGACCATTTGATGGCATAATGGTGACCGCTGCTGCTGCGACAGTACCTCAAGCATTGCTTGAACAATTATCCGAACATGGAGTATTGATTATTCCGGTAGGAGAAGACACCCAGCAATTACTCAAAATTACCCGCATCGGACAGACATTCAAATCTGAGATAATAGAGGCCGTTAAATTTGTTCCTCTCATTAATGGAGATTTGGCTTAGTTAACACGATACAAATGATTTTTATCCATTATTGATATTTTCGTTTGGAGTAAGCTTATTTAGCTTAACAATCACCTATTTCCCCGTTAAGGACTTTGTTTGATGAATACCGGTTGGCCCAACTTTGTGGTCTTAGCAATCATGCTCACTGGATGCAGCTTTCAAGCTGATCGTCCCGCACCGGTAGACAGCTTATCGTCAAAAAATCATGGTCCTCGGTATCATAAAGGCTCATTAAAAACCGATAAATATAAAGTACAGAAAGGTGACACACTTTATTCAATAGCTTGGGGGGCTGGACGTAATTTTGTCGAAGTTGCCCGTTTGAATCGTTTATCGGCTCCTTATACTATTTATCCTGGGCAAACGCTTAATTTAGCCACTACAAATAATAGTCAATCGGCACCTGCTCGAGCATCCCAACCTTCTGTTAATTCAGTACAAACCCAAGCCGTTACTAAACCCTATATTTCGAGTTCGAATAGTTCTATATTAAAAACAATCAAACCTACGGTTGCGCCAAACCCAGTCCCAGCAGTCGTTTCAGTCAGAACGAAAAAAGATCTTGATCACAAAGTGAAGCCTGCGTATTCTGTAACAACTACCCAACAAACAATTAACCAAAGTGCGAGTGGTTCTGTCGCTAATTTGCCACAGCAAGTTCAGCAATGGCACTGGCCAGTTAGAGGCCGAATAGTTGGATATTTTTCGGCATCAGAACAAGGCAATCAAGGTATAAAGATTGCTGGTAATCGCGGCGATATTATTAAAGCCGCAGCAGATGGGAGAGTCGTGTATGCCGGTAATGCACTGCGCGGGTATGGCAACTTAGTTATTATCAAACACAATGATGATTTTTTAAGTGCTTATGCGCATGCCGACACGATATTGGTTAAAGAAAAGCAATATGTGAGTGCAGGACAAACAGTTGCAAAAATGGGCAGTACCGGGACACACCAAGTTATGCTTCACTTTGAAGTACGATTTCATGGTAAGTCTGTCAACCCATTACGATATCTACCTAAACAGTAATTGTTTAGCAACATAAATAACGGAGGATAAGCAAGTGAAGTAGATTAAATACCACAAATTAGGTTTGGGAGAGCAATTATGAGCCGCAAAAATAATACTGCTTCAGCAGAATATCTTGTCGATCTAGCTAAACAACCACCAGAAGTTGCAACCGGTAAACGCGATTTGGTGCAACAACTTGATATTGAAGAAAAAGTCCAAGATGACTTACAAAAAAATTTAGACGCTACTCAATTATATTTAGGTGAAATAGGTTTTTCTCCGCTACTGACAGCAGAGGAAGAAGTGTTTTTTTCACGTAAATCCCTCAAAGGCTGCGAAAAGTCTCGCAACCGCATGATAGAAAGTAACCTCCGTCTTGTTGTTAAAATTTCCAGAAGATATAACAATCGTGGTTTAGCGCTGCTCGATCTGATCGAAGAAGGCAATTTAGGCTTAATTCGAGCGGTTGAAAAGTTTGATCCTGAGCGTGGTTTCCGTTTTTCCACTTATGCAACGTGGTGGATCAGACAAACCATTGAACGGGCGATCATGAACCAGACTCGCACTATCCGTCTACCAATTCATATTGTAAAAGAATTAAATGTGTACTTGCGTACAGCAAGACAGCTTGCCCAAAAACTTGATCACGAACCGACCGCAGAAGAAATCGCCGAAAAGTTAGATGTGTCGACCGGTGATGTTAGCCGTATGCTGAAGTTAAACGAAAGAATTACTTCGGTAGACTCGCCTCTGAGTGGCGATAATGAGAAGGCATTATTAGATGTTATTGCTGATGATGATTCCGTTGGCCCTGATTATCGGGTACAAAATGAAGATTTATCTAATTCGATAGTGGGCTGGTTAAACGAATTAAACACTAAACAACGCGAAGTGTTAGCAAGACGTTTTGGTTTACTCGGATATGAACCTTCAACATTAGAGAATGTCGGTGCCGAAATTGGTTTAACACGTGAGCGTGTACGTCAAATTCAAGTCGAAGCGCTTAAACGCTTAAAAGACTTACTTGGGGCGCAAGGACTGTCGGTTGAAGCATTATTCAGAGATTAATGGACAGTGAACGTTTATTGTGAATATTAGGCGGTTGACTATGATCAACACACAAATGATATGTCATCATTAATGTGTCAATAAGGTCAATTAAGGTATTGCGATATTAGGGTTAAGACCTATATGAGCATTTTAATTTTGCTCATGCGCTTAGGTTTATCCTACTAATCGCCAACTTAATTTAAGCGTTGTGTAGTGGCAACTTGACGATATAACCTAGGTATTACTGCTGGTGTTTTAATACTGTTGGTTCATTTCATCGTATTTCAGGGGCGTTACTCGTTTGATGTAACACCTAATACGTCATTGAAATGGAAGCCTTTGCAGGCTTCCACAGTTCAAAAATTCACTTGGCCAGTTATTTTCGTAGCTCGGTGTTCGTGTGACTTAATCGCTTCAACTCATATAAATAATCTAACGCCTGTTTAGGTGTCAATTCGTCTGGATTAATTTGGGCTAACTTTTTCAGTGCTAGTGATGGCTCTGGAATTGGAGGTAATAAGTTCATACTCACTTGAGTTGGATTCTGTTGAGATAATGTCATATCTCGGTTTTCAAGTTGATGAAGCTTATGTTTTGCCGCTTTAATGACGGAGGCCGGCACACCCGCTAGGGCCGCAACTTGTAGACCATAACTTTTACTTGCCGCACCTTCTTGTACCGAATGCATAAAGGCAATTGTGTCGTCGTGTTCTATTGCATCTAAATGCACATTAATCACTGACGGTAACAGCTCGGGCAATTGAGTTAATTCAAAATAATGAGTAGCAAATAATGTCAGTGCACTGACGTTTTTGGCTAGATATTCAGCAGCAGACCAAGCGAGCGCTAAACCATCATAAGTCGAGGTGCCGCGACCTATTTCGTCCATCAACACTAAACTGTTTGCAGTAGCATTATGTAAAATATTAGCCGTTTCGGTCATTTCAACCATGAAGGTTGATCGGCCCGATGCCAAATCATCTGATGCACCAATACGGGTGAAAATTCGGTCGATTTCACCAATTTGAGCATGGTCTGCTGGAACGAAACAGCCGATATGTGCCATCAATGTAATCAATGCAACTTGACGCATATAGGTAGATTTACCGCCCATATTCGGACCTGTGACAATAAGCATTTGGCGCTGCGGTGTTAACGCTACCGGATTAGCAATAAATGCTGCTTGGCTAACTCGTTCAACGACTGGATGGCGGCCCGCTTCAATATTAATACCAATATCGTGGGTCATTTGTGGGCATTGATAATTAAATAATTGTGCTCGTTCGGCAAAGTTACTTAATATATCTAACTCGGCAGCAGCCGTTGCAAACTGCTGTAATTCTTGTAATTTAGGTAACAATAAGTCAAACAGTTGTTCCCACAGTTGTTTTTCAAGCGCGAGTGCTTTGCCTTGGCTTGAAAGTACTTTTTCTTCGTATTCTTTCAATTCTGGGGTGATATATCGTTCGGTGCCTTTGAGTGTTTGACGACGCTGATAGCTCAGTGGCACTCTATCTGACTGTAAACGGCTAACTTCAATATAGTAACCATGAACCCGGTTATAGCCGACTTTTAAGGTGTTAATCCCCGTTTGTTGTTTCTCACGAGCTTCAAGTTCGACTAAATAATCACTGGCGCCTTCACTCAACTTACGCCATTCATCTAACTCATTATTATAGCCAGTACGGATAACGCCACCATCACGAATTAACATGGGAGGGTTGTCTACAATAGCGCGTTCTAATAAATCATGTTGTTCAGGGAATTCACCCAGTAATTGCACTAACGTATTTAATCGAGGTTGTTGGCATGTTGCTAATGTTTGCTGGATTTCAGGCAGAAGCGTTAGTGCTTGCTTTAAACGTGAAAAGTCACGTGGTCTGGCACTGCGTAGTGCTAAACGAGCCATAATACGTTCGATATCACCTAAGCTTTTTAGTTGCTCATGTAAGGTTTGATATAAGTCTTGCTCAATGAGTTCACTGACTGCGCTATGGCGATATTGAATAGTTTGACGATTGCGTAATGGTTCATGGATCCAGCGTTGTAACATACGGCTACCCATAGGGGTTGCGGTATTATCTAATACCCATGATAGGGTATTTTCTCGCCCGCCAGATAAATTTTGAGTTAACTCTAAATTACGTCTAGTTGCGGCATCTAAAATAATAGATTCAGATTGATTAAAGCGCACAATCGAGTTGATATGTGGTAACGCCATCTTTTGGGTATCTTTTACATACTGCATTAAACAACCTGCAGCTTGTAACGCCAATCGTGCATCAGTAATACCAAAACCGTGCAAATCTTTGGTGCCAAATTGATTGAGCAGTAAATTAATACATGTGTCGTAATCAAACTCCCACTCTGGGCGACGACGGATGCCTTTCATGTTATTGATTAATAACATGTCAGCAAAATCTTCACTGTAAAGTAACTCTGCTGGATTAGTCCGCTGTAATTCGGCTTCTAAAGCTTCACGAGTGGGTAATTCTGCAACAACAAAACGACCAGACGAAATGTCTAAAGTCGCGTAACCAAAACCGCTTTTACCCTGATACAGTGCTGCCAATAAATTGTCTTGTTTTTCTTGCAGTAGAGCTTCGTCAGTTAAGGTGCCAGGGGTAACAATGCGCACCACTTGGCGCTCAACAGGGCCTTTTGATGTGGCTGGATCACCAATTTGCTCACAAATGGCTACAGACTGACCAATGTTAACTAATTTTGCTAAATAGCCTTCGACAGCGTGATATGGAATGCCTGCCATGGGAATCGGGTCACCGCCGCTTTTTCCACGAGCCGTCAGTGAAATACCCAGCATTTCAGAAGCGCGTTTAGCATCATCGTAAAAAAGCTCATAAAAATCACCCATTCGATAAAACAATAACATATCAGGATGGGCCGCTTTTAAGCCCAAATACTGGCGCATCATCGGGGTGTGTTTTTCTAAATCGCTGGTATCAATCACTGTCATTATGAACACTTCACTATTAATCAATCGTAGGACGTAAATCTTATGGGGCTAATCTTAACAATATTTGCCCCCAGCGTATAAATAGATTCAAACAAAAAATTTTATGAGGATAAAATATTGATGTAAATGATCAATTCTCAAAGGTTTAAAAAAAAATCAGCTCAGCACTTGATACTGTATGACTATACAGTATACTGATGAACATATTGAAATGATTCACGTCACTTCACCTAAGTCGAAATAGCATTTTACTAAACGTATTGAATGCCTTAAGAGGGTTTTATAATGAAGGTTGATCCAAATAAAGAGAAAGCACTAGCCGCCGTTTTAAGCCAAATTGAAAAGCAATTTGGTAAAGGCTCAATTATGAAGTTGGGCGAAGATCGCACAATGGATGTTGAAACTATCTCTACCGGTTCGCTTTCATTGGATATCGCACTCGGTGCGGGCGGTTTGCCAATGGGACGTATCGTTGAAATTTACCAAAGCCAAACTTTAAATGGTTCACCTAGATTAACCCCCTCTTTAATCGCTGCCTAGAACAAGTTCGACGCAAAGAACCGGTTCATAGCGTTCCCAATATACTAATTTGATATGAGCTGTATATATTAACAAGTGGTGGTGGTGAATAAATATTCATCTTAAATCAAAAAATATGCAAGGGTTATAACATGTCTAAAACAGATGAAAATAAACAAAAAGCACTTGTCGCAGTGTTAAGTCAAATTGAAAAGCAATTCGGTAAAGGTTCGATCATGAAGTTGGGCGAAGACCGCACAATGGATGTTGAAACTATCTCTACCGGCTCACTTTCATTAGACGTCGCGTTAGGTGCAGGCGGACTCCCCTTAGGTCGAATAGTGGAGGTCTATGGGCCTGAAAGTAGTGGCAAAACTACTTTGACATTGGAAGTTATTGCTGCTGCGCAACGAGAAGGTAAAACCTGTGCGTTTATCGATGCTGAACATGCTCTTGACCCAATTTATGCCAAAAAGCTAGGCGTAGATATTGATAACTTACTTTGTTCACAGCCAGATACAGGCGAACAAGCACTAGAAATTTGTGATGCGTTAACGCGTTCAGGTGCGGTAGACGTAATCGTTGTCGATTCTGTTGCAGCATTAACACCAAAAGCAGAAATTGAAGGTGAAATTGGTGATTCGCATATGGGCCTTGCTGCTCGTATGATGAGCCAAGCGATGCGCAAACTTGCTGGTAACCTTAAGCAATCAAACACACTGCTTATTTTTATTAACCAAATTCGTATGAAAATTGGTGTAATGTTTGGTAGCCCTGAAACGACCACTGGTGGTAATGCACTTAAATTCTACGCATCTGTTCGTTTAGATATTCGTCGTACTGGTGCGATTAAAGATGGCGATGAAGTCATCGGTAATGAAACTCGCGTTAAAGTGGTTAAAAATAAGATTGCAGCTCCATTTAAGCAAGCTGAATTCCAGATCCTTTATGGACAAGGTATTAACCGTACCGGTGAACTAGTTGACTTAGGTGTTGCACACAAGCTGGTTGATAAAGCCGGTGCTTGGTACAGCTACAAAGGCGAAAAAATTGGTCAAGGACGTGCTAACGCGGGTAAATACTTACTTGAACATCCTGAAGTGGCACAAGAAATTGATACGACATTACGTGCGATGCTATTAAGTTCAAAAACGCCAGCTAGCTCATCTGCTAGTGATGAAAATATTGATTTAGAAACTGGTGAAGTTTTCTAATTTAAGACTGGATGTGGTATAAAAGGAGCTAATAATTAGCTCCTTTTTCAGTTAATGACAGAGCAAAAGTAATTTGAACCGAAACCGCTCTAAAAAATCAAGAAAGTTTTCTGATATAAAGGAGTTTAAATCCTTAGGTAAGTCATTCTTGCGGTGTTTTGATGAGTCGTTTGAAGAGTATGTATCAAAAACACTTAACACTACTATATCAGGTGACAGTACTATCTATGGCAGATTATACACTTTCTTAACTTTCCTAGCGAGTAAAAACTCCCAATCTACGATTAGCCTTATTAGGAAGTTAAATCGTGTTGGTCATGCAGAAGTTGCTCATCTAGATTGGCAGTTTGCCTTAGATGCATATAGAGAACATGTAATAAAAACTTATGGCAAAGGTACTAATGCCCATAATTATCTTTCAATCCTCTCATCTTTCCTCAAACACTCCGCGTCTAATGGTATTTGGCCTCACGGCCTTAGGATTAAAGGTTTAAAATTACCTCCCAGACTAGCCCGTTCTATGGTCACCAATAATCGTGCTAGATCTAAGGAAGGGATACCTGAAGTCGAAAGCGTAATTAATGAGTTAGGCTTAGATTGTGATAATAATCAAATAAGATCAATGCTATCCAGCGTTATGAGCGCAACAGGGGTGAAAATTAAGTCGACTGATGATTTGATTAGAGCCACCTGTGTTTTTTTAAATGACAATCTAAAACTTATTAGAATAAACGCAGAAAAGCGGCTTCGTACGATTATTGCAAAGCATTTACTTGCCATCCGCTCAGCGAATAAAAAACAAAATATTGAGATAGCCGCCAAGATTCATGAATTATTGCTCTATCGTGAAGAGCTAGTCTCGTCTGGAGTTGGCTCAAAATTAAAGTTTCAAGAAATAATCTTATTAATTGAAAGTTACGGTATTGATGGCCTATCGGCTTATATATATCACTATCAAGAAGGAGTCGTTCCTCGGGATTCCTTTGAGAAAAAAGAACTTCGAAGATACCATAACCGTATTCTTTATAGTTATTTAAGCCGACGATGCCGAGTTATGGGAGGTAATTTAATCATTGATATTAACAACCATTTTAACCTTCATTCAGAAGCACAAATTTTAGCTCAATGTATTTTGTATATTGATACTTCAAATAATGAGTCTAGTATTCGCTACCTAAACAGTGATTGTTTAGTTGAAAATGAGGGTGTGTATCATTTAATTGATAATAAAAACCGTGCGAATATGTCAAAGAGACGTATAGGGCTAACAAAAGCTGATCCGAATGAGGAGCGTATTGATGTACTAGTGTTTGAAGGTTGCGAACGATTGAGGCTAGGTGTCCCTAAAGTCATAAGGTATCTCCAGTCCGCAACAAGCCGCTACAGGAATATGGCGAAAGATCACAATAAAAATCGTTTATTCTTAACTTTGTACAAGAATCAAAACAGAAATAATAGTGGTTACTTTCCTGCCCCTTTAAGTGCTGGAGCAAGTACAAAGTCTTTTGCCAAAGTCATATCTGAATTGACTCATGGTGCCGTTCAGGTACCCCCCAGTATGATCAGGCAAAGCAGTATGCAATTAACGGCCCTATTAACTAAAGATCCTCTTAAGGTTATGAAACAAGGTAGGCATACTAATATGTCCTCAACCTCAGCTTATTTGAAGCACTTAGCATTGAATTTCAACAATGAACTTGATATTCGTAAGTTTCAAAATTCACTAGAGGCTCTAGTAACGATGCAGATTGATGAGTTTATTGATTTTGCCGGTATTGATCGTAGTGACTACCTTGCTAGTGTTGAAGGGGCCAAGAAAATCTTAAATAGTCAGTTCGGTGGGGTGTATTGTACGGATCCAATCGACGGGCCGTATACCAAAAAAGGCCAAGCTTGTAATAAGGTTGAGTTTTGCCCAACCTGTACCAATAGGCGACCAGTGCTTGTTGCCAGCAAGCACTCTATATTGAATACTTTATTGTGGAATGCTGCATTAGAGTATGCCTTCGATCAACTTAGTGAAGCAGAGATGAAGAAGTGGCAGTTGTGGAAGGTATTTAATAATTACGCGATCGATGCATACAGGCGTAACCAAGATGTTCGCTTCGAATTATCTGGTGCGGAGACGCTTTTTAATCTGCAGAAAGACGAAAACCCTTATTTGAAGGTCTTCAACTTGTGAGAGTGAACAAAATCGCGTTAAATAAGCTTGAAGTGGTGATTGACTTTAGCAATATCGAAGCTCCTGTTTGTGATAAACTTTTAAGTCCATTTAGTGACAATAAATGGATATTGTTACTTAACGGTGAAAAAGGTGATGTTGATTTCGAGCTAATATTAGATTGTCAATTATTACTTGTTGACGAGCCTGAATTACTTAAGACTGTAAAATGGCTAGTGCTGTTATCTGTTGTTGACTCTAGAGCCACCAATCAGGCATTGGATAGTCACCAGTCAATCAAGAAGTATTTAGCTAAACTAATGTATTTCATTCGATTTTTGAGATGGCAGCAAGATATACGTAATCCTAAAAATGCGACATCAGAAATGGTTCGTGATTTTGCTCAGAACTTGTACCTAACTACAGCTCATAACTTAGGGTTTACAGAAAGATTCCAGGCGCATGTAAATATTTCTAGCAGTGACCTATCCAGATATGTCAAGAAGAGTCTCTATCCAAAAGTGAGACAACAGAGCCTTTTTAATATTAAGCATTTAATGTTTGACCTTGGCATTCCAACCAATAGTTGGAGTAATTTCAGAGAGTTGGCTGATATTTCGGATAGTTTGCAAGATGATTATAACTCGAAAGGTTTTAGAAATCAGGTGAATTCAGGCAAAAAAAAATCAGTATACGCCTTAAATACAACGGGGACAGTTGTTAAGCAAATCTCTGCGCTAAATAGAACACTACGGCTTGCTACTCGCTACCCTGATCTGCTTCCTATGATGCCTTCGGATATTCCTCCGATATCGAACTGTGAAATCAGAGCAATTAACAAAAAGGCTAGTTCAAACGGCAAAACAAAAGATGTTCCCTTTTTTATTATGAAAAAGGCAGTAGAGCGTTCTATTGAGTTTATTCTTCATTATGGCAAGCCATTGTTAGAAAAACGCGATGACGCACTAGAGAAGTTTGCTAAGTTAGCGTCTTTTAAACCTCACAATAATACAGCTGAATTAGCCAAGGAATACTTTCGAAAGAACCCTATTGCAGTTGAAGGTTATAAAGATTCATTTCCTCCAATTCTGTTCACTAATTTCGATAGAACCACAGCAAAGACCTATAGTGAAGCGGATCGTAACAAGTGGTCGGAAGTGGCTAAGCTACGTGCTAGTGGCTGGACATTAAAACAGATTGCAGATGAATATAAAACATACAAAAGCACCATCAGTAATTGGCTAAAAAAACATAATGAATCACATGATAAACAAGCGAAAAATTATGGTTTAGCAACTTTTTTATACCGGCATTTGATGGTGGCTATTGAAATGGTTCTTTGCTTTTTTACTGCTCGTCGAAGCTCTGAAATTATGTCTTTAAAAGCGAGGTGTATTAGTACGACGGAGTCTGGCCATTGGATTGATATGTATGTGGCGAAAACATACCGAGTTAATGACCAGTTTCCCGCAACTAATTTAATGAAAATATGCATTGAGTTGCTTGAAGAAATTAGTCGTCCTGCCCGAGAAATAACTGGTAACGAGAACCTGTGGCAATATAAAAATATGACCAACGATTATGTATCGCAGTATTGGTTCAAGGAGTACCGGGCTGAATATTTTGCGTTCATAGGTATAAAAGATGATTATCTTTGGCAGTTTAGTGAGCATCAATTTCGCCGATTCTTCGCCGGTGTTTTTGTAAACCATTTTGGCGGAAGTGTTGATGCACTAAAGTATCATCTTCGGCATACTGATATTACGACGACATTTGCATATCTTAATTCTACTAGTGAAGATGCAACGCAGGATGCCTTTACTCGTATGGCGATGATTGATGTGCTGGAAGAGCACAACAGCCAGAGTGGCTTATTTGATTCTGCATCTGATATTGGTGAGAAATTTAATGAATGTGCAAAAAATATCACATCAATTGCTGAGAACCGTGTCAGGATGGCGTATGAGCAATTTATCAATGAGGATGATATTGTCTTCGAAATGATTGAGGATGGTCTTTGTGTGGGCAATACAAGTTGTAGAAAAAGCAAGTCTAAGTGTATCTCCGGAAATGAAATGGCGCACACTTTAACTGCCAATCGTGAGCAGTGTCATGGATGCCCAAACAAGCTACCTTTAGCTAACTGGAACTATAAAAACTTGGAAGAGCAGTGTCTACTAAATCCAGAAGACTCGGTTATATTTAATGCCATCCTGGCTAATAGGTAACGAGAATGGCAAATACAGAAGCTGCAAATAGAGTTAACTTGGAAGCAATTCAAGCTAAAATAGATAACAAAATTGACGTTATCAGAAGTGTCATTCAAAAAGATAATGAACTTAAATCGTTTCTTGAAGAGCTTGCTGATAAAAATGGAAAAGTTAGCGTTAATTGGTTTTGTGCTTTGAATTGTCAAAAGCGGAATCTACAGTCGTTTAGCAAGTCATCTAAAACTTACAGAATGAATGCTAACAGGATACACGATCAAGTTGAATCCCTTAAGAATGCAACTAGGCTCCTTACTAAGTCCACTGAAAGCGATAAAATTGATTACGAATCGCTTTATCGCGAAATGCTATTCCGCAATGCCGCATTAACTGAGGATTTACTTAATCAACATGAGCTTATAATTCAGCGTGAGGAAGAGTTTGGCCGAAAAAATGCCTTAATTTGTGATCTCAGAGAACGGATTGCTAAGTGTGAATGCGAAAAAAGAGAATTGATGGCTAAGATGACAAATTGTCAAGTAAAAACGATAGCTCAGATCAAATTGTAGGGGCGGAATTTGAGTTTTTTTTTACATACCTCTAGGCAGCAGCATCTTGATAAAGATAGCAATGGGTTTCTAGTTGGGTTTCCTAATGGGCATGTTTATTGGAACGTAACCGAATTTTTAATGAGTCGAGCTAAAACAGTATCCGTGGATACCAGCTATTACAATGCGTTATACCTTGTCAAATTCTTCAACTATTTATTTCGAATTACAGCTCTGAACAAAAAAAGCGATAGTATGTCGTTTGAAAGAAAAATTAATGCTGTTACTTCAAACGACTTAGATAAATATTTTGCTTTTCTTCAGCAGGGCAAAGATAAAATTCAGGTGGACTCAGCAAACCAAAACTTAAGTGCAGTAGTAGGTTATTTCTGGTGGTTGCAGATTAACTCCAAAACAGATGTTAAATATTTATGTGGCTGGGCTGATACAGAAAGAGGCATTCCTGCTCATCAAATTAAAGTTTTACCAGGTGAAGGGAAGAGAGAATGCCGTAGTCCTTATAGAAAACGTGTAGCCTCATCATGCGGGCCTCTGTTTGTACCAACTCGAAATCATATCAACCTTCTTTCTGAACTGGTCCTTCAACGTGCTAGTCAAGCAGCACCTAAAAATAGTGATGACATGGAATACATGTATCGCATTCGTAATCTACTCGTTTTTGATTGGATGTCGCAAGCCGGTCTCCGCAGTGAGGAGACACGATTACTACAATGTGAAACCATTGAGCAGGCGTTAGATCAAGCTAAGGCGGAAGCAGATGGCTTGCAAAAACAGTTGGCTATTCTCAAGGGAGTTGAATACGAACTTAAAACGATTAACAAAATGTTCAATGTTCTGGTAAAGCATGGAGTTAAAAATGATAAACAGCGTATGGTGCAGGTGACTCCTGATCTGCTTGAAAGAACACTCAGTTATATATCCTTCGAACGCAAAATGATTTTGAAAGAGGGACACTGCAAGGATAGTGGAGAGGTGTTTGTAACAACGGCCAATAAGCGCAAGAATAGCTCTGCAAGGATGTCAGATACTTATATATCATCTATTGTAACCTTTGAGCTCTCTGTGAATGATACAAAGAAAAGAGCGATGGGGGGAAAGATAAGCAAGCTAATTAAAATCACCCCTCACGCTTTACGTCGATATGCAATAACAAGCTATGGTTGTTTATTGTTAGAGATTGAGCAGCGAAGGAGTCGCGCGATCGGTAGGTTGTCTGATACTGATTACGACAATATGTTAAATAAGTTAAAACGCTTTGCTGGTCATAAGAGCGCAGATACTACACTACAATACTACTTTGATCTCTCACAATCGCTTGTAAAGATTAAGTTAGGTGCTACAAGAGCTGAAATCGAATATCAAAAGCAGATATTGGCGACTTTAGAAAGTGAATTAATATAGATCACCCGATTTCAACTATTTAATGCATCATCACAATACGCAGAAAGTAGGCGGTTCATAATTCTGTGTCACATTACCAAGAGAGGGACTATAACAATGTCATTTATCGCAAAGTATTACTGATAATCATGCTGTTCAACTCGACCATAATACTCGATGCCTCTACAAATAGAATGTGTAGACACTTTATCTGTGCTTCTACCTACTTAGAGGTTCAGAAACTTCGCACACCTAAAGGCTTAGTATAGAAAATGCAGTATTATCAGTATTTGTCGTGCCAATACCTAGGGATTAGAATTGGATCATAATCATGTTGTTATTATCTGAAGTGATAAATATTGCAATAAACGCTACAGAGCGTATAACTTAACTATTAAAGTTTAAGGAATAAATCTCATGTCAAAAGACTTCAGCTCTATCAAACAAGAAAAGCATTCACGACAAAAAAACTATGCGAATCGAGTTTTGGCTGGCAATATTTCTTCTGAAAATCGTTGTGTTTTGGTCGGCTGCAGAAAGTCTAAAGTCAATTTAGTTGTTCCAAAATCTATCTAAATATATTTTTAAACTCGATGCTGCTGAATTAGTACCCCATAAAATCCATACTATCATCCAAGCAGTAAAAGCGATGAAGGTTGGTAAATCGACCATAGATAAATGCAAAGACTCTAAAATTAGAACGTCTGGATTACCCCCAAAAGCATCTCCCATTACTCCGAAATAAATTGAAATTTGTCAAGATATGTGTCAGACACGTAAATTATATATGCCCCAAAGCATCTTAGGGCTAAGCTATATTGCGCTAGGCTTACTTTCATTTCTTATGCAAAAGCTAATCAATATCC